>JAFIFY010000051.1 GCA_020831765.1 Phycisphaeraceae bacterium | reverse complement strand
AGCCGAACCAATTCCCACTGGCCGACTTTGGCGGCCATGCGCAGCCATGTTCTCCACGAAGAACTCGAAGGCCACGAAGGGGGAGCCGTTGGCGGCAGAGCGTGGAATGTCGAGGAATCGATCCCTCGCCTCTCGACTCTCGATGCTCTACTTTTCTTTTCTTGCTTCGTGCTCTTCGCGATCTTCGTGGTGATCACCTGACTTCAACACACGGCTGAAGTGCGTTCATAAATCCTTGTTTTGCAGGGGGATGGATCCTGGAAATGGGTGTCCCAATGTTGAAGTCGGGAAAAATCGAACGCATCGAACGAAGCGCCAACCCCAACAAGCCCCCATTCGTCGCCTGAACCCCCGGAAGTAAATCGCCCTCCTGCTCTCCTGTTCTCCTGCTCTCCTGTTCGCCCCCCTAATCCTCTTTGGGTTCCTCGGACAGCGGATATTCCGTGATCGCCTCCAGCGCTTGGAGCGCGAACTGCTCGGGATGGTGGACATCCACCGGCTCGTAAGACTCCCGTTTGCGATTCCACCAGATGTGCCGGGAGAACTCGACGGTGCAAGCCGTCACATCGGGGCAAAGGGTCGGCAACCATGAGGCGAAGGTGCGGCCGCCGGTATCGTGCTCCCAGTAGGTCCCGGGTTTATCGTGATCCGTATGTCGGTACATCCAGTCGATGAATCGTTTCTGTCTCCCCCGATAAGCTTCATCGGCCCGTGAAGCCGGCTCCATCGTGTAGCACGCCCCGGAAACATCCACCTTGTACCAACCGTTGTGCAGGTCCAATGCCAGTCGATAATCGCCACCCTGGTTGATCGTCCGCCGCACATGGGCACGGACCGCCTCGACTTCCGGCCAGGCGCCGTTGCTCCAGCAGCGATTCGGGTTGGGCTCCCCGGCCCGGGGTTGACCATCCTCAGGCGGTTCCAGCAACATCCCGACCCCTTCGTCAAGACCATCAACATCCACCACCGGAACCATATCCACCGTCATCTTCGCGCGAAGCGGATGGTCCGGGCGGCCTGCCAGCGCCCGCGCGATGGCATCGAGCACCCGCGGGCCGGTGAATTCGGTCAGGTGCTGATAAGCCTGCAGGTGCAGCACCGGGCCGATCGCTGAATCATCATCGGTCGATTCCTGATCCCGATCGGCGAATCGAAAACCATAAATCGGGCGGCCGCCCTGGCTCTTGCCCAAGGTCAGCAACGCATCAGGCTCCACCGACCGGACGTGCTCGATCAACGATTCGTAATACGTCGCCAGATACGGAATCTGCGTGGCGATGTAGACCGCGCGCTTCTGATCCGGGACCGGAACCATGATGCTCCGATCCGAATCGGCCGGCTCGACCTTCAACTTTTTCCACGTGCGCATGTCCGGGCTCCAAAAGAGCGTGCGGTGGAGCGCCGCGGCGAAGTTGTCGTGACTGGTCATGCGGAACCGGACTTCCTCATCCAACTCCGGCGGCAGGTCTTCAACACCATAGGAGCGCGGCCAACGGATGCACATGACATCATCGGCGTGCGGGCCCTGGCCATCACAACGGCAACGAAAACAGAGATAAAACCACTGACTCCCCGAACCCGGCGCACGGGGCACGATACTCATGATCCCCGATTCCGGCCGCTCCACATCGAACGGCGTTCCGCCCTCAAAATCATGGTCAAGTTTCATGTAAGGTCATCCATCATCCGAGGCGCCTGGTACCGGTCAACCACAACCGCGCAACGGCGCCCGAACCCTGTGCTTCCCCATCGCTCCGGCGGTGGGCGATCATAAGCGATCCGGACCGCCGCGCCATGATCCGGTCCGCTATAGTAATCCCTGGTTCGATCTCAACAGCCAAGGTGACCGGTGCTTCGTTGCGTGCTGCACATGGACCTGGATGCGTTCTTCGCCTCGGTCGAGGCGCTGGATGATCCTTCCCTTGTCGGCCGGCCGGTGCTGGTGGGCTACGATGGGTCGCGGGGCGTGGTGTGTACGGCCAGTTACGAAGCGCGCCGATTCGGTTGCCACTCGGCCCAGCCGATGGCCATGGCACGACGCCTCTGCCCCGAAGCGGTGATTCGACCGCCTCGATTCGATCGGTATCAGCAGCTATCGGCGGTGGTGATGGACACTCTCGCATCGGTGTCGCCGGTGATGGAGCCGCTTTCGCTGGATGAGGCGTTCGTGGAGTTGACCGGCGTCCAGACCTGGATGGGGCGCTGGGCCGAAGCGGGGGCGTGGATTCGGCGGGAGGTTCGCAGCGCCACCGGGCTGGCGTGTTCGATCGGGATCGGTCCGAACAAGAGCCTGGCCAAGCTGGCCTGCGAGATGGCCAAACCCGATGGGCTGAAACTGATCGAGCCACAGCAGGCCCGGGTGATCCTCGATCCGCTGCCGGTTGGCCGGCTCTGGGGGGTGGGACCGGCCACCGCGGACAAGCTGGAATCGCTGGGCATCCGTACGATCGGGCAATTGCGCAGCCGCCCGGTTTCATGGCTGGAGTCGATCGTCGGCCGCCAGGCATCGGGCATGTGGGCACTGGCCCACGGTCTGGATGATCGCCCCGTCGAGGACCACCGCAAGGCCAAAAGCATCGGGCAGGAACGGACTTTCGGGCAGGATGTGTGCGACAGCGCGGCGTTGCGTGGCATCTTGCTTTGGCTGACCGAGTCGGTCTGCCGATCACTGCGCGGGCGTGAGCTTCTGGCGGGCACGATGACCTTGAAGCTGCGGACAAGCGAATTCGTGACCATCAGCCGGTCGGTCACGTTGACCGCTCCAACCGATTCCACCCAGCGCATCTGGGAAGCGGCCGATGGATTGCTCGGGCAGTGGCTGATGGCGGGGATGCGTCCGCTTCGGTTGGCCGGCATCACGTTGAGCAAGCTGGTGCCGCGCCAGGCCGCGCCGGGCATGCTGTTCGAGCATCCGGAGGATGAAAAGCAACGCCGACTGGATGAGACGATGGATGCGGTGCGTCGAAAGTTTGGTGATCGGGGCATCCGCCGGGCGGGATCGATGGAGTGACCCGGCCTGAAAGCGGACGGGAAATTGCGCGATCAGGTGGACCGGGCCGAACCGACCCGTTGTCGTGGGAGCACGGTATCGAGCGCGCCGAGCATCGCGGGCATATCCACTTCGTGAATATTGACCGCTCGGCCGGGGGATTGAACCATGGTCAAGGTCAGCGCTCCGCCCAGATGGGCTCGGAAATGCTCGATACCCTCAAGCAGCCGGCGCGAGGGGATGCACAGGTCGGTCGGTGCCGAAAAACCGAGGTTACGGAGCACCGCCGCGCCTCGTCGGGCGCAATCCGGCTCCGTCAACCCCGCGCGGCGGCCGTACTCAAGATCGATCATCAGCCCGATCGCCACCGCGTGGCCATGCGAGATGCGGTAATCCGTCAACGCTTCGATCCGATGGGCCGCCCAATGGCCAAAATCCAATGGGCGGGCCGAGGTCATCTCGAACGGATCGCCGCCAAGGGCGATATGGTCCATGTGCAGCACCGCCGAGCGGCGCAGGACGTCCAGGCCCGCCGGATCACCCACGCGGCGAATCCGGTCAGCGTCAAGCTCGAGGCGCTCCAGAAGCGTCGCATCCTTGAGTAGCGCCACTTTCACCGCTTCGCTGAAGCCATCCCGCCACGCTTCAGGCGAAAGGCTGTCCAGAAACGCCTCGTCGTGAATAACCGCCCAGGGCACGGCGAAGGTGCCCAGATAGTTCTTCTGCTCAAAACCGTTGATCGCATTCTTGACCCCCACGCCGGAATCGCCCTGGGCCAGGGTCGTGGTGGGCATGCGGATCAAGCGCACTCCGCGGTGGGCCAGCGCCGCGGCCATGCCGACGCAATCCAGAACCGCCCCGCCGCCGATGACGACGATGTAGCTTTGCCGATCCAGACCCTGGTGATGGATGCGGCTGAGCAGGGCGTACAAGATTTCGCGATTGTTCTTGCAGAACTCGCCGCCGGGTACGGGATGGACGCGTCCGGCCGGCTCGATCAATTCGGCGTGCCGTCGCTCCCAGGCGTGGATGCGATCCACCAGATCCGGATGAGCCTTGGCAACATGGGTATCGATGCAGAAGAGCACCTTCGCCCGCCGGTCCGATTCCGACTTCAACTCGCCGCCCGAACCGCCGACCGCCATGCCCTCACGTATCACCGCCGCCAGGGCATCGGCCCCGGCCGCGTCGGAATCGAACACCCCTCGGGTGACGATCAGCCGGTGGTCGAAACGAACCTCAATGGACCGGTCAAGCCTCATGCACAACTCCACAATCGTTCAAGAGTACAACGTGGAACGTCCGGAGTCGTGATACCGTGCAGGAATTGCGTATAGTAGGAGTGGGTAATCGTTTGATCAGGAGCTTTGCCATGCCTCTTACCGTCACCTTTCTCGGACATTCAGGTTTTCTTTTCAGCGACGGCCGCAAGACGCTGGCGGTCGATCCATTCCTGACCGGCAACCCGCTGGCCAAACACAAACCGGCCGATATCCGCTGTGATTACATCGCCCTGACCCATGGCCACGATGACCATGTCGGCGATACGGTGGCGATCGCCAAGGCCAACAAGGCTCCGGTGATCGCGGTCAACGAGCTTGCGATCCACCTTGGTGAAAAGGGAGTGGAAAAGACCGAGCCGGGCAACCCCGGCGGGCGGATCATGACCGATTTCGGCTACGTGGCGTTCACGCCGGCGTTTCACTCTTCGAGCTACGAAGGCCGCTACATGGGCCAGCCCGCGGGTCTGGTCATCGAGATCGCGGGCGTGAAGATTTATCACGCCGGGGATACCGGGCTGTTCAGCGACATGAAGCTGATCGGCGAATACGCCCACCCGCTGATCGCTTGTCTGCCGGTGGGTGATCGGTTCACCATGGGCCCGGCCCTGGCCGCGCGGGCCGCGGAGTTCGTCAAGCCCCGCTACGCCATCCCGGTTCACTACAAGACCTTCCCCCTGCTGACCGATGACATCAGCGAATTCAAGCCCGAGGGCGTGGAGGTCAAGGTGATGGAGCCGGGCGAACAGTGGCGGGTTCCTGAATAAGGCCGACCGGCGCTGTGGGGATGATCAGATTCCCGTCGCGCTTGGCGAAGGCCGGGACACTGCGGACCATCGCCGGGTGCTCGGGGCATTCGGCCGAGTTCGCCTCGTGGTCCAACCAATCCGCTTCATCGATCAGATACGGAAGATCGCGCCCATGCGTTTACCCATCAGCATGCTGGCCGCGACCAGCGTCAGGGCCAACAGCATCATCGCCCAGACACCCATCGCGCTTGCGATATAGGGACCGTCTCCGAGGCGATTGAAGAGGCTGAAGATCGCCTTGGTGATGGGGAAGTGGCGCTCCTGCTGGGCGAGGATGAGCGAATCGCTTACTTCCAGCATGGCGAAGGAAAAGGCCAGGATGCCGCCGGCGATGAGGTTGGCCATGATCAGCGGCAGCACAATGCGGCGGATGGCGGTCATGGTCGAAGCGCCCAGGTTCAGCGCCGCTTCCTCGAGCATGCCCGAGGTCTGCTGCAGCCCCGCCGAAGCCGAGCGCACCACGTAGGGCAATCGCCGCACCGCATAGGCGATGATCAGCAATGGGAACGGGTTGGGGTCGGTTCCCACCACCTGAAGGAAGCCACCCTCGCTCACCGTACCGGGGCCCAGCGGCCAGACCAGGGACATGGCGATGTAGCCGAACGCCAGCACGATGCCGGGCACGGCCAGCGGCAGCATGGCTAGCCCATCAAGAATCACGCCCAGCTTCATTCGACAACGCACGTTCAGGTACGAGATCGCCAGGCCCACGATGATGCACAGCACCATGGCAGCGCTGGCCAGCAGCAGGCTGTTCTGGATCGAACCGACCGCCAGCGGATGGGAAAGCGCGTTCTCGTAGTGGGTCAATGTCCACTCTTGTGGAAACACCGAGCGATACCACTGCCCATCCATGGTCAGGGACGTGAAGATGACGCCGATGTGCGGCAGCACGGCGATGAACGTGACCAGGCCGAAGAACGACATCGCCATCAGCGACCCAACCCACCCCAGCTTAAGGGTGCTGGAGCCGACCGAGGCCTTGGACTGCATCGCATAAGCCTGTCGGCCAAGCGCCAGCCGGCCCAGGCCATAGAGAATCACCGAGGCCAGTAACATCACCACCACCAGGGCGAACGGGCGGGGATTGGTCTCGATCTGTCGCAGGCCCTCGAACACCTGAACCGGCATCACATCGCGGACGTTGAGCATCAGTGGCGTGCCCAACTCGGTAAAGGCCCAGATGAAGACGATGGTGCCGCCGGCGAAGACCCCGGGCATGATCAGGGGAACGGTGATGCGCCAGAAACGCCGAAACGAACCGGCGCCCATGTTCTTGGCGGCCTCATCGAGCGAGGGGTCCAGGTTGGCCAGCGCCGCGACCAGGTTCAGATACAGGATCGGATACAGATGCAGCGCCTGAAGCACGATCACAGCGGTGAACCGATAAGCCCCCAGGAAATCCAAGCCGGGCGCATCCGCGTCGATCACCCCGATATCACCCAGAAGCGCATTGAGCGATCCGGCCCGACCCATGATCGCCCTCAGACCAATCGCCCCGACAAAGGGCGGCAGGATCAGCGGCACCAGCACCAGCGCCGAGAAGATCGCCTTGCCCGGAAACTCGCAACGCGCTGAAACCATCGCCAGCGGCAGCGCGATGATCAGGCACAGCAGCGTGGTGCCGATGGCGATCCACAGACTGTTGAGCAGCCCGTTGACCAGGACCGGATCGCGGAAGATGCCCAGAAAATAATCCAGGGTGAACCACCCGACGGCGGTCGAGCGCAGCACGACCTCGACGCCCAGAATGCGACGGGATTCCTCGGGATCGGCAAAGAACCCGATGGCGGTCTGACCGGTGCTGACGGGCGTCACCAGTTGATTGCGGTCGGTGCTCCAGCGGGCCTCTGGCGAAGGATCGCGGGGCAGATGCTCGGATGCGGTGAAGCGGATGACCTCGTTGCCCACGCGGCCCGGCGTCTGGCGGGCATACCGGATGTCCAGTCGGGAAAAGGTCGCCGGGGCATCGACCGCCGACAGGCCGATCCGCCCGCCGGCCGGCAGCTCGAACTGGTGTCGAACCAATGGCCGGGTCGATGCCAGCGTGACGCCGGTCTCCTCGAACACCAGGCGGAGTTCATAGTTCTGGTTGGCGCGGGCTCCGGGGGCGACGGCCAGGTCGTGCCAGCCCTCGGCATCGCGGCGACCGATCACCCACTGCCCCGAGCGGGCATCGAGCCCGGCATAGTTGAAGACTCCCGGTTGGTCCGGATCGTGGTTGAAGAGGATGTACGCCGCGCCTCGACTGGCGCCATCCGCTCGGATGAAGCCCTTGCCGACCGTCAACAGAATCGGCCAGATCAAGAACACCAGCATGATCACGAGCAGTGACCACGCCAGAATCTGACGATAGAGCCGGTTGCCGACGGACGGTTCCATGAACGGCACAGGGTAACGATTTCACCCGGGTTATAGAAATGTTAGCTTTGTGTCACGATCCCACCGGCCCGACCAGTTGCCCGACTCGCCCAAATCATCGGGGTTGGCGGGTCGGTAAGCCCGGCGTGATCGGGTATTCTTGCCACCATGACGCACCTGGCCGTTTCCATTCTCGTTCATGACCGGGCCGATGCCCTGCGCCAGGCCGCGATGGCGGCTGAGCACGGCGCGGACCTGGTCGAATTCCGGATCGATGGTTTTTCCGGTTCGGATGAAGAGGTCGGGCAGCTCATTGATGCCTCGCCGATCCCCTGCATTCTGACCTGTCGGCATGAAGATGAAGGCGGGCGGGAGGATATGACCCCAGCGCGGCGGATCGAGCGCCTGCTGGCCGGACTGAAAGCGGGGCAGGGACCGGCCTATGTCGATGTGGAGCTGACCCAGTGGCAAGCGCAAGCGGAACTGCGCGAAGCGCTGATGCCCTGGCTGGATCATCCGGGCAATCCGGGGCGGCGACAAACGGGCCTGATCCTCTCGACCCACGACTTCGTCGGCCGCCCGGCGGATCTCTATCAGCGAATCGAGGCCATGGCGGCGAGCCCGGCGGCCCGGGTGATCAAAGTCGCCTGGCGCGCCCGATCGCTGTATGACAATCTCGAAGCGTTCGAGTTGATCGGTCAGCAGTTCAAGCCGACCATCGCGATTTGCATGGGCGATCACGGTCTGCCCAGCCGCGTGCTGGCGCGGAAGTTCAACGCCCTGCTCACTTTCGCCTCACCCCCCGGGCACCAGGCCGCCGCGCCGGGACAGCCGGACGTGGTCGAACTCAAGAACCTTTATCGCTGGGATGACCAGCATGCGGATACCGAGGTCTACGGCGTGATCGGCCACCCGGTGGGCCACTCGATGTCTCCGGCGATTCACAACGCCGGCTTCTCCGAGATCGGCCACAACGGCGTGTACGTGCTGATGCCCGTCCAGCCGGAATGGGAATCCTTCAAGGCCGTGGTTCGCTCCTGGCTCGATCTACCCTCGCTCAACTTCCGTGGCGCTTCGGTGACGATCCCCCATAAGGAGAACCTGCTTCGCTTCGTTGGCGAACAGGGCGGTCATGTCGAACCGCTGGCCGAATTGATCGGCGCGGCCAACACGCTCTCGATCCGCGAGGATGGCGGCCTGATGGCCTCCAATTCCGATTACGCCGCGGCGCTGGATGCGCTGTGTGCGGCTCTTGGCATCGAGCGTGAGGGGCTGGCCGGCCGGCGGGTGGTCGTGCTGGGTGCCGGCGGCGCTGCGCGGGCGATCGTGGCGGGCCTGGCCCAGTACGGTGCCACCGTGATCATCTACAACCGCACCCAGGCCCGCGCTGAAGAATTGGCCGCCGCTTTCTCATCACTACCCGGCAAGGTGGTCGCGGGGCCGTGGGAGAAACGTTGCCAGAGCTGCTGCCCGATCGTCATCAACTGCACCCCGCTGGGTATGCATCCCAAGGAAGAGGACACCCCTTGGCCGACGGAGGAAATGCCCGATTCCTTCGGCGACGATGCGGTCGTCTTTGATACGATTTACAACCCGCTCAAGACCCGCCTGATCCGTGATGCGCAGGCCCGGGGCTGTCGGATCATTACCGGTGATGAGATGTTCATCCGCCAGGCGGCGACGCAGTTTGAACTCTGGACGGGCAAAGCCGCACCACTGGAACGCTTCGCCCAGGTCATGCGACGGAAACTTGAAGGGAAGTAGTCCGCTTGGTGGGCGAAAAGGATCAGGCGGCTTCGGTGTCGGTGGTGATCCGAAGCGGCGACTGGCCATTGAGCAACCGAATCATGGGTTCGAGACGAGATTCCCATGAGTATGCCCGCTCCACTCGTCGTCGCGCGGCTTCAGCGATCTTGCGATTCAATTGAACATCGTCAAGGAGTTGGATGATGCGTTCGACCCACTCCTCGGCCTTGTCGGCGACGACCATCTCCTGCTCGGGGTCCGCATCCAGACCTTCGGCCGCCGCGGGACTGCACATCGCCACGCGTTTGCAGGCCATGGCTTCGAGCACCTTATTCTGAACGCCACGAGCCAGCTTCAGCGGCGCGATCACCACGCCCGCCTCGCGGATGTAAGCGCGAACGTCCGGCACCGAGCCGACGATCTCGATCGCCGGATGTCGGCCCAGTTCCTCGATGCTCGATGTGGGATGCCGCCCGACGACCAGCAACCGGATATCCGGCCTCCGCTCATGCAGCAAAGGCATCACTTCCCGGGCGAACCAGGTGATGCCCTCGGCATTGGGCCGGTAATTGAGCACACCCACGAAACAGAGGGTCGGGGATTCGGCCTCGGGCAGTGGATGGAAATACTGCAAATCCACGCCGTTGCCCACCGCATGCACGCGATCTGAAGGTCCGACCGTCCGGCGGTAGGCCTCGGCCTCGGCTTCACTGACCACGGTCAGGGCATCGAACGGCTCATACTCGCCACGCTCGATCCGGCGAAGCCTTCTTGCCTCGGTCCGGTAGAGCATGCTCATGGGAAACCAGGAGTTCCCGGCATAGGCCTGCCACTTGGCGCTATCGACATCGACAAGGTCCAGCACATGCCGGCCGGTGAACGGCTTGGGACGGTGATTCCGCAGGCGACGGACATATTCGATCATGCCGGTGCAGAAAGTCAGAACCGCATCAAACGGATCCTCCTCCTGCCATCGCAATATCTGATCGCAAAGCCCCTGCCGGAAAAAGCAACTCGGAGTGATGGCTCGTCCGGTAAGCAGCCCCTTGACCGCATTGATACGGATCGTCAGGTTCGAGACCGGATACAGCGCCACGCGCTTGGCGATCGAGGCCAGCAACTGGTGGTGCTGAAGCCAGATCGGGTCTTCGCTGACCGAGGCCACGGCCAGTTCAAAATGCTGGGACAACTGCTTGAGCAGGTTGTAACTGCGGATGCGATCCCCGCGATCCGGAGGATAGGGCAGGCGATGGGTCAGCATCAACAATCGAGGCTTACGAGAACCATCGCCCGTCGATTCATCCTCCGTGGATTGCCGATCCTGATCGCTCATGCTCACTCCACACGCACGATGGGGCTCGGGCGCTCATTCCGCGGGCCGATAGTATCGGCTGTACTTGGAGGTGTAATAGTCCTCATGGTGTTCAGTCTGATGGGTCAGAATGACACCGCTGACTTCGCAATGTCCCGCCTTGAGCAATCGCTTGGCGCGCTCGACGGCTTCGCTGGTGGTCCGGTTGAGCTGCACCACCAGCATGACCTGGTCGCTGGCGGCGCCCATGATGCAGGCGTCGGTGACGCTGATGATCGGCGGGGTATCGATGAACAGGTGATCGTAGCGGTCCTTGAGCCGGTCCAGCAGCCGAAGCATGCGCGGCGACGATAGAAGCTGGGTGCTGCGGTCGGCCGCGGAGCCCCCGGCGGGGATGAACTGGAAATTGTCGTAAACCGTGCGCTGGATGATCTCGTCGATATCGTCGGTCCGACCCTCGAGGTAATCCAGAAGCCCCGGTTTGCCGTCGCGGTCAAGCAGCTTGGCGAAGGCCGGGCAGCGAAGATCGGCTTCGATGATCAGCGTGTTCTGATCGGTCAATTCAGCGAACGTCACACCGAGATTGAGCGTCGTCACGGTTTTGCCCTCACCGGGCAGCGAACTGGTGATGGTGTGGGTGTGCAGCTTCCGCGTGCGGCCGCGGGCGAGAATCTGCGTGCGGATCGCGCGATACTGTTCCGTGATGACGCTGCCGCGATCGTGATGGGCCACCACCTCGCGCGAGTACCCGTTGAGCGAACCGTGGTACTTGCGATCACGGTGCGCGCCCTGAATACGCTTACCGGGCTTCGCGGTCGGCACCCGACTCATGGCGCGGCTGACGGTTGAATCCATTTTGCCCGAGTCGGACCCCGGCACAGATGCGGTTGCCGCCTCCCTATCCGCAGCCGGCACGGATTGGGAACCCGCCGCAGCGCCGACCTCCGATCCTTCGACCGGGGGCGCGGATTCAACGATCAACTCATCATCCTCGTCGAGGGCAAGGCCATCCTTCCCCGCCGCGATGCGGTCATCAACCAGCGGTGAAGCCTGGATCTGGTCCATGGGCAGGCCGCCCACCTCCGATGCCCCAGGCTCGGCGGTGCGGACCCCCTCGTCAGGCGCGGGGGCAACGCCTGCCTCGCCGACCGGGTCAGCCGCCCGTTCGCCGGACTGCTGCCTGGCCTTCTGCATGGCCTTATATACGTCGCCCATCCTCAATCTCCTGATTCTGCACCGGCCACTCCTCGACAATATCGGTCATCTGACCCTCGAAGTTCGGCATCATCTGTGAAATGGCGCGTCGGACGATGCCCGAGTCGATCAACTTGGTGTCATTGGAATACCCCGCCAACAGGGCATTGTCACAACAGAGATTGACCAGGCGGGGAATCCCCTTGGTGTACTGATAGATCATCTGAAGCGCTTCTCGCGAAAAATCGACGTTCGGCCGCCCCTTGCCGGCCCGTACCAGGCGAAAAGCGATGTACCGAGTCATGTCCGTGAAGCCCATCGGCTGCAAGTGGCAATACATGCAGATGCGCTGGATCAGCGGCGCCAATCGGGGGTGACGAAGCGTGTTGCGAAGCTCGGGCTGACCGAGGATCAGCAATTGCACCAGTTTCTCGGTTTCGCTCTCCAGGTTGGTCAGCAGGCGTATCTCCTCGAACTCATCAATGCTCAGGCACTGGCCCTCATCGATGATGATGACCACGTTCCGACCCACCGCCGCCTGATGCTCGACGAACCGCTTGATCTGCGCGATCAATACCGATTTATCCTTCTCCGGGCCAACCTCGACACCCAATTCCTGACAGATCAGCCGCAGAAGCTGCTCGGAGCTGACCCGGGTGTTGTTGACGATCGCGATGCGGGCATCACTGCCCAGGCGCCGCATCAGCGTGCGAATCAGCGTCGTCTTGCCCGAGCCGATCTCCCCGGTGATCAGCGCGAATCCACGGCGATTGCGCACCGTGTATTCCAGCTTGGCCAGAGCCTCACGGTGCTGCTCGGTCTCATAGAAGAACCGGGGATTGGGCGTGTTCTGAAACGGCGAACACGCGAGGTTGAAAAAGCTCTCATACATCTGGCCGATTCCGATTGGGCGGGCATTACTCCGCCGGCTTGCCCGGGGCGGACCGCATGGGTTACACGCCGATTACCTGTCGAATGGTCTCCAACGGCGAGGTGAATTCACGGTCCCGTGTGACATCGAAGTTCGAATACGTCAACGCGATGCACAGCAGGAGCACGAGGATCATCGCGAAAGCCGCGACGGGGAAGAGCACCCAGTCGATCAGGCGCCTCCGGAAAGCCTGTCCGGGGCTGGCGATCTGATCGACCGCGCCGAACACCGGCAAGCGGAGCTCATCCGTGGCGTGCTCGATGTTGCGGAAGGTTCGATTGGTCACTTCCGAAGCCAGAACAAGGCCCGCGCCAACCATCAACCCCAGCACGAGGGCCGCGCCCAGAATGGTCCGGACATCGGGACTGACCGGCCTGCTCGCCTCAATTGCGCGTTGTCTGAAGATGTAGTTCACCGCGCGTCCTGTGTGCATCTGGCGCAGGGCGTGCTCCTGGTCGCGATAGGTCTGCTCCCACATCGACAGATCGCGCCTGACATCGGCCAGTTCCTGCTCGATTCGACGACCAACCTCCCGGATATCCGTGTACTGGCGTTCCATGCGCGTCAGCGCATCGCGTTCCTCGACCAAATTCGCCTGGAGAGTCTGGAGGCGACGGATTTCATTGGTGAATCGGAGGATATTCTGCTGCTCTTCGTGCCAGCGTTGATTCGGCTTGGTGGTGACGCCCAGTTCGGCCTGCTCAGGCGTATTCTCGAACTCGGCGTAAAGGCTCTCGAGGTTGGCCCGCAGGCGAACCAACGTGGGGTGGAGATCGGTCATGCCCGAAGCCCGGCGCTGACGATATTCGTTCTCGATCTGCCCGATCTGCTGCTGCAAGCGTACCCAATCCGGATTGCGCCCGGTCTGGCGCTCCTCGATGTACTGCGATGCCGACTGGACATATTCTTCGGCAAAGCGGACGGCACTGCGAAGCTTCTCGATCTGCTCGGCGTTCTCGGCCAGTTGTTCGGCCTTCGCCGCGATCTGCAGACGAAGCTCGCCAGGGTTCTCCGGCAACTGGCGAGGCCAGCGGGTCTGGTGGTTCTGTAGATCACCCTCAAGGTTCCGCTTTCGCTCGGACAGGGACTTGACCCGCTCGTTGACGTAGTCGGTCGTTGATGTGAGCGAGCTCTCGAGTCGTCGCATGGTGCTGGTGAGGTAGTTCTCGATGACCTGATTGACGATTCGCGGGCCTCGGGCACGGTCCGGCCCGACATAAGTAACCTCAATCAGATCGTAATCGGTACCGGCGATCCGCATCCGCAGCCGGAGGCGGGACTGCAGCGTCTCGACCAGTTCCTGTTGGCGGCGGGCTCCCTCGGTGGTCAACCGCCCATCGACCATGTCCAACACACCCAGATCAAGATCGCGAATGACCTGCACCATCGCAGCACGATCGAGCATCGACTCGCGAATGGTTCTACGTTCCTGTTCGACATTTCGCGTGATGGCCGCGCTGCCCCGTTGCTGCTGCAGCGGATCATTCACCCGTTCGAGTTGACCCGCGGTCTGCCAGTTGGGCTCGATGGTGCCACCGCCCAATATCACCGCGATGGCGACGATCAGGGCCGGAAAGACGAATTTCTTCTTGTGACGGAGCAGAATGCCCAGCCACTCATGCACGGTTGTCGGCTTTCTCCATGCCATGTCATATCACCCTGTTCTAAGGTCCGCTGCCGGAAGCGATCCAGTTCAGCCCTGTCCCTATCACCCGACGCCAACGCGGCTTCCCGCCCTTACGGCAGCCCCGCACTGGCCCGCGCCGGCGTCGAAATCGCACGAATCACAGGATCGACCGGCGAGATCAGGTTCTGAACGAAAATACCCACCTGGGCCACGCGATTGGTCGGTATGAAGAGGATATCTCCCTCTTCGAGGACCACGTTGTATCGGTGATCGCCCAGTTCGTACAGATCCCGAAGATTGACCGTCATACGTGCGATCAGGTCCGGTTGTTCACTGGGCCGGATCAGCACGGCACGCTCCGGCCAGGCCGAACGCGGAATGCCGGCGCTCAACGCGGCATCGAGGACCGTATCCCGACCGGTATACTGCTTGGGGCCGGCACTGGTCTCACCAGCCATGTAGTAACGCTTTGACACGAAGCTGGTCATCTCGACCTGTACCGTGATCCGATCGTAATACCGAAGCGCCGCCTCTTCGATCTCCGCGGCCAGTTGCGACGGCGTTTTGCCCGCGGCCATCATTTCGCCGATCAGTGGCAGCGTGATGTAGCCGTCCGGACGAATGGTCGCGGTGACATTGTGAAGGTCTTCGGAAGCCTCGGGGGCAAGCACACGGATGGAATCCGGCGGCTCGATCACATACGGCTTGCCGGCCACGATCGCTCGCGGCCGATCCGGATCAAGGAACACATCAAAATCAACGCCCGGCGGCGGCACGCGGCAGCCAGCCAGCGCCACAACCATCGCCAACGCCATCACCATTGCACAGACACGCGATTCCATGATCAACTCCCAGGTTTCCGCCCTGCCGTTCAATTCCGAACGCCACGCCATCGACAGCCTGAACAAGCATCGACCGTCCCAGCATGCCGATTGCGTCCGGCACCGATGCGCCGGCTCCATAAGTATCGGTCCATCCTCGACCAAAGTCTACCCCAAAGGCCAAGCTCCGACCAGACGTACGGCCATCGGATTCACAGCCAAGAGACCGCCGCCCACAAACCCGCGGGACGGACCGCTGACTCGGTTCATCGGCCGGATCGGAACCGCAAATCACTGTCGGCGGCCATCCGCCCAAGCTTCGTCACCCCTACGGTCCATGTCGGCGACCCGTTAATGGTCGCAGCCCCGCCAGCCTTGCACCGGCGAGCCATCCCGGTCAGCCATACCCATGCATCGTTATCGGACTTGCGAGGCGCGCCGCCAAGGCTCCGCACTGCACCAAGCGACTCTCACCCGTCCGAAATGCCCCGGAGCTCAATCGCTTACGCCCCGGACCGCTACGCCGCCAACCATGGCATCATCGCGCCCCGTCGTCCCGGAACTTGGCGATCGTCGCAAAGAGCAGCCGGAATTCCAGCCCCAACGACATGTTCTCGATGTACTCCAAGTCGTACTTCAGCTTACGCCGGACCGAATCGATGTCCGTGTCGTACCCGTTGCGAATCTGGGCAA
This sequence comes from Phycisphaeraceae bacterium, assembly GCA_020831765.1. Lineage (GTDB taxonomy): Bacteria > Planctomycetota > Phycisphaerae > Phycisphaerales > Phycisphaeraceae > JAFIFY01. Next base: position 16,277 of record JAFIFY010000051.1, on the reverse strand, counting down.
GACCCGTCAGCCCGGGCTTGACGGCCAGGCGGCGTTCGAAATCGGGCACCTGCCGGACCAGCGATTCGAAAAGCTCGGGACGCTCCGGTCGGGGACCGACGAGGCTCATTTCGCCGCGAAGGATATTGATCAACTGCGGCAGTTCATCGACATGGCTCTTGCGCATCCAGCGGCAGATGGGAATGATCCGCGGGTCGTTGTCGCCGGCCCACTGCGCCTTGCCGCACTTCTCCGCATCCGCGTACATCGTTCGGAGCTTGAACACCTTGAAGAGTCGGCCATTGAGACCGACGCGAACCTGCTGAAAAAGTACCGGCGCTGAGGGATCGTGCAGCTTGATCAGCGCTGCGCAGACCAACATCAGCGGCAGGAAAAAGAGCAGGCAAAGCCCGCCAAGGACATAGTCCATCATTTCCTTGAACATACGGAAATGCCGCCGCGCCAACTCCAGCAGCAAGCCGCCTCCCCCCGCCCCGACCATCACCATCGTTATCGGTTCCGGCATTTGCTTTCCCCTGTTCACCGAACGGCGGCCATCCAAACCAGCCTCGGTAATCCAATCCGCGGTCCAAGCCGACTCATTCAGTCGTGCGGATCAGGCTCGACCTCCCCAAGCTTCAGGAGGAATCAGCAACCCGTCAATCGCACGACCCAAGGTCACCACAACCGCCCAGGCTCACCCATAATCGACCAGGAATCTCTTCACATCAACGGTCTCGTCTCCACCTGCCAGGTGGACGTTTCCGCAACAGCATGCTCTGGCAAGCAGCTTTACCCCGTATGGCAGAAACCACGACCGACCAACTAAACGCCTCCTAAGACTACAACAGAATGCTCACCTGTCAAGCACTTTCGCACGCACTTGGCTCAAAAACCCGCACGCAACCCCCCGTTTACTATCGGACCATCGAGCCCTGTAATCCAACGCTGTTAATTTGGGCAAAATGCGAGGGACGAACGCGACTTGGGCAGCCACGGATCCACCGACACCCGCCAGACGGGCCGGCCGCGATGGCCAGAAATCGCAATTCAACCCATCCGCGCAAAAAAAAAGCCCAGGGAGGGTGCTTCCCTGGGCCTGAACCCGTGGGCATTGGGTTGCTGAACGCAACATTTCGATGCGAGCTTACTGGTTCCGGCTGCCGAAGCGATAAGCAGTCCAAGCTCATCCTGAGCCGCCGCCATCCCCCAAAACTCACGCTCCGCAGGACGCCCGGACCACCGACCTTCCGACCAAACATCCCGCAACCCGGAAAGAGTACCTCATTAACTGCGTCCGGACAATCCTTTTTGTGACATTTGGATAAAAAAAATCCCGTTACCGCCGGAGTACTCAAGTCGCCCCCCCTGAGCCACAAGAACGCGATGCCGTCCCATGCCGTCCGGCCGGAAGAGTCCTTCCCTTCGAGCACTTTGAGTTCCATTCATCCTGCCGAACCCTGAGCATCCACGGCAGCACGTGCCTGAGCCTGGCCGGTATCCGGGGGAGCACCTTCCGGGGCGTCCGGGGCTTCCGGGGTATCGGTCAGGAGGCCACACCGGATTCTTCGCCTGGTGCGCAGTTCCAGGAGTGAGGGCATCACCGTCAGGCAGATCAGGAGCGTCATGCCCATGCCGACGGTCAGCACGAAGCCGAGGCTGAAGATGCCCCGGTGGTCGGCGATCATCATGGCCGCGAAGCCGATCATGGTGGTGAGGCTGGTGAGGGTGATGCCCTTACCGGTTCCCAGCGCCAGGCCAAGCGGCCTGGTCTGGGGGTGCTGGCCGTAGCGGTGCAGCACATGGACGGCGGCATCCACACCGATGCCGAACATCAGCGGCAGCACGGTGATGTTGGCCGGGTTCAGGGTGACACCGCTAAGGACAACCACCGCGAACATCCAGAGAAAGCCAAGGCTCACCGGCAGCATGCACATCAAGGCGTCGGTCAGCCGGCGGAAGCTGATCCAGACGATGATGAACACCGCGGCCAGGGCCATGATGCCGGCCTGGATGTAGGCCCGCTGCATGAGGTGACCGAACTCGTAGACCTGAAAAATGACGCCGGTGACTTTCGAATCGATCTCCCGGAGGGCCTGGACGAACCCGGGCAGGAACCGGGGAGAAAGCGGGCTGGCGATCCCATCGCCGCGCGGCAGTCTGGGATGAATCTCCAGCGCATACCGGACCGGCCCCGGCCCATCGGCATCCACATAAGGCCGAAACAGACTTTCAGGAAAGTCTTCCAGCGTCAGGGGCCGGCCATCGACCAGTTGCTCGACCCGGGCCGCCACCGCCGCGCGTTGCGCCCGGTAGCTCCGGGTCAGTTGCACCAGCCGCCCGGGCCTTGCATCGGCGGGCAGCTCATCGATCGCGGTGCGGGTCCGGTCGATACTCTGGCGCAGGTCATCAAGCGAAGACCGCAACGTCTCGGGAACACGCCCGTCCCCGGCCAACCGAAGCATGCCGGCCAATGACGCCAGGCGGTGATCAAGCCCACCGGCCGTGGCCATCACCTCGCCCCCCGGCGCCGATTCCCGCTGGGCATCCTCGGCCAACTCCCTGATTTCCGGCTCGGCTTCCTCAAGCCATTGCCGATTGCCATCGGCATGGGGATGCCACAGCAAGCCGATACCCAGGACTTCAGCGACCTCTTCCAGCGCGGCAAAGCGCCGGGCCCGCCGCTCGAGCTCTTCAAGGTCATCACCAATGCTCACGGCGAACCAGATCGACTGCCCGCCATCCTCGCTGATCCGCTCCTGCCACTGGATGCTCTCGATCGCCCTGGGCTGGATGGCCATGAGGTCGTAATCGAAACGAAGCTGGGAGACGGGAATCAGCGCCACCAGGCTGATCACTCCCGCCGCGATGAGCACCGCCGCGGGCGCTTGGGCCGACCGGCCCATCCAGCCGACGATCCGGCCGGGAATCGTGGTTCGCGTGGTGATCGGCCGATCGGGCTGATTGATGGAGAAAATGCGCCAGATCGCCGGAAACACGGTCAGCATCGCCAGCAGACAGAGCAGAATGCCGCCCAACGCGATCAGGCCCATCTCGCTGACACCACTGAAGTCGCCAAACACCATCACCCCGAACGCCGCCGCCGTCGTCACCGCTCCCGTGATGATCCCCGGCGCGGACAACCTGAATGCCCCACCCAGGCTCTCTTCAAAGCCATCCAACCCCGGCTGATGGTCCGGACGGACACGCTCCATCGCCGCGGAAAGATGAATGCCAAAATCTATGCCCAGGCCGAGCAGAATCGCGATGAAGAACACGCTGAGCAACTGAAGATGACCAACGGTCAGCACCAGGAAACCGAACGACCAGGCGACGCCGATCAGAAGCGCCGTCACCGCCATCAGCGGAACGCGAACCCCACCCAGCGCTGAAATCAGCAGCACGGTCACGCCTAGCAGAGCCAGGATCGAAGCCAGCGTCGCATCACGCGTGATCGCGATCGTCTCATCGGTCTCCACCACTTCGTTGCCGGTCAATCCGGCATCGATGCCCGGGTGACGCTTGGCCACTTCGGCCATGGCACGCCGGACGGCCAGCACCGATTCTTCCAACGCGTTGATGGCGCCTTCTTCCAGCCGCGGCGTCACGCGCATGAACAGCAGCCGACGATTGGCACTGACCAGATACTCCCATTCCGGCCCATCCCCGGGGTCGCTGAGCCACTCCAGCGGACGCCCCTCCCCGGTTCTGATCGCCTCGCCAAGCGAATCGATCAGCGTGGTCATCCGTTGAATCCGCGCGGCTGCTTCCGCTTCATCGGCGTCGTTCCCGCCGCCCTGGCGCAAGCGCGCGGTGGTCCGATCGATCAGGTCGCCGGGCGTTGGCGATCGCAACAGGTCCGCGGCCTCGCCGGCTTGGGCGACCTGCTCTTGAAAATCATCGGGCGGCAACAGGAGGGCGGTTCGGGGGGAGAAATCGGCGACGGGAGCGCCCCAATCAGCGCGCTCGACCAGGGGGTGATCGTTCAGCTTCGGGCCAAGCTCATCCAGATACGCCTTGGCGCGCTCCAGGCCCTTGGGGTCCGTATCGGAATGGCTGTCCACGACCACGACCAGGTCGTAGACACCGGGAAACCGTTCCCACCAACCCAGGAACCGCTGATTCCAGTCCAGATCGCGGCTGATCAGCGCATTGCGGTCAGCGATGAAGCCCATCTTCGTCACCGCCAGCGTGATGCCGCCAGCGGCCAACAGCAGAGCCGCCACCAGCACGATATAGCTTCCCCTGCTGACAAACCTGGCCCAAGCCTTCGCCGCTTGCGTTGTGATTCTGGCCATCCGACACCTGGACGTAGCGACCGAACCGGCCCGGTCCGCACCGCGGTGAACCATTGGCCTCCGGCCGATCGGGAGCGTATCCTAGCTTGTAATTCCGATGCCTGACGGCCCGAATCCCGATGCGGCCGGTGGCATCGGTCACCCTACCTTGCACCGGACAATCCATGGCCCAACCGTTCAACCTTAAATCGCTGCTCGATGCCACCGAGGGGCGCTCGCTGGAACTGATCGACCAGCACATCAACCCCGTCTTCGCCAAGGTGCTCCGGACGATCGGGTTCGATGTCCAGTACGTGCGCGGCCAGGGGCCCTACCTCTGGGACAGCGAGGGCAACCGCTACATCGACTGTCTGGGCGGCTATGCCGTCTTCAACGTCGGCCGCAATCACCCCGTGGTGCGATCGGCCATCCAGCAGGCCATGGAAGCCGATCTGCCGAACCTGATTAAGATGGGGGCCTATCGGCTCTCGGGCCTGCTGGCCGGGGAACTGGTGAAGATCGCCCCGCCAGGTTTGGACACGGTCTTCTTCACCAATTGCGGCACGGAAGGCGTGGAGACGGCCATCAAATACGCCCGCGCCGCGACCGGGCGCCGGCGAATGGTCTACTGCAAGCGGGGGTTCCACGGACTTACCACCGGTTCGCTCTCGCTCAACGGCGGACAGGAGTTCCGCGAGGGATTCGGCGACCTATTGCCGGATACCACCATGATCCCGTTCAACGATGCCGCGGCGCTGGAGGCGGAACTGCTCAAGGGCGATGTGGCCGGCTTCATCGTCGAACCCATCCAGGGCAAGGGCGTGACCATCGCCGACGCCGACTATCTGCCCGCTGTCGCGGACCTCTGTCGCAAGCACGGGGCGCTGTTCATTCTCGATGAGGTGCAGACCGGTTACGGCCGAACCGGGCGGATGTTCGCCGCCGAGCACTGGGATGTCGAGCCGGATGTGATGATCACGGCCAAGGGGCTCAGCGGCGGCTATGTGCCGGTGGGCGCTGTGCTCTGCCGCAGGTGGATATTCCGCAAGGTGTTCTCCACCCTGGACCGTTGCGTTGTCCATTCCACGACGTTCGGCCAGAACGATCTGGCCATGGCCGCGGGGCTGGCGACCCTGCACGTGCTGCGTGAGGAGCGGATCGTCGAAAACGCCGCGACCATGGGCCAACGGCTGATTGACGGCTTGAACGCGATGGCCGGCGAATATGAGATGGTCAAGGAAGCGCGGGGCAAGGGATTGATGGTGGCTCTGGAGTTCCAGAAGCCACGGAGCCTTGGCCTGGGCATGGGCTGGAAGCTGCTGCACAAGCTTGACGAAAGCCTCTTCTGCCAGGCGGTGCTCATGCCGCTCTTTACCGATCATCACATCCTGGCTCAGGTTGCCGGCCACCATATGGACATCATCAAGCTCATCCCGCCGATGGTGGTCAGTGCTGAGGATGTGGACCAGATCGTCACGGCGTTCGACAAGGTTGTCGCGGCGTGCCACAAGTTCCCCGGCCCGGCCTGGGAAGTGGGCAAGAAACTGGGCGCTGCCGCGCTGCGAAAGCGGGCGCCGACCACCGATCAACCGGTCACGACGGGTTGAACACGGCATCCGGGGCATGACAGGGCCCGGACGCCCAAAAGGGCCACCGCCGCCCCGTTCCTTTTGCCCCGGCCGGGCACGCACTCCGCAAGTCTCTATCGAAGTGGTATTTGCGCACCGCTATTCAAATAGGCGCCATTGCGGGGTAAAATGGAAGTGTTCGAGATCGTGGAAGACCCAGGAGAGAACCCATCATGAGTGACCATGCTCCAGCTCGGAGTGAGGAACACGACTCCTCATCCATCACCGAGAGTCGTCCCATCCCCCATCGCGAACTTCAGCCCGCTGATGATCTGCCGCGATGGAAGGTGCTTCTGCACAACGATGAAAAGAACTACCTCGAACATGTCATTCGCACGATCGAGGAGTTGACGCCGCTCAACCTCGGCGATGCGATGGAGCGCACCTTTGAGGCGCATGAGAATGGCGTCAGCCTTCTGTTGATAACCCATCAGGAACGCGCTGAGCTTTACGCCGATCAATTTCACAGTAAGAACCTGACGGTCACCATCGAACCCGACGATTGATGGTGAATCGAGCATTCACGCCGCTTTCAAGCGCGGCCACGCATGAGTCAGGGTTGGAACATGGTTTCGCCGTGTGCGCTGGGCATTGGCACCGGCGATCTGGATGAATAAAAAAAAACTCCCGGCCAAGCCGGGAGTTTTTCTGTGTGATCAATCGATGAAGCGCTGGTTCAGCGCTTGGGGGCCAGTTCGCCGGCACCTTCAATGATAATGCCCTGGCGCGTCACGTAGACCTGCCCGACGCTGACGCCGAACACGCCATCGATTTCCTCGCGTGTGGGGATGAGCTTCTCAAGCTTCTCAGCCGCTTCGGCCTGATCCTTGCGCATCTGCTCCATCCACTCGCGTGCTTCCGGGGGCAGATCGGCATCATCCATGCCCGGGGGCATCATCATGGGCCCCTGCCCGGCGGCCTGCTTGGCGGCGGTCAGCACCATCTCACGAAGGTTGAGCATGCTCTTGTTGCTGTCGTCGATCGAGAAGGCCATGTTCGGACGGAGGCGCAGAATCTGGCCGGCCCGTCGAAACATCGCCTCATTGGCCAGGGGGTTGGCCGCTTGTCCCTGGCGCAGGAGGGCAAGCGTCTTTTCGGTGACGCCCTCGCCCATGGTCATGGTCAGGAAGCCTCGACCATGGAAGAAGCCCACGTTCATCCCCATTTCCTCATCGGCACGCAGGCCCGTGAAGCCCTGCTCTTCGACAATCTTCGGGCCGTGCTCGCCCATCTCCTCACCCATCGCCTTGAGCCGATCGAAGAGCGTATTGAAGGTCCTCTCGTTGGTCGGTCGCCAGACGAAAGATTGCTGAATGTCAAAGGGTGGCTCGAACATGCCCACATCTTCAGGGTTCTTCATCGTCAAACCCCAGTACAGCCAATGATGGGCCGTCCCGACGGATCCCAGGAGATCGACGGGCGTAATGCCCATTTCTTCCCGCATGCCGCCCTCGGCCATGTCGAACCCTTCCCTGGCCTCCGGCATGGCATCAATCACAAGCTTCTTGATCACTTCATACGCCTTGCCCAGGTCGAAGCTGGCATGCATGTAGCTGGCCACATCGTTGGGCACCCAGGCCGGCACGACCGCGGGAAGCTCGCGCTGCTCCAGCAGCGTCAGCAGACCCGTTCGCTGCGCCGGCAGACCGACATACACCGAGCTTCGCATGATGTTGTTGTCCAACGTCAATGCGAAACCGGCAGCGCCCAGACCTTCGAGACCCATGGCCCGGAATACCTTGGCGCCACCCTCGTCCTGCTGACCAAGGGCAGTGGCTGCGGCCCTCATCAACCGGCCGGCATCGACATAACCTTCCACCATCCGGTCGCCTGCGGGCATCGCATCGCTCAGGCCCGGCGTCGCGGCCATGCGGGCCACGAAGCCGCCTTGCGCGGGGCGTCCCTGCGCCTGCAGGAAACGACCCAGCAGCGCCGTCGCCTTCTTGGCGCCGGTCACTTCATCAAAATCAATCTCACGTCCGCCAGCCGCTTCCCGCATCTTCACCACATCATCAGCGTTCTGCGGGAACGTGTTGACCATCACCAGCTTGCCGCCGTGTACGGCCACCATGAAATTGGACTGATCCACCTTCGCCGGCTGAATCGCCTCGTAGGCCTCCTGGCGGTTGCGGAAGAATTCATTGATCTGTTCCTCGGTTCCCTCCCAGATTTCGGGCGGGACATTCCAGAAATCCGAAGGCACGTGCTTGCGCACTTCGGACTGTGAAAGATGCATCACCTTCACGCCGTTGAGATCGAAATCCACGCGGCGCATCGTCTCATCATCTTCCTTAAGCGCTTCCTCGACGCCCTTGCCGATCGCCTCGAAGAACCGCGCGGCATGCTCCTGTCCCGGCTCGACCCAAGTCAGACCGATGAACAACGGATCACGCTGCGGCCGCTCTTCCATGATCAGGGAGAAGACGATCTCGCCGTTGCCCAGCAGCTTGAAGTCCTCGGGCTTGAGCCCCAGCTTGGCCAGCTCCGCGACCATCTCATCGAAGTCCGCCTGCTCACCCATCTCCTTGAGCTTCTCGACCATGCCCTCGATCCGCTCATCGGTCAAAAGCTCAGCGCCCAATCGGGTGCGCTCCCGGAGCAGTTCGATGGTCTTGTTCGGCGCATTGACCCGAACCGCAAGAACCGTCTCGTCGGGGAGATGCTGCCAGGACGACGGCGACTGGGCCGCCAAAAGGGAAGTGGCCAACAGCGCGAACCCGGCCACCACACAGGTCAGCCCTCGTTTCATCCTACGGATCATGGTATTTCCTTTCTGTTCTGATGATCGCCCGACAGCGATTAAACCACACGCCCAACACATCAAGCATATACGCGCTGACCGGTCAACCGGTTCCAAATCTATCGGACCGGGGCCGAACTAACAAGTGCGGCATGGCCGGAAACGTCGCCAACACACCGGCGTCCGGCTGGCTCGGCCACCCGAAACGCTCGATCGCCGACGGGAAGAACCCGGCCATCGGTAACCGACTTACACATTCACACTTACTTATCCAGATATTGGCGACTCCCCCGTTCCAGCGGCACCGCCCGCCCGCTGAACCGTCTCCCCACCCCAACTCCACCAAATAACCAAAAGCGGATTCTGCAATCGCTGCACGAACAGGCCCGGTCGCCGCGACGCGGTTCGCCCACAACCACGCCACGCCACGCCAACCACCGAATCACCGAGCGGACCAAGTCCTCCCCGGTTATCTCTTACCCGTAAAGAAACGCTTGATCGAATGCACCGTGGTCTGGCGGCCGGCCTTGGCGATCGCGATCGTCAACGGTACATCCTTGGGGCAGACCTTGACGCAATTCTGCGCGTTGCCGCAATCGGCGATGCCGCCCGGTTCCATCAGGGCATCAAGGCGCTCGTTCATCAGCACGCGGCCGGTCTTGTGCGCGTTGAAGTAAACCACTTGCCCGAAAGTGTTGGCGCCAATGAAATCATTGTCGAGCGTAAACTGCGGACAGGCTTCGAGACAGCAGCCGCACGTCATGCAGCGCGAAAGTTCGTAACGAAGCTCCTGCTCCTCGGGCGATTCCTTGGGGCCTTCGCCCAGATCGTGGGTTCCATCGATCGGCACCCAACCCTTGAAGCGCAGGAGGTTATCGAACATCCGCTGACGATCGACCCACAGATCGCGCACCACCGGAAACTTGGTCATCGGCTCGAGGGTGATCTCCCCCTCACCGACTTCTTCCAGCAGTTGATCGACCAGCGCCGAGCAGCTCTGCCGCACTCGGCCATTGATGACCATGGTGCAAGCACCGCACACCTCTTCCAGACAACTGCAATCCCAGACCACCGGGCGCGATTGCCGTCCTTCACGCGTCACCGGGTTCTCGGCGATCAATTGCAGGCAACTGATCACATTGAGATTGGGCTTGTAGGGCACCTCGAAAACTTCCCAGTAAGGCTGGGCATCGCGGGCATCCTGTCGCTTGATCCGGAAGGTGATGATTTCAGGTTTCTTCGGGGCAATCATGGGATTTCAAACCTCGGTGTATTCAAACCGGAGGACCGTTGGACGATTCTAGAGGGCGACCGACGGGCCGGCGCGCCCCTCGGTCGCCTAGGCCGCTTCGACCTTGCCGTAGGTGCGGGGCCGCGGCTTGACCAGCGGCGTGGGCACATCCTCATACTCCAGCGTGTGGCGATCGTTCGCCGCGTCGTATTTCATGATGGTGGTCTTGAGGTATTTATCGTCGTTTCGTTCCAGATGGTCCGATCGGAAGTGGCTGCCGCGCGATTCCCGGCGCTCGGTCGCGCCGATCACAATCGCCTCGGCGTAAATCAACATGTCGCCCAGCGCCCGGGCGAACGCCAGGTTCTGGTTGGTCCACGTGCCGGTATCGGAAATCCGCATGCTCTGATATCGCTGACGCAGCGACCCAATGGTATTCAGCGCCAGCTTCAGCCCTTCCTCATCGCGCACCACGGTCACACGATCGGTCATCACTTCGCCCATCTCCCGGGCGATGGTGTACGGATTGTTCTCCCCCTTGGCATCAATCAACTGACGGACCGCATCCTCCTGCCGGCGAACGCCCTGCTCGTAGAGGCCCGCCGACAGCTCTTGGGCCCGCTTGCCGGCCTTGTCACGGATATGGTTGGCCACGGAAAGCCCACAGAAAAGCCCATCAAAGATGCACGAAAGCAGGGCATTGGCGCCAAGTCGCGTGCCTCCGTGATACTGATAATTGACTTCGCCAAAGGCGTAAAGACCCGGAATGTTGGTCATCATGTTGTTGGGCGCGCCCGGTTCCATGCCCTTGTAGTCGGAGCGCGGCGTGTAAACCGTGTAGAGTCCGCCCATGGTGTAATGCACGGCGGGGAATATCTTCATCGCGACCTTGCGCGGATCGTCACCGGTGAACTTCTCGTAAATCTCGAATATGCCGGCCAGCTTGTTCTTGGTGGCATCCGGCAGATGGGTGCAATCGAGGTAAACCATTCGCCCGCCGGCCACACCGTAGCCTTCCAGGCACTTCCAGAAAATCTCGCGGGTGGCGATGTCGCGCGGCACGAGGTTGCCATAGGCGGGGTATTTCTCCTCGAGGAAATACGACCGCTCGCCTTCCGGGATGTCGCCGGGGGCGCGGCTATCGCCCTTCTTGCGCGGCACCCACACGCGCCCGCCTTCGCCACGCGCCGATTCACTCATCAACCGGCACTTGTCCTCACCGGGAATCGCCGTGGGGTGAACCTGGATGAACTCGGGATTCCCCAGCCAGGCACCCTGGGCGTAGGCCCGGATCGCCGCCGCCCCGTTGCAGATCACGCTGTTGGTGCTCTTTCCATAGACCAGCCCGTTGCCGCCGGTGGCCAGCACGGTGGCATCACCGCGAAAAGCCCGAATTTCCATCGTCCGCATGTCCTGGGCGATGATCCCCTTGCACATGCCCCCATCATCCAGCACGGGAGCGAGGAACTCCCAGAACTCGAACTTGCGAACCAGCCCCTCGGCTTCCCATCGACGTACCTGCTCATCGAGGGCGTAAAGAAGCTGCTGGCCCGTCGTCGCCCCAGCGAAGTGCGTCCGCTTGAAAAGGCTTCCGCCAAACATCCGCAGATCGCGCTCGCCTTCGTGCGTGCGGTTGAACGGCACACCCATGCGGTCCAGCAGGTCGATGATGCGCGGCGCCCAATGGGCCATGTCGTAGACCGGCGGCTGGTGGTTGAGAAAGTCACCGCCGTAAAGCGTCTCATCGAAGTGCATCCATTCCGAATATCCCTGCTGGCGCGCCACCTTGTTGCAGGCATTGATGCCGCCCTGGGCACAGACACTGTGACTGCGCTTGACCGGCACCATCGAGAACAGGTCCACGGGCGTACCCGTTTCAGCGATACGGATGGTGGCGGCCAGTCCGGCCAGTCCGCCACCGACAACAAGAGCGCGAGGCTTTTCAGCGGCCATCGGGGATGAATCTCCTGGGCGATGCCGCGCCGGCGGCGGGCTCACCCGTCATGGGTTCGGGGTCCTAACGTGCATCGCCGGGCCCACCGGTCACGGATCGGTGGCCGGCGGCATGATCAACCGGGTTTCCACCGCTTCGGGCTCATGCCCGGGGGGATGGGGCTTGTCGCCCTTGTGCGGATAAACGCCGGTCTGCCGGTACACCTCCAGCGTTTTGGCCAACGAGGCTTTCTCGACTTCACTGGCTTGGTAGGTCACCGAGGCGTAGAGCGCCATGGCGGAAAACGATGCCAGTCCCAGGAAAATGGCGATGCAGACATAGCCCCATCGCCGCTGCGCCTGCTGGGTCAACGTCAGGCCCCAGGTGATCGCCGCGGTCCACAGCCCATTGGCCAGGTGGAACACAGCGCTGAACACGCCCACCACATAAAGCAGGATCACCAGCAGACTGGACTGAATCGCCAGCGCGGTGGTCGCCGTGGCCAGGGGCACCAACTCCCCACCGGAACCGGGCACCGCCCAGCCCCAGGCGAAGAACGGCGTGTGCTCACCCAGAATCGGCCAACGCCATCGCAGCGTCGCCACATGCACCAGGATGAAGATCAGCGCGAGGATGCCGGTCACCCGCTGGAGCGTGTAGCGCCAGTTGCCGCCATAACGGTAATGACGCGTGTTGTACTTGGCGTTGAAGGTGTAGATCAGACCCAACCCGGCGTGAAACGCGATGGGTAGCCACAGGCCGAACACCTCAAGGAACAGCAGCGCCGGCATCGAGTGGATCCAATCCACCTCGTGCTGAAACGTGCTGAACGCCATCTGCATGTTCGTGAACAGATGAAACATCACGAACACGCCGATCGGCATGATGCCGGTCAGCGAGTGCAGGCGTCGGAGCAGGAAATGATGCCGATCCAGAAAGCTCGAAGAGGGGGCAACAGCGGATTGAGTCACAAGTAAACTTCCTTCGCGGAAACCCGGAACCCAGTTTCAGCCGCCCGGGGATTCGGAGCGGGGCCTCAGGCTCGACACTCGGCCGACGGGCCGACCGACCGGGTGACGAGCGATAACAGGATACGATCATCCGAAAAAACGTCAACCTGTTCCCCGCGACCAACGGATGCCAGCCCGTCAGAGCCGCTCACCCGCCGTCCCACGCATCCTACTCGCGCGAAACTCCGGTTCGCGTCGACGCCCTGGCCACCTGAATATAACGCGAGCGGAGGTCATAGAGAATCCCGGCCAGCATCGCCGATTCATCGTCGGAAAGCGTGTCCCGGGTTTTCTCTTCCAGCACGCCAAGCAGATCGATGTGCGTCCGCGCGGCGTCGAGGTCATACGCTCGCCGTCCCGATTGCGGGTCCGGGTACTCACCGAGGTAAAAAAGCGCCGGCGAGGCCAGGGTCGAAACGAGCAATTGAAAATCCGCCGGCCGCGCTCCCGAGCGTGGATCGCCCGCCGTCGCTCCAGGGCTCACCGAGGTACCCTCGGTTGCGCCGCTTCCGGGGGTTCCGGGGGTTCCGGGGGTTCCGGGGGATGCCGCGGAGGGACCGGCGCTGGCGGGCGCTGATTTTTCTTTCAGACGTTCCTTCTCGGCCCGGGCCTCGGCTTTCCAATCCGAATCAATCTGAATGCCTGAATCTTCACTCATGGTTCACTCCTGAGTTTAGTCTCGTTCGCCCAGCGCGGCCGCTGAAACCATCAACCGATCTCACATTCGTAGTTCAATCCGGCAAAGGTTCCAAAACAACCAGAATCCACGCACGTTTTGACACTTTCAGCGCTTCGTCGCCTTCCTGTCAACCCGCGTTACGCCACATCCTCATCCGGCACGCCCTGATGAGCCGCCTTGCCGCGGAATCCATCGAGCACCAGCCCGCGCGTGTGCCGCGCCTTGAGCGCCGAACTGAAATAATCGGGTCGATTCTTCCCCCACACCACTTCGACACCCCGCAATCGAACATCTTGGGCATGGTCGCAGTACACACCGCAGGTTGGATGCTGAAACAGGCCCGGATCCTGCTCCGGATCGCGAAACGCCGGACCCAGCGCATCGCAGGGACGACGATCGTACATGCCCCCGGGCCACTTGCTCGATTTGTCTATTTCCACTCGAACGTTATCCAGAATCAGGTCTTCGATCGGCGAATCCTCACTGCCGGCGATGAAGACGCCGTTCTCACCTCGACACAGCACATTGCTGAACCGCACATGACGCACCCGGCCCAGCCGGTTATCCCGGTTCCAATCGGGAAGCTGCTCACGGTCGGCCTGCCCGAACCGGCGCAGCGCGGTCACATAGATCGGCTCGGCCCGGCCCCACCAGTGCTTTTCGAACAGCCGCGTCTCCACGATCATGTTCGAGAAGATTACGTTTTCGATGTTCCCCTGGTCGCGTAGCTGGATCGCAAGACCGCGGGAACTGCTCCGGATGACGCAACCGTCAAAAACGATATCGCGAAAATCGCTGACGCTTTCGGTTCCGATCTTGATCGCCGCGCTGGTCGAGATCAGCGTACAGCCGGTCACCGTGATGTTCTCCGTCGGGCCGCAATCCGGCTCGCTGAAGTATCCGCCGAACTCCTTGGTGTTCTTCAGCACGATGCAATCGTCGCCGCATTCGATATGGCAATCGCTGATGCGCACGTTGCGGCAGTGATCCGGGTCGATGCCATCACAGTTGGGCACCTTCAGATCGTTGAGGATGCGGATGCCGTGGATGACCACATCCTCGCAACCGGTCATGTGCAGACCCCAGTTGGCCGAGTTCCGCAGGGTGACATCTCGGATGGTCACCCGCCGGCAGCGGATCAGCCCCATCAGGCGCGGCCGCCATTCATTGCCGCGATAAATGTACTTAAGGTCCTCGACCATATGCAGGTGGGCCTGGCCATCGATCTCACCCATACCGGTGATCGCGATGCAATCGCAGTCCACCGCCTCGACGAGGCAGCGAAGCGAAGCGTTGGGATAGTCGGCCTTTTCCGGGCCACCGATGATGCGGCTGCCCGGCTCGAGGTGCAGCTCGACGAAACTCCGAAGCCTGAAGGTCGCGCTCAAGTAAACCCGGCCCCCCGGCACCACCACCCGCCCCCCGCCGGCCTGGTGCGCGGCGTCGATCGCCCGCTGAACCGCACCGGTGTCGTAGCTCTGTCCGTCCCCCGCCGCGCCGTAGTCCGTGATGACAAAATCGGCCATCGTTTCGATCACTCCATGCACGCGACGACCATCGCGATGAATCCTCGATTCAACCAGCCATGCACACCCGGGAATGCCCCGGCACGCCCGACGGCCGCCAGGTGGGCAGTCTAGCACGTTCGGCCACCGTCTCTCCCGCCGCCGCTGATGAGCCATGGGGTATCATCGTCCGCCGACCGTTGACAGAGGCCCCGGGTTGATCGCCGCATGATGGATGAATCCAGACAACGTGAAGTGAGCTCCCGAGCGGGCGGGTATCCGCGCACATCCTGGACGTTGATCGAGCGGGTCGGTCGGGGCGACGCCGAGGCGCTATCCGATTTGCTGCTGCGCTATGCCGGGCCGCTACGGGCCCATCTTCGCCTGCGCCGGGGGATCAATCCCACCGACGCCGAAGACCTGGTGCAGTCCTTCATCGCCGACAAGGTGATCGAAAAGGAGATCATCCGCCTCGCTCATCGCGATGCGGGCCGATTCCGAACCTTCCTCCTGACCGCGCTGGATCGATACGCCACAAGTCAATGGCGAAAGGATCACGCCGACAAACGCCAACCGGATGGTGGCGCCATCCGGACGCTCGATCCACGGATCGATCATCCCGCCGTCCCGGAAAACGGCCCGGACGTGTTTGATGCGGTCTGGGCCAGGCAGGTGCTCGATCAGGCACTGCACGCGATGCGTGAGGAGTGTCAGCGAAAGGGGCAGGAAAGAATCTGGGAACTCTTCGAGCTCCGTCTGCTCAAACCCCTTCTGACTGGTTGTGAGCCGCTGGCGTACGATGAACTGGTCGATCGATTCGGGTTCAAGTCGCCCACGGAAGCATCCAACGCCTTGATGACCGCCACCCGCAAGTTCAAGCGCTTCCTCCAGCAGGTGGTCGGTGACTACGTGCCCGAGGGGATGGTCGAGCGGGAGATCAACGAGCTGGTCGAAATTCTGCGCCAAGTGGGGCCGGCGGAATTGCCTGATCCGTGAATGTCGCATGTCAAGAAACAGGGAGATGCGGAACGTGTCCATTCCGCACCTCCCCTCCACCGGAAACCCGTGACCCCCGTTTTCCCCGCGCCCGGAAACCGCCCCCCCGGAAACCGCACCCCGGAATCGGAACCCCTGAGCCGGAGCCCGGAAATTGAGGTTCATCGTCAGATTCCGGGGAATGCTGCCCGTAGTTTGAGGAAGAAATACTCGTCGTCGCGGAAGCCGTAGGCCATGCGTTTGATGACCTTGATCTTATTGTTGATTCCTTCCAGGACGCTGGTGTGCAGCGGCCAGCG
>JAFIFY010000049.1 GCA_020831765.1 Phycisphaeraceae bacterium | reverse complement strand
CCGGCAAACTCGGCAAAGTCGTGATCGTCGCCTGCATGCGCAAACTGACCACCATCCTCAACGCAATGCTTCGCGACGATCTGGAATGGTCCCAACTGAAACTCGTCAAAAACACTTGACATCGAACACAGCCGCTTCGTGCCTTGGTGAGAGGATGCATCAGAGTCTCTCACGGAGGCACAACGCCACGAAGTTTTTGGAAAGGAAAGGGAGCTAATGATGCATGAAAATGAGATTGGGGTGACCGTTGTGGACTGTGCCGTCAATCTGCACAAGGCGCTTGGTCCCGGACTGTTGGAGTCGGTTTATGAACCTCTCCTGGCAAATCAATTGGAGCGTGCCGGGCTGTCCGTTCAACGCCAGGTCGCGGTACCGATCCAGTTCGACGGCATGTCGTTCGATGAGGGATTTCGTGCCGACCTGATCGTCAACCAGTTGGTCATCATCGAATTGAAATCGGTGGAAAAGGTTCATCCTGTGCACAAGAAGCAGCTTCTCACCTACCTGAAACTGACAGGGCTGAAACTTGGATTTCTTCTGAATTTCGGCGACGAACTGATGAAAAATGGCATCACGCGGATCATCAATGGAAATCTGTAGGCGAGCTTCCTCGGTCCTCCGTGCCTTGGTGAGAGCATGCATCAAGGTCTCTCACAAAGGCACAAAGGCACGAAGATTCTGGGAGAGCGAGCCATCCATCTTCCGGTTTCTCACTTCTGACTTCACACTTCTCACTTCAACCGCCACAACGCGATCCACCTGCCGCGCCCGCTGGCGTGATCTGGGGTCCACCTCTGGTTGCCCGGCTGTCGCGGGGCTTGCGCGGCTGCTATAAATGCCGGGTAGGCCCGGGGGTTCCGGGGGTTCCGGGGGTCAGGGGTTCCGGGGGCGGCCCTGCTTGGTGTGGCGCTTCGCGGGGCGGTTGGCGGTTTGGTGGCCATCGTCCGCCGGAGGTTTTTCATGTTCTTAGCCCGAGGCAATCTCTTGGCCCTGATCCATCGCCACGGTGCGGGGTATGTCGTGGTGGGGTTGGCGGTCTGGGTTCTGGTTGGCTTGGGCGGGTTGGTTTGGTGGTTTGGGTGGGGTTCGGCTTCGCCGGTGCGGTCGGCGGTGGCGACCGCGGCACATTTTCAGGTTGCGCGGCCGGTGCGGTATCCGGTGGCGTTTGATCCGGTGGTGTATACGGCGATTGGGGATTCGATCCATATCGTGGATGGCGATGGGCGGTATCGTCGGGTCGGGGAGATATCCGGCGTTTATCCGACCACGGGCGGGGCTGCGCGGCGGGGTGGGCATGTCTCCGAGGGCGAGGTTCGGTTCTTCGGCGTCGATATCGACGATCCGGACCGCTACAAGCTGGTCTACCACCGTGCGCGGCCGTCGGCCGAGTGGGTGGTGCGCACCTTGATCCCCCCGGAAAAGCTCAAGCTCATCCAGGCCGACCTGGCCAGGATGTTCCAGGAGCATGGCGATGAGATCGCGGTACATGCCGGTGAGATGATCATCGATTCGCTGAGCGCATCGATGAGTGTCCTGGCGGCGCAGATTCCGGATTTTCTGCGGCGGCATGAGACGGAGCTGGGTGAGATCGGCATCGAGCTTCGCGATGAAGTGCTGGCCCAGTGGCTGCCGCTGGCCTCCAAGCATGCGCTGCCCATGGCGCGCGAGGTGCTCGAGCCGATCATGCTCGAGCAGATCATGCCCGAACTGCTGGCCAAGGTGCCGTGGTGGGGCCTTGCGCGTCGAGCGGTCCAGGACATGGCCGGCGGGGATCGCTTCCGACGCGAGGTCGCCCGCATCATCGAAGAGGAATGGAGCCAGGTGCTGGCCGATCATTCCGATGTGCTGCTCGAGGCCGCCGCCAAGATCGGCGGCAAACTGGCCGAGCATGAAGAGGTGCATGCGACGCTGATGCGGAACATCTCGGACATCATGGAATCCGAACGCATCCAGACGTTCAGCCGCCGGATGTTCGATCAACTGCTGATGGAGAACCCCGAGCTGCACAACTTGCTCATCGAGCAATGGACCGGGCCGCGCGCCGAGGCGATGCTCTCGATGGTGCTCGATCGGCTGGAGCCGGGGCTGGTCGACATCGGCAAGCGCATTTTTGAGGATGAGCAAGGCGGCCTGTCGCCGGAATTCACGCACATCATCCGCGTCATGCTGCTGCGCCAGGATCGGCGCTGGTTCGTGCTTGAGCCGCTGTCGGCCGAGGAAGCGGCCCGGCCCCGCCCCGCCGGCCAGGCGGGCGCGTTTCGCATCGAGCATGCGCCCATGGACGCCGCCCCGGCCAACATGCTGCCCATGCTTCAGGGTTCGACCTGGAGCCGGCGCCCATGAGCGGCACGGAACACACTCATCACCCCGCCGCGCGGGCGCTTGACCTTGTCTTCGATCGGTATTCACTGTCGGTCGGCGGGCGAAGGCTCTTCGCGCCCCTGTCGCTGCGGCTCGAACCGGGTCGGATCATGCTCATTCGTGGCCCCAGCGGCGGGGGTAAGAGCAGCCTGCTGGCCGCGATCAGCGGTCTGCTCACGCCCGGGCGCGGTCCGTTTGAATCGACGGGGGCGATCCGGATCGGCGGCCGGACGGTCGCCCAGGGTCGGACGTGCGATGGCGTGGGTGTGGTGTTTCAGCAGTTCGCGCTGTTCGATCAGTGGTCGGCACTGGATAACGTGCGATTCGCGATTCAGCACCGGCGCGGCGATGGCCCTGCGCCCGGCGCGGCCGAGGCGGCACGCGAAGCCGCGGCGATCCTCGATGAGCTGGGCGTGCCCCACCACCTTCGCCCGGCACAACTCTCCGGCGGCCAGCAGCAGCGGCTGGCCATCGCCCGAACACTCGGACAGCGGCCTCGCCTGGTGCTTTTCGATGAGCCGACCTCCGGGCTGGATGACCAGAGCGCCCAACGTGTGCTCGACCTGCTGAGCCAGACCCGAGCCAACCACCCGCAGACGACGATCATCGCCACGCACGATCACCGCCTGCCCGAATCCATGGCCGATCACTCCATCTGGATCGCCCCCACCCCCGCCCCCGCCCCCGGAAGTATCCCCGGAAGTATCCCCGGAAGCCCCGCCCCCGGAAGTACCCCCGGAAGCCCCGGCCCCGGGACTTCTGAAAGCGGCCCGGTGATTGCCGCGCGTTCTGAGGAAGACGGGGCCCGAGCCGCCGATGGAGTGGCACCCGGCATCCATGCGGGCTCCGATCGGCTGCGCTGGGATGAAGAGCAAGCCGGGACGTCGGCCGGACCGACGAAGGAAGCCGCCACGCCCCGAACATCGCCACCGGCGGCCGGGGGCAACTTGGTCACGATGGGCGGGCGGGCCCTTGGCGGCGCGGTCGGTATGGCGCGGGTTACTGGCCGCGCCGCGACGGAGCTTGCGCGGCTGCCGGCTGATCTACTGCCGATCTGGCGTTGTCCGCGATGGGGGTTGCGCCTGCTTTGGGATCAGCTTCGGCTGGTGGGCGGTGTTTCGGCGTGGGTGTATATCGGGATCGTCGGGGCGATCGTCGGCTTCGTCGCCACCGATTTCACCTTCCGCTTCCTGCCCTATGCCCGCGTTACCGATCCTCTGCTGAAAGAGACATTGCTCGAGGGCGTGGGCTTTGCGTTGTATCGAACGTTGATTCCGCTTCTGGCCACGGTGCTGATCGCCGCGCGGTGCGGCGCCGCGGCGGCACAGGACATCGGTCAGCGGACCTACTCGCGGCAACTCGACAGCCTGCATGTGCTCCATGCCCCGCCCCGCCGGTATCTGCTCTCGACCACGCTGCTGGCCTTCGTGATCGCCACGCCGGTGCTGGTGTGGCTGGCGTTCGAGGCGTCGCGGGTGGTCAGCCTGGTGGTGTTCCTGGCCAATAATCCGGACCTGGACCCGTGGTTCTGGCGGCTGCATTTTCACCAGAGCATCCGCCGGCCGGGGGATATGTTCCTGGAGGGGACGGGCTGGGTTCTGGCCAAGTCGCTGTGTTCGGCCCTGGGGGTCGGGGCGGTGGCCTACCACTTAGGGGCGCGGCCGAAGAACAGCAGCCGCGATGTAGGCCGATCGGTGACGCTGACGATTCTGTGGGCGACGCTTCTGGTGCTGATGGTACACGTGGTGTTCGCGTTCTTCGAGTATTGAGCGGCGGCGCGGCGTTGGCGGCGGCGGTGGTGGCGCGGGGGCGGGCATCGCGCCGGCGGGCCGGGCTCATGGAGGATTCGGGCCCGATTTTTCGCGGCGGGGCATCAGCGGCTCATGGCGGGTTTTGACAGGGCCAGCGGACGCCCGGTAGACTCTGCGATGTTGTACCCCGGCCCGGCTCGCGGGCAAGGATGGTGTCAAGAACGGCATCTGCGCCATCCGACGGATTATCCACGCGGCGTGCGAATCCTTCGCCGCCCCAAACGAGGTGACATATGAAAATGGCTTCTCTTGCTCGGACCCTGGTTCTGGTTGCTTTCAGCGCGAGCATGCTGATGTTCAGTGGCGGCTGCGCGTCGGAGCGTCTGCTTCACACGGGCATCACGCCAAACGAAGATGCGCCCGAATGGGTCCGTCTTGGAGCGCTGCCGGCCACTGACGACAAGATTTATGTCGTGGGTCGCAGCGTGGGTGTGAATGTGTTGGATGAGCGAGCAGCCTACGACGCCGCTCTGGCCCATGCGGCCGAACAGGTGGCCAAACTTGTCCAAACACACGTGTCCAGCAGCCTGGAGATGTCCGATACCCGTGGGCCGGGCGTCTCTTCCATGCGGCGAGGCGCTGATAACTGGAGGCACCGATGTCCGGTCATGGACAGAAAGCTGCCCCACTTTGTTGAAGACAAGTCCGAGTACACTGGTGCCCAGGCGTCCGATGCCCTGGTGAGCATGATCAACCCGATCGAAACGCACTGGGAGCGGTGGCGACTACGTGAGCGCCCATTCCTGCATTTGTGGTGGGCCTTCCGTTACAAGTGCTGGGTTCTGGTTGAGATCGACCGCCAAGATCTTGAGGAGATGGCCAGCAACCTGCAGAACAATTCGATCGCTCCGCGAGATCGAGCGGTATTCCCGGTCGTTGCCCAGTAACCGACGTCCACGGACATTTGTGCGTCCCCAACCTCGACTGAACCCGCATCCCCCAAACCGCCGCCGCGACATGCCGGCCGCGAACCGAAATCATTGGAGCCATTGACCATGCCGCGTACTTTTGGAATTGCAACCGCGCTTTTGACCGTCACCGCCATGCTTGGGGGCTGCCTGATTCCCAATCCTCCGGCGACCTCGCGCCACCACGACCAGCTTGATGGCGGCCCGGTGACCACCACGATCGATCCGCCCGGCGATGTCCGGCTCATCCGCGACACCTACACAGCCGTGGACAACATGGTCAACAGTGCCCGCACGCGTCTGGACATGAACAAGCGCATCCTGGTGGCGACCTACGTCAACCTGAATGACCTGCGAAGCACCAACCAGTTCGGCCGGATGAGTGGCGAGATGGTGGGCAATCGCCTGGCCCAGATGGGCTACAAGACCGTCAGCGTCAACCTTCGCCACGAGATGGCCGTGATCGACAATCGCGGCGAGTTCGTGCTCTCGCGCGAGTTGAACAAGATCCGTGCCGAGCACGAGGCCGATGCGGTCGTCGTGGGCACCTACGTCATCAGCGGCACGGGCGACAACCAGACGGTGCTCGTCTCGCTCCGCATGATCGATGTGAATGACAGCTCGCTCCTGGCCGGCACCAACTATGAGCTTCCCGTCGGCCCCCGGCTGCGGACGCTGCTTCGCTAAGCGCTTCGGCGCTGTCCGGCGATCGACCCATGATCAATCTCAACGCATCTTTCGTTCCCGCGGAAGATGCGTTGTTTTTATCGCCCTGAGCCCGGCCCATGATGCCTTTGAACTGGCGGACCATCACGAGCACGGCCAACGCGCGGGTCAAGGCGCTGGCCCAACTCCGCAAGCCACGTCATGCCCGCGAGCGGGGCGTGTTCTTCGCCGAGGGGGCAAGGGAAATCCGCCGCGCCCTCGAGGCCGGCCTCGCTCCGCTCGCCCTGCTGGCCGACCGAAGCCTGATGGATGAGCGGGGCCGGATCATGCCGGCCGGCGATGAGCTCCACGAGCTCGATCCGGGGCCTGCCCATGTCGAGGCGATCGCCTGCACCCCGGCCGTTCTCGAGAAGCTGGCCTACCGCCAGAACCCCGAGGGTGTGCTGGCCCTGTTTCGACGTCCCCAGCGTTCGCTGGCCGACCTCGAGCCGGCCATGCCTGATCGCATCCTCGTCACCGACCGCATCGAGAAGCCGGGCAATCTCGGGGCGATGATGCGCAGTGCTTCGGCGGCGGGCGTGGGCACGGTTCTGGTCACCGAGCCGGGCTGCGACACATGGAGCCCGCAGGTATTGCGCGGCTCGACCGGG
Organism: Phycisphaeraceae bacterium; assembly: GCA_020831765.1. GTDB lineage: Bacteria > Planctomycetota > Phycisphaerae > Phycisphaerales > Phycisphaeraceae > JAFIFY01. The sequence continues at coordinate 26,247 of JAFIFY010000049.1, read as the reverse complement.
GCGTGCTTCGCCATGGATGTGATCGAGTGCGGCCAGGCCGAGGCCGGAACGTGGCTTATCGAAAACGGCTACACCCTGATCGTGGCCGATCCTCGGGGCACGATGCGACATGATCGGATCGCCCCGGCCGATCGCATGGCCATCGTCATCGGCGCTGAGGATCGTGGCCTGCATCCACGCTGGCTGGAGCCGCATCCGCGGGTCGTGCCCACACGAATCGATATGTCACCGGGGCCGGTGGATTCGCTCAATGCCTCGGTCACCGCCGCACTTCTGCTCTTTGCGCTTCGCCCCCAACCGCCGGGCGATTGACCGAATCCCGCCAACCCGCTTCCCATCCACCGCTCAAGGCGAATTCGGCACGCGGGCCGCTCATCGATTCCGCGGGCTCAATCGATCTTCCGCGGCGCGGTCGATGCCACGAACCGGACCGGCTGATCGGCTCTGCCTTCGACGGTGAGGATGCCTTCCTGATCGGAGCGCACGGCGATATCCATCGTGGCCCGCTCGAGGACGAAAACGCCGGTTCGGTCGAGCCGGCGCCGCGAGGTGAACACCGCCGATTCGACATTGCCCAGGATCGGTTCCATGGTGACCGTGCCGCCGGGCGTGGTTCGAATGGCCCAGAGTTCCTCGATGTCCTGGCGGAACTCGATGCGGATTTCATCGCCCCGTGGATCGATCAGCGTGATGAATCCGGAAGTAAGCAGATCGCCGTCGGTGGTCACGGGCCAGAGCGCATCGCCCGATGCGTTCAATGGCTCGTGGGCGGTGCTGGTGCGGACGAGGGTGAGCAGCCGGTGTACGACCATTCGCGTGGAGGCCTGTGTGGCCGCTTCGCGAGCCGCCGAGCTGTACGCCTGGAAGCTCACATCGATGGCCACCATGGTCGCGGTCAGCAGCAACGCGATGATCGGCAGCGCGACGAGCAGTTCCATCAGCGTCAGGCCGCGACGGCGCGCTGCGCGGCGGCGTCGGTGATGAATCAACGGGCATCGGTCGATGGCTTGAATCCCACTCATGGCGCTGGCACCTCGAAGTAGCTGTTGACCACCCCATCGCTGGTACGGATCGGCCGCAGTTCGATGGCGCCGTGGATGCCGTCCGGCGGCGGGATGGTCGGATCATGACGGATGCGAATGCGCCCGATGCCGCCCGGCGGCAGTTGATCGACCTCGAAATCGCCCTGCTCCATCGTGAAATAGCCGATGGTGGTGTTGAAGTTCGGGCTGGTGGCACCCATGACCGGCCCCACATCCTGCTGGGGCTCGAAGGTGGTGACGATCGAGCCGAGCACGGTCACCTGGCCGCGCATGTCGATGATGCCGGCGACGATGGTTCCGAACAGTTCGATCTCATCCTCGGGCGTGATGGCATCGAACGGGCCGACTTCGATCGACCAATGGGGCATCATGATCGTGCTTCGCCGGAAGAAGGCCGGATCGGGCGAGCCTTCGAGATCGAATCGCGTCCGCCCGGTCATGGCGATCTTGTTGCGCACATGGGTGAATTCGTTGGGGATGTCGCCGGCGACGCCGCCTCGGAAGGTGCAGCCGTGGAATCGGATGTTGTTGGCCAGCGGCTTGGTGTCCGTCACGGGCACGCTGGCGCCCAGGGCATCGTCGAAGACCAGGGCCGTCAGGTCCTCGCGTCCGAACGAGCCGGCATAGTTGTACATCGGGTCTTCGTTGTGGCGATGGGTCTCGATGAAGACCACGCCCTCGAAGGTGCAGTTTTCAAAGAGCGCGTTGGTGCCCTTGGGAATCCGCACGTTGGTGAAGGTCATGTTGCGGTAGAGCGGCCGCCTGTATTCATCGTAAGCCTGGGCGGTGCCATAAGGCACGCCTTCGGGGGCTCTGTCGGCGGCGGGAATGTACTGGGGCGAGTCCGGGTCGCCGGGATCGTGCGACATGAGATTGACCTGCACCTGAGTCTCGAATGAACCGGCCACCGTTCGGATCTTGCTCGCATGGACTCCACCGGCGAAATACTGCGGGTTCAGGTCGATATCCAGGTCCACATCGGCATCGAAGTTAACCGGCGCCTGGCGGTGCTCGGGATGGATCGGTCCCTGGTAATGCTCCTGCATCTTCTGCCCGCGGGCATCGAGGGCATCCATCCACTGCTCATAGCTATGACGCCGCATCATCACCTGGCCGCGAATCTTGGCGTAGTGGTCGAGGCTGTCGATCACCCCATCGCCATTGACATCCAGAAGCTCGAACAACTGGCGCCGCGAGGGATCGCCGGAAATGCCCAGCTCCATGCCGTCCACCTTGCCATCGCCGGACATATCGAAGTGAGCCAGGAAGAAATCGAACTCATCGAGGTAGCCGTCGCCGTTGACATCGATGATGTTGCCGTCCGAATCCTCGAGCCACTCGGGCAGGTCCGCCGTCTCGCCGGGGCTGGAGAGGTTGATCCGGTTGTCGAAGTTCAGATCGTTGGTGTGCAGCACCTGGCGGAAGGCCAGCAACACCTGATCGAGGTCCGGGTCCAGTCCCATGAAGTCGCTCATCATCTGAATGGGATGGCCGAAGGGCAGATCGGTGTCCTGGAAGGTCGAGGCCACCGGCCCCTCGATGTTGACGTTCCGCCCGATCATGATCCGGCTGCGCGAAAGCACCGCATAGCGGTTCCGCTTCTCGATCCTGAAATCGTACTGGATGGCGCGGCTGATCTCACGGTCCGGCAGGCCATCGCGCCCGATCACCATCACTCGGATGAATCGCTCATCCAGCGGCGATTCATCGGAGACCGCCGGGGAAAGATCGGTGAACGGCGGGCGCTGGTAGTAGCCCTGGTCATAGCTGTAACCGCCGCCGATCGGATGCTGGATGATGTGAATCTCAAAGCGCGGCCCACCCGGTACGATCTCGACCGGCCCGATGATCAGCGGCGCGGCGTTGTTCTGATAATTGCTGCCAAAGCCCTCGAGGCGCTCGTTCAGCTTGTACTTGAGTCCGGCCTGGGGGTCGACGGCATCGAACCACAGCCGCCGCGCCTCGGCGACGGTGATATCACCCTCGAAGGTCCACAGCTCGCGATTGTTCAGCGAATCCTCGCGGATGACCTCCTCGATCATGTATTGGGCGAATTGGATGCCGCTTTCGGCCGCGGCCAGGGATCGGTTGATCCGCAGATGACTGTCGGCCGTGGACAGGTTGCCCTGGGCGATGATGGCCATGGATGCGGCCAGGGATGAGAAGATCACCAGAAAGATCATGGCCAGAATGGCCGCGGCGCCGCGAGACCTGGGAGCGGCGCGCATGCGTTTGGCTTTGATGTTTCCGGCTTGCTGCATGGTCTATCTCCACTGGCCTTCCAACGACGCCAACTTCCGGGGGCATGTTCCTGGGGCCCTTCCTGGGTCCGGGGCCGGAAGTACTTCCGGGGGCGGGGTCACCAACGGGGTACAAGCCAGCTCAGCGTGGTGACCGCTTCCCGGTCGCCACTGTTCGGGTCGATGAAGTTGACCGTCACCGTCAGGCGCATCAGGTCGGTGGAGCCCAGCGGCATGGTCTGCTCCGAAGGAACATTGATCGCCTCGGGCAGCACATTCTCGATCAGCAGCACCTGTTCCCACTGTTCCATGCCGGGGATCACCTGTCGTACAGCGCTGATCGGCCCGTCGGGGTGTGTGAACGACCTGGGCAAGGCGCGTCCGGCACCGTCTAGACCGCCGATGAAATCGTCAAGGTCGTTGTAATCGTGGATCGTGTCCTCGCCCAGTTCCGGGCCGTAGTTCTCCGCGCCGACCGCCGGATCATGGTGCGGCAGATGCATGGTCATTTCGCGGATTTCATTGGCCAGCAGCATGGCGGTGCCTGTACGCTGGGCCCAGTGGTTCTGCTGGTGATAGGCCTGCTGCGCGGCCATAATGGCCAGGACACCGGTTCCGATGATGACCGTGGTCAGGGACGCCTCGATCAGCGTGAAGCCCCGTCGCCTCAGGCCGCCGCGCCCGAACCGCGCTGCGATCTTGGGCCGGGTCATGGCGCTGGGCTGGCGTCTCAAGGCGATCGAGCCGGCCAGTTCATTGGCCAGCGACCAGGCGCGTCGGGCGTCGGCGGCCCCCCCGAGGCTCGTGGCCGCATCCACGGCTTCGACCTCGGACGCGATCCGGCCGGCGACGGACAGATTGGCAATGGAATCTTCGGTGTTCATGGCTGTTGCACCCGTCAAGGTAGATATACGATTGATCGGCCGGCCATGTCGCCGGAATTGCTCCATCGGCCGTGGTTTACTCCATTCACCCACCGTCACGCCCCGCCCGACCGATACAGATGCGCGCAAGATGCCTTGCCGTCCGGCCGGTCATCGCCGCGCCGATCCACGATCGAACCACCCACCCGGCCCGGTCCTGGCGTCGCGGGCTCGGCGATCGGCGTCCGGCCGTCGTTACTGCACGAGCGTCGAGAGCTTGAAGATCGGGAGGATGATCGCCATGGCGATGAAGCCGACGACACTGCCCATGATGATGATCATGATGGGCTCGATCATGCTCGTCACGGTCTTGATCGTCTCGCGAAGCTGCTTGGCATAGAAGGTCGAGACCTCATCCAGAACCTCGCCCAGCTTGCCCGACTCCTCGCCGGCGGCGACCATCTGCGTCACGGAATTGGGAAAGAGCGAGGTTCGCAACAGGGGCGTTGCGATCTTCTTGCCTTCCTTGACCGAGGCGAACACGCGCTTCCACATTCGCCGATAGTGCCGGTTGCCGGAGATATCGCCCGTGATCTGGATGGTATCGAGCATGGGCACACCGGCGTTGACCAGTTCGCCCATGGTCTGAAGGCCGCGACCGATGTACAGCGCGCGGAACATCTTCTTGAAGATCGGAAACTTGAGCTTGACCCCATCGAACCACCACGCCCCGACATCGGTGCGGAGGAACAGGAACAATCCCAGCCCGCCGAACAAAGCGCCCAGCGCGATCGCCCAGTACCACTCGATCATGAACGCCGAGAGGTTCATCAGGAAGATCGTCGGCCAGGGCATGGCCGATTCCTTGCCCTCGAAAACGGCGGCGAACTTGGGCAAGACGAACGTCAGGAGGAACACCGTCACCGACACGGCCAGGCCCATGATCACGCCCGGATAGATCATCGCGCCGATGACCATCGCCCGGGTCTCGATCCATTGCGTCAGATAGGCCGCGATCCGGTCGAGCATCCGGCTGAACGAGCCGGAGACCTCCGACGCCCGGACCATGTTCACATACAGCGGGTTGAACTGCTTGGGATGCTTGGCCAGCGACTCGGAGAAGCTCTTGCCGGCCTCGACATCCTGCTTGATCTGCATCAGGATGTTGCGGAACTTGAGGTTTTCCTGCTGTTCGGCGATGCCCTCGATCGCGGCGCGGAGGCTGATGCCGGCGCGGATCATGACGGCGAGCTGGCTGGTAAAATTGAGCACATCGCGCTGGGTGGGGCCGGATTGGTAGTTGAGGGCCTTGAGGGTTTCGGCGAGGGTGCGGGTCTTGGTGTCCGTGACCGAGAGATTGACCACGCGCAGGCCGCGATTGCGCAGCGTCTGGGCCGCGGCCATGGCGTTCTCGGCCACGAGGATGCCGCCCTGCATCTGACCTTCGTTGTTGCGGCTCTGATAGCGGTACTGGGGCATGGCTCTGCCGGTGATCCCGCGCCTGGTCAGCGCCGGATCAACCACCTCCTTCGATGTCTCTCATCCTCGATGCCGGCCGATCAGGCGGCGAGTTGCCGCTCGATCTTGTCCGGATACGCCGCCTGGGCCACCGCATCCTCACGGCTGATCAATCCGTTGAAGTAAAGCTCGGTGATCGCGTTGTCCAGCGTGTTCATGCCCAGGACGCGGTTGGTCTCGATCACGTTGGGAATTTCAAACACCCGGTTCTCGCGGATCAGGTTGCGCACCGCCGGGGTACACAGCATCACCTCGACCGCCGGGATCATGCCCTTCTTGTCCGTCCGGCGAAGCAGCGTCTGGCTGATCACGGCCTGCAGGGTGTTGGCCAGCATGGACCGAATCTGGTTCTGCTGATCGGCGGGGTACATATCGACGATTCGCTCGACCGTCTGCGAGGCGTTGATGGTGTGCAGCGTGCTCAACACCAGGTGTCCGGTTTCCGCGGCGGTGATGGCCGCGGCGGTGGTTTCCAGATCGCGCATTTCGCCGACGAGGATGATGTCCGGATCCTGACGCAGCACGTGGCGAAGACCTGAGCTGAAGCTGGGCACATCGTCGCCCAGTTCACGCTGCTCGATCAGCGATTTGTTCGAGACGAAGGTGTATTCCACCGGGTCTTCCAGCGTGATGATGTGCTTGCGATACCGGCAGTTCATGGAATCGATCATGGCCGCCAGCGTCGTGCTCTTGCCCGAGCCCGTATCGCCGGTGACCAGGATCAGGCCGCGCGGCAGGTAGGTCAGGCGCTTGACCACCTCGGGTAGACCCAGCGCATCGAACGGCGGAATCTTGGTCTTGATCAATCGCATGGTGATGCCGACCGCGTGCCGCTGCATGTGAACATTGACGCGGAAGCGCGCCAGGCCGGGAATCTCGTAAGAGAAGTCGGCATCCTTGATCTTGGCCAGGTGCTTCTGATGGTCCTCGGAGGCCATCTGCTGGGCCATCCGCATCGCGCTCTCGGGCGTGATCACCGGAAAATCCAACGGCGCCATGATGGTGTGAATCCGGGCCATCGGCACATGGCCGCTGACCAGATGGATATCCGAGGCCTCCAGTTCGACGGCGCGCTTGAGTATGGTGTCCAGTTGCATCGGTTCCCTCGCTCCCCGTGGATCGTTCGCCGGGTCCGCCGACCCGCCCGGAAGCTATCGGCCAACTTTTCCCCGGACATGATCCAGTCAGCGCCCGCCGCATAAAGTCGCCGGCCCGCCCAACCCGCGCGATCGTCGCATCCGGCAGAACCAGCCCTGGTGCCGGGGCGCAATCGTCCGGTAACGGTGCGGTCGGCACCGCCGATCGCGCTGCTCAGGGCCGGCCCGGCAAATGGAGATGTGACCAAGTCGTTCATTTTCCGCGCGGCGGCATCGGTGCCAACGCCCTTCTCCGCCGCGCGGCCATCACGGCACGATCGATCCACGCCCGGTCATGACCCAACTGCTCGAACATCCCGGCACCAACGCCCTGCCCATCCACGGCATCGAGGCGACGTTCTCAATGCAGCTCGATGAAGCGCCGAGCCGATGCGCTGAAGCGCCGCGACGCTCGACCCAGAATGCCCATCAGCCCCCACCCCCGGAAGCCGATCGCCTACCCCCGGAAGCCGATCGCCCGCCCCCGGAAGCCGATCGCCCGCCCCGGGAAGCCCCGCCCGCGGAGGCGATGCGCCCGGAAGGTCAGCCCTCTCCTGAAGAAGCTCATTTCGAGACATTGATGATCGATCGCTGCGTGGTGATGCTCTCCGAGGCGCAGGATGAGTCGCGGATTCGTCTGAAACTCTGCGATGAACTGGGCAACGCCAGCGCGCCGATCATCACACGCTGGATCGAGCAAGCCCGACAACGAATGGTGGCCCGGCTGAAGCGGCCCCGCGAGCAGATAACGGCCGAGTTGATCGCCTGGTATCAGCGGATCGTCGCCGATCCCCAAGCCAGGAACAACGAACGTTTGCGCGCCCTGCGATGCATCGAAGAACTCCTGGGGCTAAGACCCACCCCGTACCCACGCGATCCATCCACCACCCGATATGCGCGGCGGAATGACTCGACTTTCGGCCGCGACCCCGCCTCCAGCGACATGGCCGAGCTGTCGCCAATGTCAACGGGTTGCCGCGATGCCTCCCAGCATGGCGCCACCGCCGATCGTCACGATCATCAGGTCGGTCATGGCCTGAACAACACCGGATGCCCGACACCGGCTTCGGATGCCCACGCCAATGAGCGCCAAGCTGAATCGGACGGAGGTCAACAGCGATACCAGGATGCTCTGATGGCCCACCTGCTTCGCGAGGAAGAAGCGCTCATGATCGAGAGCGATCATCTCGGCGACCCGGAGGAACAGGCCGAGCATCTGGTTGAGGCCGGCATCGAGCCACCGGCCGAGTCGATCCATCCGCCACGGCCCGAAGAACCGGTCGAACAGGTCGCCAAACGCCGCCACGATCTGGCCGCGCAATTGGTCGATGCCATGTCGCCCGGCGGTCGCACCGTCTCGATATCCGGCTGGCAACAGATCGAAGAAGCGAAGATGCTCGACGAGATGCTCGAAGCCCAGGGCGATCCGCACCTCCACTGGCGCCCGGATGAGCGCTTGCTCGAACGAAGCCCCGTCTACCGCCAATCCCCGGCGATGAACCCGCACAACACCCACCTCGAGCCGACAAAACTCGACAGCAGCTAGCCCACCAACGCGAAGTGAAAAGTGAATATCGCTCGATGACGAGACGGGCGCGCCTGTCGATGAGGCGGACTCACGAATCGGAATCGCGGACACGAGTGTGAACTTGCGGGGCCGCGCTCCGCCGGACGCATGTGCCGCATAGCGCGGCGGGGTCGGCGATGGGAGCGCGTGGCGTGGCGAGCCGATCCGGGACGCAATGGTCGCTCATCGGACGGAATAATTCAGCTTAGGCGGATGATCCGATGTCGTCGTCCGTCCACCCTCGTGCTCGCAACCCCCTGAGAAAGTATTCATCGGGAGGACGAAATTCCGGCGAACTGGGCATCCGCATTTCAGGGGGGAGCGACTGTCGGAGCAAGTTGAGGCCACCATCCAATCTTTGAGCACGCAACCCATCGAGACGTCGCTCGTTGAGCGCTGTACGCCCCCCGGGAAGAAGGCCGAGCAGGCCGGCATCATAAGCGCGGTGAAGCAACGGGTTCAGCGCAAGGCCGTTGCGGGGATCGTCAGTGCTTCCCGGATCAGAGACCGGGACAATATGGGCGGCATCGACCAGCCTGAGGGCGACTCCGGTCAGGCAACAGCGGTAGCCATAGGCTCGCAGAACGAGCGGTCTGAACCGTGCCTCTCGGAACTGTCGCACGACTTCCACGAGCCCATGGCGGCGGGAGACCGCATGTTCATCCGACGCTGTATCAATGAAGTTCCGCTCATCCTCCGGCGAGGCGTCCACCAGATTCCCCGCATCGTCAACCTCGGGAGCAACGTCGTAGATTCGCTCATACTCCTGGATATACCAGAGCAGAAAGTCAGGCTGAACCGCGATGGCGATCTCCCGCCCTTCGTGAAGATTCCTCGTTTCCGTGGCCAGCCCTGCGATCGACGCCTTCTCGAGAGTGTCAAGAGAAATCTGCGAACTCGGCGACTTGGCTTTCGTCAGGTGTCGACGGACATCCCAGAACGCCCACGTCCCGGTATCCTCGTGCCATCCTCCCATGATTGTTCGAACGCCGGCCTTCAACACGAACGGCGCGGCGGCGGTCCTCTGAATTCTGTATTCGCGCGGGCGTTTTCGCCCCTTACCACCGTGGGTAATCGTCCAAAGGTAGATTTCCATGCGGTAGGATTCTCCACCCACGACCACACCCGCGGTCAGAGGCCGGGAATCCACGGCGGATTGAAGGATGACGGTCGCTCCGGCCAGCTCAAGGGCCGCGAGAAATTTCTCCGCGATATGTGGAAACCTGATTCCCGGCATATGGACTACTTTCGACCGGTCGATTCACCCGAGATCAACGACCGGATCCGGGGTTCGGTGAACAAAGGCCCATCAAGAAATCTGAGCATCGAGCCTCGCATGTATTCATCACTTTGTTCAAACGTGACCCAGCGAAATCCACGATCCTCAGCCACTGACCCGGTGACATTGCTTCCGCCGAACGGATCAAGAATCAGCGGATCGGAATCTCGATCGACCAGAAAATCAACGAAGAACTCAACCAGCTTGGCGGGGAAACGCGCGGGATGGGGCTTGACGCTGAACTCCCGGCAGAGCCTTAGGTACGCGGAATTGGACTCGGTGTTGGCGATGGTGAGCAGATTCGGCGGAATCGCGCCACCGTTATCCTTGCCGAACTTTTCCGAGATATCGTGTCCGCTGGGCCGCTTTTTGGCCTTATACCCGTTCTTGATCAACGATTTCATGGACTCGCTGTACGGGACCAGGACGCGACGGTTGTCCGCATCGGGGTTCTCGGTCTTGCTGAACCACCACACGGTGTTGACCGCATCCTTGACACGGACGCGCCGAACGGTCACCCACTCGGCGGGCGTCGGCAGACGGGCCGGGTTGTACCAATAGAAATCCTGAGCGAGATGGAACATTCGTGCGAGTTGAACCGCGACCTCAAAATGGTAGGTGCTTCGAACCGGAGCTCCGGGAATCCACGCCCCGCCGATGTCCAGGACGAACGACCCCTTCGGCGTCAGGATTCGTTTGATCTCCTCACAAAAAGGAATAAACCATTCGAGATATCGCTCGATCGGCTCGTTGCCGTATTCCTTTTTTCGAGTCAGGGCGAATGGCGGGCTGGTCACGACCAGATCAATGGATTCCGAGGGAATCCGCTTCATTCCGGCCAACGAGTCACCCAGGAAGGCCGCACCAAGGTTGGTGTGGTAGAAAGGTTTTTGCTTCGCCAGGCCGATTCTCTCCAGCCAGGGAAGGTCAGTCGCCGAGTTTTCAAGCGACAGCATGATGGGGGCACTCCGTTGGTCGAGAGCGGTCACGCCGCCGAACCGTTGAGCGGAACGGGTGCTGCGATCCTGCCGACCAAGGATTCTAATGGGGGCCGAGGCGCGGGGCAAAGAGTGATCCATGGCGTTCGGCTCACTGACGCACCACCTTGCCGCCGCGTCGTCCAGAGCGGTTGGGGAGCCACTTTTCGCGCCCCCACGGGGATGGAGCGGCGCCACCCGTGGGGGCCGGGGTTCCGGGGGGCCGGATGCGGGATCGACAGCTCGGGGGGTCGCTTCCCTCTCCGGTTGGGATCGTGTTCGGGTTGTCCTACAATGTCCCGTTCCCAGATTTTGATCATCAAGCAAAGGATTATGCGAATGAGCGTCGTTGATCGAGCGGTTTTGGCTGATTCCGTTGGCCGGGGGGAAGATGCGGTGATGAGGCAGTTCACCGCCGACCCCACCGAGTTCGCCAAGCGTCACATCGGCCCCAATGAAGCCGAGCGGAAAGCGATGCTCGGCGATCTGGGCTACGACACGCTGGATGAGCTTTGCCGCGCGGCGGTGCCGGCGTCCATCCTGATCGATGGGCTTGACGGCCTGCCGGAGCCGTGTACGGAAGTTCAGGCGCTTGCCGAGCTTAGGGCGATGGCCGCGAAGAATGAGGTCTATCGCTCCTTTATCGGGATGGGCTATCACGGCACGCTGACGCCCACGGTCATTCAGCGAAACATCCTCGAAAACCCCGGCTGGTACACCCAATACACGCCCTATCAGGCCGAAATCGCCCAGGGCCGGCTCGAAGCGCTGCTCAATTTCCAGACGGTGATTCGCGATCTGACCGCCATGGAGGTGGCCAACAGCTCGCTGCTGGATGAGCCCACGGCCGCGGCCGAGGCCATGGCCATGTGCATCGCGGCTCATCACGGCAAGCGAAATCGCTTTTTCGTCGCCGACGATTGCCACCCGCAGACCATCGGCGTGCTTCAGACCCGTGCCGACGGGCTGAATGTCGATCTGGTCGTTGGGCCGGCGGATCAGCTTGATTCCGCCGATGCGGGCCTGGCCGGTGTGTTGGTTCAGTTTCCCACGACCGATGGCCGCCTGCCGGATTACCGGGCCCTGGCCGCGTCGCTCAAGGAGAACGGGACGGTGATCGTCGCCGCGGCCGACCCCCTGGCGCTGACGCTGTTTTCGCCGCCGGGCGAATGGGGCGCGGACATCGTCATCGGTTCCACACAGCGACTGGGCGTGCCCATGGGCTATGGAGGTCCGCACGCGGCCTACATGGCCACGCACGAGAAGCTCGTTCGCCGCATGCCCGGAAGGCTTGTGGGCATCTCGCGCGACATTCACGGCAACCCCGCCCTCCGCCTGGCCATTCAGACCCGCGAGCAGCACATCAAGCGCGATCGCGCAACCAGCAACATCTGCACCGCGCAGGTGCTCCTGGCCGTCATGGCTTCGATGTACGTGGTCTACCACGGCCCCGAGGGGCTCACCCGGATCGCCCGCCGCATCCGCGCCTGCACCGAAGCGCTGGCCAGGGCATTGCGCGGCCTGGGGCTCAACGTCGCCGACGGAACGCTGTTCGATACGATCCGAATCCGCATGGACCCATCGCGGGCCGGGAAAGTCCGCAAGCTCGCACTGGATCATCGGTTCAACTTCCGCTACTTCGACAACGGCGACATCGGCATCTCGCTCGATGAGCCGACCACGCCCGATGAGCTTCAAGCGATCTTCGCCATCTTCGCCCGCGCCGCGGGGAGTGATAACCGGTCGGACCTGCTCAGGAATTCGCTCAACGAGCCACTGCCGGCCTGTCCTGATGCTCTTGCGCGAAGCAGTTCGTTTCTGACCCATCCGGTATTCAAGCGATATCACACCGAGCACGAACTGCTGCGCTATATCCATCGCCTGCAAAGCCGCGATCTTTCGCTGACCCATGCGATGATCCCGCTGGGCAGTTGCACGATGAAGCTCAACGCCACCTCGCTGATGGTTCCGGTGAGCTGGCCCGAGTTCGCGGCGCTGCATCCCTTTGCTCCGCGTGAGCAGGCGGCGGGCTATGCCGACCTTTTCAAGAATCTGGAATCGTGGCTGGCCCGAATCACCGGGTTCTCGGCCGTATCGCTTCAGCCCAACGCCGGGAGCCAGGGCGAATACGCCGGGCTGCTTGCGATCCGCGCTTACCATCGCTCGCGCGGCCAGGGGCACCGCGATATCTGCCTCATCCCCGTGTCCGCCCACGGCACCAACCCCGCCAGCGCGGTCGTCGCCGGCATGAAGGTCGTCCCGGTCCAGTGCGACAGTCACGGCAACATCGATCTGGATGATCTCAAGGCCAAGGCCGGGAAACACGCCGACAACCTCGCGGCGCTGATGATCACCTATCCTTCGACGCACGGGGTGTTCGAGAAGGCCGTGGCCGACATCTGCCGGGTGGTTCACGAACATGGCGGGCAGGTGTATCTGGATGGGGCGAACCTCAACGCGATGGTTGGACTGTGCCGGCCGGCGGATTTCGGCGCGGATGTGTGCCATTTCAACCTGCACAAGACCTTCTGCATTCCCCACGGCGGCGGCGGGCCGGGCATGGGTCCGATCGCCATGGCCGCGCACCTGGCACCGTTCCGTCCGGGCGAGCCGCTGGCGGCCTGGGATGCCCAGACGCTCCGAGCCGGGCAGGTGGGCCCGGTCTCCGCGGCAACCTGGGGCAGCGCCGGCATCCTCCCCATCTCGTGGATGTATATCCGCATGATGGGCGCATCGGGCCTGCGCCTGGCCACGCAGACGGCGATCCTCAACGCCAACTACCTGGCCAGGAAGCTCGGCGACGACTACTCGGTGCTCTTCACCGGCAATCGGGGAACCGTCGCACACGAATTCATCATCGACCTGCGGCATTTCCACGTCAGCGCGGCGATCGAGATCGATGATGTGGCCAAGCGATTGATTGATTACGGCTTCCATGCCCCGACCATGAGCTGGCCGGTCGCCGGCACGCTGATGATCGAGCCGACCGAAAGCGAATCGCTGGCGGAACTGGATCGATTCGTCGAAGCCATGCTTTCGATCCGGCGGGAAATCCGCGCCATCGAAGAGGCCAGGGCCGACCTCAAGGACAACGTGCTCAAGCACGCGCCGTACACCGCACAGGCCGTCAGCGATGATGCATGGACGCACGGCTTTACTCGACGCGCGGCGGCCTATCCGGTGGAATCGCTCAACGAGTACAAGTTCTGGCCGCCCGTGGGTCGGATCGACAATCCCTACGGCGACCGCAATCTCGTCTGCGCCTGCGCGCCGGTGGCGGAGATGGAGGACCGGGACGAATCGCTTTAGTGGGTGGCTTGCTTGGGCCTGCGGCCTGGGCGACCGCGGGGTGGCGGCGGATCATCGCCGGAGTCGGCATCGGCCCGGCGGAAATCGATCGGACTGACGCCGGCCACGCGGTGGAAGGTGGTGGTGAAATGGCCATGACTGGCAAAGCCGCACTCGCCGGCGATATCGCCGACGGCGCGGTCCGTGCTCAGGAGCAGCAGCCGCGCCATCTGGAGTTGCCTTCGCTGGAGATACTGTTTCGGGCTGATGCCCACTTCCTTAATGAAGAGGCGATGGAGATAGAACGGGCTGATTTTGAGCCAATCGCCCAGGTTTTTGAGCGTGGGTGATTCGCGATATCGATGATGGATCAGGGTCAGCGCCTCGGCGACGCGCGAGTCTTCGATGCGGCCGACCACCGGCGGGTCATCCTCCATCAGCGGATGCGATTCCAGAAGCCAGTAGAAGGGCCCCTGCCCATTGGCGGCGGTCGCGCTGCGCTGCTGGAATCGAATCCATCGGGGGCCGGCTTCGGTCTGTAGCGACAGGTCGTGCCACGCACCGGGAACGAAGGATGGGAACCACTGCGGGATCATCTGGCGCAGCGCGTTGAGAATCGATCGATCATCCTTGGGCTGGTCGATGGCCGTCCATCGGTCGGCGACATCAGCGGCCAGCGTGCGTCCATCATCGGCGAGCAGGGTCCGGGTTCCCTCGGGCTTGATGCACCGGTTGAAGTTGATGTGCCAGCGGCGCAGCAGCAGATCGCCGCGCAACCGCCTGGCCGCATCATCCGGAATTTTTTCCGCGCCTTCCGGCCAGCGCAGTACAAGCACCCACCAGGTCTTATCCAACATGGATTCGGGCACGACATGCACCGTGGCGCGGCGGTTGCCCAGCAAAGACGCCAACCCCGCATGCCGGCCCGCTTCCGGTGTCCGGCCGGAGCAATCGACCCATCCGGCCCCAACCGCATCACCCAGTAATGGATCATCGGACGGCGGAGCGTCGAGATAGCTGGCCAGCAGGGACTGGTCGAAACCATCGGTCGCGAGCAAGCCATCATGCCGCCGAGCATTGAGATCGACGATCTGAACCGCGAACGCATCGCAGCCCAACAAGGACTTGAGCCTGCGTCCGAGTTCCGGCGCTGTTTCCTCCCAGGGAAGAGGCGCAACGCCCTGGTCTTCGGGCAACGTGGACACCTTGGTGCCTCCTGTGTCAGCCGCTTGAGGCACCCTGGAGCATTCTGCCGCGCATTCCTGTCCAGGGGCCCATGCAATGGAGCGTAACGTCCGGTTCGTTTTTAGGCAAGCAGACGATCGTATTATTCGCTTAAGTAACCATGAAACGCTCATTTTAAGACGTTTTTTGGTTTAGACCGCGTCCTCATCCCGCGGCCCCAAGCGTTGGCCGCCGGCTCGAGCCCGACCTAGCCTCGCCGGGCTCCGGTCTTACGAACCATTCGCTTGAGCCTGTCATCGAGCTGGGGCGCCTCGGGCGGCTTGATGGCATCGGGCCCGAACCAGCGGACATAGTCGGCCAGGGCCGATCCATCCCCTCGCGCTTGGGGCTTGGCCGCCTGCCGGCCGCCGCCGGATGCATCGCCGCCGGTCGTACACCGGCGCTCAAGATGTGCGATCAGCACCGAAGGCTCAACCACCTTGGCGCGGCGGGCCCGCGCCACCTTCTGAATCGCACGATCACGCGTCACCACAAAGAGCCCACGGGGCGCATCGCTCCGGCCGATCGCTTCAAAGATCAACGCATCCGCTTCACGATCAGGTCCGCTGTAGCGAAATTCCAGAACATCGCCCACACGCCCGCCCATCGATCCCGAGCCGGGAAGAATCCGCGTATCACTCAGCGTCGAGTCATCCGGCCGCAGAAACGCCGGCGGAGACGGCTTGCCATCGAATACCAGCAGGATCCGGCTCAGCGGCTTGCCCTGCCATCGAGCCAGCCCGGCCATCAAACGGCACAGCCCATCACGATCCAGCCCGGCAAGCTCCGGCGGCATCTCGTGATAAAGCAGGTTGGCACCATCGACGATCATCTCGGCCACGGTCTGAATCCCCGCTCGCAGGTCGGCTTCGATCCAATGCAATTAAAGCATAATAGGAACTGCATTACCGGAGCGGACCGACTTTTTTGTTCGGCTCGCTCCGCCGCCGCGCGGTTGACGTTCAGCCGATGATCCGTTGAGATGGGCATCGTCCCCGGCCGTTCTCCGGCCCAACCTGAATCCAAGATGGGAGCAGATCATGTCCGATCGTTCGCCCGCCTCCTCAGCATCGCCGAGCCGCTCAGCCGGTTCAGCCGTCGCTTCGGACAATGTGGAATCGGTCCTGAGCGAAACCCGCCTCTTCGCCCCACCGCCCGAACTCAGCCGCCAGGCGCATGTCGGCTCCATGGAGGCCTATGAAGCACTCCATCGCCAGTCGATCGATGATCCCGATCGGTTCTGGGCCGAGCAGGCGGCGCATCTTCATTGGTTTGCCAAGTGGGACCGGGTCCTGGAATGGAACCTGCCCGATGCCAGATGGTTCGTGGGCGGCAAGACCAACGTCTGCTACAACTGCCTCGATCGTCAGGTGGAAGCGGGGCTGGGCGATCAAGTCGCGATCGTCTGGGAGGGCGAGCCTGTTGGTGATGATGGGCCGGAGATTCGCAAGCTGACTTACCGCGAACTTCTGGGCGAGGTGTGCCGCTTTGCCCAGGCGCTCAGGAAACTGGGCGTGGCCAAGGGGGATGTGGTGACGATCTACATGCCGATGGTGCCGGAACTGGCCATCGCGATGCTGGCCTGCGCCCGGATCGGCGCGCCGCACTCGATCATCTTCGGAGGATTCAGCGCCTCGGCGATCCGTGACCGGCTCGAGGACTCAGGCAGCCGAATCATCATCACGGCCGATGGCGGCTGGCGGCGCGGCAAGCGCGTACCGCTGAAGGAAACGGTCGATGAGGCCCTCACGCTCACCGACCAGGTCGGCACCGTGGTGGTGGTCAACCGCTGCGATGCCCAGGTTCCCATGATCCAGGATAAGAACCGCCGCGACCTGTGGTGGCATGAACTGGTCGAGCCCTTCGCCGCGGATCCGGCCCAGGCGCCCGCCCAGGAAATGGACAGCGAAGACCTGCTCTTTGTCCTTTACACCTCCGGCACCACGGGCAAGCCCAAGGGCATCATGCACACCACGGGCGGATACATGGTTCACACCTGGCTGACCAGCCGGCTCACCTTCGATCTGCACGGCGACACGCCCGAGCGGCGGGAGATGTACTGGTGTACCGCCGACATCGGCTGGATCACCGGTCATAGCTATGTGATCTACGGCATCCTGCCCAACGCCGTGCCCACGCTGCTTTACGAAGGCGCGCCCAACTTTCCGGAGTTCGACCGATTCTGGGACATTGTCCAGCGGCATCAGGTCACCCACTTCTACACGGCTCCGACCGCCATCCGCGCGTTCATGAAGTGGGGCGATCAGCATCCGGCCAGGCACGATCTATCCAGCCTGCGCGTGCTGGGCACGGTCGGCGAGCCGATCAACCCCGAGGCGTGGATGTGGTATCGCAAGCATATCGGCCGCGACCGTTGCCCGATCGTCGATACATGGTGGCAAACCGAAACCGGCGGACACATGATCACCCCCCTGCCCGGCGCGACGCCCACCACGCCCGGTTCGGCGACGCGGCCTTTCCCGGGAATCGATGCGGCCGTGGTGAACCGTGAAGGCGAAGAAGTACCGCCCAACGCCGGCGGATTCCTGGTCATCCGCAAGCCATGGCCTTCAATGCTGCGGGGCATATACGGCGATCGCGAGCGCTTCATCAAGACCTACTGGAGTGAGATCAAGGGCATGTACTTCGCCGGCGATGGGGCGCGCCGGGATGAGCACGGCAACTTCTGGATCATGGGCCGGGTGGATGATGTCATCAATGTCTCCGGACACCGGCTGGGCACGGCGGAAGTCGAATCGGCCCTGGTCTCGCATCCGGCCGTGGCCGAGTCGGCCGTGGTGGGCGTGCCGCATGAGATCAAGGGCAGCGCCATCGCCGCGTTCGTCACGCTGCGCGGCGGGCAGCAGCCCAGTGATGAACTCAAGCAGGAACTCATGGAGCATGTCGTCAAGCAGATCGGTGCCCTGGCCCGGCCCGATCAGATTCGCTTCACCGACAGCCTGCCCAAGACCCGCAGCGGCAAGATCATGAGGCGATTGCTTCGCGAACTGGCCGATTCGGGTCAGGTCAAGGGCGATGTCACCACGCTTGAAGATTTCAGCGTGCTGGCCCAGTTGAAGGAGGAGAAGGAGTGAGCGCTTTTCATCCCGCCGCCGCACCGGTGCGCTGCCGATAGACATCGTAACGCACGCGTTGGCTCCGGATGGTCCAGTCCGCCGGTGGCGATGGGATCAACTTCGGAGCATGAACCGGGCGCTTGACGATCGTTCTGCCCACGGGACAGCTCAGCGCGGCACGCAGCAGATCGGCCGCATCGTCATCATCGCCCACCAGCATGCGCAAGATGCGCATCTCCTTGCCCGGGAGCGCCTTTCGCCGGCCATGATCGGGATACATCGGATCGAGCAGCAAGGCGTGGATCGGCCGCTGTTCCGCCCGGGCGGCCAACCAGGATGCGCTGTCCAAACAGATCACGCTGATCCGCGCGGCGATGTCAGGGTGATTGATCGAAGCGCGGGCGAGGCTGTCTTCGAGCATCGCCGCCACCACCGGATGGCGCTCCAGGGCGATGACCTGAAAACCCCGCGATGCCATCAGCCAACTGTCTTCGCCAAGTCCCGCGGTGGCATCGACCACGCAACCGATGGCCCGATCGGCCGGGATACCCAGCGCTCGGAAGAGCGGGTGGCGCGATGAGCGCGCGGCGGGGCTGGAGATATCCAGCCGGCCGAAGTCGATCCGCAGCGGATGGGCGCGGCTCAGATCGGCGGGGCCATCAAGCAACCGAAGCTCCAGACCCTGCGCGGTGGCGCACAGCGCCAGTTGAGGCTCATCATCGCCATCGGCCGCCGATGGGGCGTGGTGCATCAAGGCCCCCTGCGATTCGAGTTGCCTCACCCGTTGCCCAAGCGCCGGATCGGCGGTGGAATCGATTCGGGTCAGCGGAAGGCGGGGCGAGGACATGATCGGGGCTGGTTCCTTCAGCCGCGCGGGCGGTGCGGCGAGGCTTCACGCGTATCCATCTGGCCGATCAGCCGGCGGATTTCCCGGGCTTCGGCCGAGCGCCCGAAACGATCAAGCACCTGCGCGTACTGAACGCCGACCCGATAGTAATTGCTCTGGCTGTTGTAGGCCGATGGGCGTGGCGGTCGAAGCTGGGAGAACGCCCGCGCGTAAAGCTCCGGAAGCCTGCCCGGCTCGTTGATCGATTCGAGCATGCGTGCCGATCTCTGAAGCGCATCGATCACGAACGGACCGTCGTTGGCATAGCGTTCGATGATGTCGAAATAAGCGCGTCCGGCGCGTCTTGGATCGCCGGCCTCCTCCCACATCCTGCCCTGAGCCAGTCGAATCTCCGCCGCCAGGTCAGCGCGCGAGCGGAAGAACATGAACGCCCGGTCCCAGAGCTGGTCGCGATGCCGGATGTCCGGAACCTTGTTGATCATCGACGTGAGCATGAACGCCGCGAAGTCCGGATATCGTCGGCCGCAGAACTCTTCAAGCTTACCGGCCCATGCCCGGATGAGGTTCAGATCGAGCTGATCGTTTTCCACCAGGTGCCGAAGCGTGGCCCAGGCGCGGAGATTGGCCGCGTTGTGCCCCAGCGCCGCATCGATCATGCTCAGGCTCGTCTCGACCCCCGGCGTTCGCGGCACGCGGATGAAGTGGGCGGCCCGGACATTCTCCGGGCGCGCTACGCCGAAGCTGGTCACATCGGCCGCGGCCAGTTGAACCAGGCGCCCGGCGGCATCGACCAGCGCCTGGGAATAGTGCCGGGACGGTTCGCTGATCTGAAGGGCCTCGGCCTGAAGCGACACGAAGCCATCGGGGACACGCTGGCGCGTCTGTGGATCGGTGATCAGACCCCGTATGCCCTGGTACTCGGGATATCGCCCGATGTCGAAGTTCCATGCGCCCCGGCGGCCCTGGGTTTCAAAGAACCCGATCCACGCATGCGAGACATTGCCGCCCCTTCCGTAGACGATCGAGGTGGGCACGCCAATGGCCTTGCCGACCGACGCGGCAAAGTACGCCTGGTCGATGCAGACGCCGCCGTGCTGAAGGATATTGGGCAGATTGAAGCCCGCCACGGTGACGCGCTTGGGCGCGCCCTGGCGAAAGTGGGTGTAGTCATAGCGGATATCGAAGAACCGCGCCCCGACCTTCTGATCGCCGCGATACCGCCTCAACGCCCATGTCAGTTCATCGACCGAAGCGGTGGTGTTCACGACGTGGATCAGCAGCTCCGGGGGGACATCGCGAACGCCGAACATCATCGCCCGCTCATTGGCGATGTAAAAGGCCATGAGGTCCAGGGGATCGCTGGCACGGGCCGTGTTCTCATTGAGCCGCTTGACCAGCGGCTGATCGTGAACCACGGCAATGGCCACGGCAAGGTTGGCGTATCCGGCCACCCGGTCGCCAAACCGATCGATCATGCGGAGCACCAGCTCGAGAATCGGCCGCGGGTTCTCCTCGCCCATGCGTATGGTCAGCGCCAGGGTGCGGGCGAAATCCGGATGCCGAAGCAGCCACTGAGCCAGGGTTTTCCGCTGCGATTCGGGCAGGGTGCGCAACTGCATCGCCAGGCGAAGCCCGACGGCCGCATCACGGAACGCCTGGGTCTGCCGCAGATCGGCGTGCGCGATCAGGCTGTCGAAAAGCTCGGTGAGCCGTACCTGGATCGGTTCGACGGCAGCGCCCTGGCTGATCTCTTCCAATGCCTGGCGCGTCACCTGCTGGACGTGGTCATGAAGCGATATCTGGCGGACGGGCGCTGCGGGAGTGGTCGAGGCCTGACCGACCTCCGTCTCGGCCTCGTCCCCGCTTCGTTCGGTGACGGCAACATCGCGCCCCACCGATTCAGCCTGCGCCCCCGGGCCGGTCAACCCGATCGCGCACAAGGCAAGGAGCAATGCCGCGCACCAACCGCCGGGGGCAACCACCTTAAACCACCAGTTTCGATCGGAACGGGAATCGCTCATGCCGGGTTCATCCTCATCTTCAGACCGCGCCAGCCACCGAACTGGAGCCGATCTCGTGCCGATCCAGAAGCGCCTTGAGCTGTTGCGTGCCCGCTTCGGACATCGGCGCAAGCGGCAGGCGAACTTCACCGGTATCCATGCCACAAAGCTTCATCGCGGCCTTGACGGTGGTGGGATTGCCTTCGGCAAAAAGTCCCCTGAAAAGGGTATACAGGTCCAGGTGCTGCCGCCGGGCCAGGTCAAAATCGCCCTCCAGCGCCGTGTGGACCATGGCCGAAACCCGCCGGGGAATCAGATTGGCCGCGACACTGATCACCCCACACCCGCCGATGGCCATGATGGGGATGGTCAGCGAATCGTCGCCGGACAGGATGATAAAGGCTTCGGGGTCGCATCGCTGGGCAATGTCGCTGGCCATGTCGAGCGAGCCGGTCGCTTCCTTGACCCCGATGATCATGGGGTGTTCGGCCAGGCGTTGGATCGTCTCGGCCGACAGCTCGACGCCGGTTCGGCCGGGGATGTTGTAGAGGATGATCGGCAGATCGCATCGCTCGGCGATGGTCATGAAATGGCGGTAGAGCCCTTCCTGCGACGGCTTGTTGTAATAGGGCACGACCTGAAGCGAAGCGGCCGCGCCGGCCGAGCGGGCGTGGCGGGTCAGGGCGATGGCTTCCTCGGTCGAGTTGGAGCCGGTGCCGGCGATGATGGGCACGCGCCCGGCGGCGGCCTCAATGACCTCGGCGACCACACGCTCATGTTCATGGTGACTGAGCGTCGGACTTTCGCCGGTCGTGCCGCAGGGCACAAGGGCATCGATCCCCTGTTCGATCTGTTCGGCGACATTGGCCTTGAGGCGATCCCAATCGACCTGACCTTCGGCCAGAGGGGTGACAAGAGCGGTGATGGCACCGTGAATGCGGGGGGTTGGCATGGCGCGCTTCCTCACGGAACTGCGGCCGCACACCATCGTGGCGATGCGGACCTTAGCCTGCTGACACTCTACCCGTCCGGCACGGCCGCTTCAATCAACGGTCATGGCGCTGGGCAGCATCAGCTCATCCACATCGAGCGCGGCCGCTTTCCGCCAACACTGAACAGCGATCGACGCTCCGACGCGCGGCCGAGCCACGGCCACACGGAACCGCCTGACCCAAAAGCCAGCCCGGTCGGTCAGTCAGGCCGTGAACGAGGAGCCGCAGCCGCAACTGCTTGTGGCGTTGGGGTTGTTGAAGACAAAGCCCCGGCCCATCACCTCATCACGAAAATCGATCGTCGTACCGTTGAGATAGAGGTAGCTCTTGGGGTCGCAGATGACCTTAACCCCGTGCTGCTCGAACAACTCATCGGTATCCCGCTCCTGCTCGGTCAGGTCCAGCACATAGCTGAAGCCCGAGCATCCGCCACCCTTGACCCCGACACGGAGACGTGTCTTGTCGGCATCAAGGCTGTGATTCTCGATAATCGAGCCGATTTCCTTGGCAGCGGTCTCAGTCAGAATAATCGCCATCGATATAACACTCCAGAAAGCGCTTTTAGGGGTCTTGCGCAATTACGGTCCGGATTTCCGACCGGACATCTTGGACAGTATAGTCCCGAATTTCGTATACGGCCACCGCTTTTCGCCGCGCTTGATTTCGCCCGGCCAGACAAACCGGTGACGAGCCGTTGCCGTAGCAGAGGATACGCCCGGAAAGATCGGATACAATACTCCTGTTTTCCCGCACCCCGACCCCCAAAACGCCCTGCTCATCATCACGCGACCGACCGGGCGTATACTCCGATGCTTTATGAAGTACCGAATGCTGGCCATTGATCTTGATGGAACGCTGCTGGGCCCGAATGGGACCGTCAGCCCCGCCAACCAACGCGCTGTCCGCCAAGCCGCCCAACAGGGCGTCAGGGTGGTGCCGTGTACCGGACGGGCATGGCGGGAATCGCACGCGTTCCTCGAACCACTGACCGATGCCATGCCGGTCGGGGTTTTTGTCACGGGCACGGTCGTCAACGATCTGAAGACCGGCCGGGCGATCGAAGTGCGCGGCTATGAGCCGGAACTCGCCCACCGGGTGATCCGCTCACTCTACGACCTGCCGGATGCGGTGCTGGTCTTTCGCGAGCGATCGCTGGCGGGCCACGATTACCTGGTCACCGGCACCGGCCGCGTCTCGGAAAACACGCGGTGGTGGTTCGATGCCACCAATGTCGAGGTGTGCCATCAGCCCGAGCCGACGGGACCGCACCTGGACCATGTGCTTCGGATCGGGATCGTCGCTTCACCATCGAACATCGAAACAGCGGGCGATCGGCTGGGCAATGGCCTTTCGGACCTTGTCCACTGGCATCACTTTGCCGCGCTGCCGGCACCCGATGGTCCGATGCACGTGATGGAAGTTTTTCCGCGGGGCATGGACAAGTGGGCGGGCTTAAAGCATCTGGCGGCGCAGTGGGATATCCAGCCCCACGAGATCGCCGCGATCGGCGACGAGGTCAACGATGCCTGCATGGTCGCACAGGCCGGCTGCGGCATCGCCATGGCCAATGCCACACCGGTGACGCTGGCCGCGGCGCGACACACCACGCTCGCCTGTGATCAGGACGGCGTCGCCCATGCCATCGACCGGCTCCTCGAAGGCGAGTGGTGAACGTTCCCCGACGGAACCGGTTGCGCGCCGGCAACCGGACCTGAACGATCGACCCGTTCCATGTCGTACCCCCAATCTCCAAAGGCGGCTGATCGCTGGTTCACTGGGCACTCACAGCGCCTTGGCCTGAACTACACACCCGGGCTGCGCTGGTATTACTTCTGGAACGATTTTCGAGAGGTTGAAGTGGCCGGGGATCTGCATGCCATGAGGGCGTTGGGGATCGATCACATTCGCCTTCAACTCATCTGGCCGTGGTTCATGCCCAATCCCGGCTGGGTATCGCCGGGGCATCTGGACCGGCTTGACCGGATCATGGCTCTTGCCGCCGACCAAGGCCTGGATGTTCTGGTCAGTGTTCTGACCGGCTTCCTTTCCGGCTATGTCTTCCTCCCTTGGGGTGTGACCGGACGAGAGGTTTTCACGAACCCCTCGGTTCTGGAGCAGGAAGCTTCACTCTTCGGAGCTGTGCTCGACCGGATCGGTGACCGACCGAACCTGATGGGTCTTGACCTTGGCAACGAGATCAACTGCCTGGACCATGAACTGCCGATCGACCAGGGCGACTCCTGGGGGCGCGCCGCCATCGGATGGGTTCGGCGGCATGGCAAAACGCCTGTGGTCAATGGAGTCGATCACTCGCCGTGGATCAGCGGCACGACCTTTTCCCTTGACCACCTGGGCCACGACTACGACGCCTGCTGCCTGCATATCTGGCCCGCGTTCACAGGGTGCCTGGAGCGTGGACCGCTCGATGGCGGGCCATCACTCGACCTGACCAGTTTCATGATCGATCTGGCAAGGCTCCATACCGCCAACGGCATGCCCATCTGGGTTCAGGAGAGCGGATGTTGTGACCTGTGGGGCGATATCGGAGCGAGGCGGCGCTTCATGCAACAGGCCATTAGCGATGCACGGACCGGTGGTGCCGGCATGTTCACCTGGTGGTGCAGCCACGACAAAATCGCTGACCTGGCTTTCAACCGCCAGGAGTATCGGTACGGGCTTCTGACGCCGGACAACCGGCCCAAGCCGTTGGCGGGAATGTTCAGAGAATGCATCGAGCAATGGCGTGCCGATGATCGGCGTGACACGGCCGGCGCATCATCGGCCGGCGTTGAACCCGACAGGTGCCGCCTGATCCTTCCCGACAACTTCAAGCCGCGCATCGTGCGACCATGGTCACCCGGGGCGTGGCTTGAGCAGAATTTCGCATCAAATACATGGGATGTATTCGACCAATACCGCCGGATGCGCTTGGCGGGGCTCCATCCTCGCCTGACCTGGGCATCCGAGGCCGGACCAGCCAGGGCGGAGGATCAGCACTTCAGCGAACCTCGGCTGTGACCGTTCGCGTTCGGCCTTCGCGCCAGATGGTGATTTTCAGTTCATCGCCGGGCTTGGCGCGTTCCATCTGATGCATCAGGTCGTTGCCGGTTCGAATCTCCCGGTCGTTGATCGACTGGATCACATCGCCCAGCACCAGCGTGCCGTCGCGCCGCTGTTCGGTGGGCCGCAATCCGATGCGGGCGGCGATCGAATCCGGCTCGACCTGCAACACCAGCACGCCGCGTACGCCGGTCTGCTGGGTCATGGCCCGGTTGATGCCTTCATCGAACGTGATGCCGAGTCGAGGCGGCTGATACTCCCCGTGGGCGATCAACTGCGGCACCACGCGATTGACCGTGTCCACGGGAATGGCGAAGCCGATGCCCGCCGAAGCGCCCGAAGGACTGTAAATCGCCGTATTGACGCCGATCAACCGCCCGGCGCTATCCAACAGCGGCCCACCGGAATTGCCCGGGTTGATCGCCGCGTCGGTCTGGATGACTTCTTCGATCACCCGACCGCCGGGACCGGAAATCTGCCTGCCCAGCGCCGAGACCACCCCGGTCGTCAGCGTGCGATCAAGGCCGAACGGATTGCCGATCGCCATGGCGAATTGGCCCACACGCAGATCGTGGCTTGCGCCCAGGGGCAGCGGCGCAAGCTTGCCCTTTTCCACATCGATGCGAAGCACCGCAAGGTCATGGGCCGGCGAAGCGCCGACCAGTCGGGCGTTGAACACCGACTGATCACCGAGCACCACCTGCGCCGCCGAAGCGTGCTGAATGACGTGCCAGTTGGTGACGATGTGACCGTCCTGATCCCACACGAAGCCTGACCCACTGCCTTGCCGGACCTCGACCGGCCGCATCGAGAACGGATTGAATCGCCGCTGGCTCGTGGTGATGTAGGCCACCGATGGGCTTGCCGATTCGAACCGTTCGATCTGGTCCAGCTCGCCGCGGCTCAAATCGCCGCGCGGCTCGACGGCTCGCGGCTGGGGCGATGCCGAAGAAGTTGACGGCGAGGTCCGGTGGGAGAACAGGCCGAAATACCACGCCCCGCCGGCCAGCAGCAGGAGCAAGAGCACAAGACGTGGAAACGGTGAGGGATGGGTCGGGATTGGATGGGGTTCAGTCATGGTCGATCATTCCATTGCAGTCTCATCACAGCATGTGCCTCCAATCGATTTAACTCAA
>JAFIFY010000016.1 GCA_020831765.1 Phycisphaeraceae bacterium | reverse complement strand
ACCAACGTTCGCCAGGCCAGAGGCGAATCTTTTATCGAGCTTTACCTGACCGACCCCAAATGGTTTGATGAGAAGGTTCTTCCCACGTTCGCCGGCCTGGGCATCACCATGCCCCACGGCCCGTTGAGCGAGCCCATGCGCGATGCGGTTCTGGACAGCCTGCGACCCCGCGAAGGATCGGTGGCCGATCAGGCCCGGGAGCTTTTCGAGGGGCTCGAAAGCGAGACGTTCGCCACCCGTGAGGCCGCGACCCAGAAACTCACCGATGAGTTTTCAGCCTTCGAGGAACTGATCCGCGCTGAGCTTGCCCGGGAAGGGATCAGCACGGAACGTCGCGCCAGGCTGGAGCAGGTCGTCGCCGAATCGGGCACCGCCGCTCCCAGCCCCGCGCAGGATGCGAGAAACCTGGGGCTCCTGGACAACATCACCTATCTCAAGCACCTGGCCGACCATCCCGAACTCAGTGACGACGACCGGAAGACCATCCGTCAGCGCATCAGCGCGCTTGAGGAACGCTGAGCACCGCCCCGACAACCGCCCGAAGAAACATGGACCCGGGCTATTGCCGATACCACGAAGTCGGCCGACGTGTGGGGTCGCGCTCGAAATCGGCATACATCATGCTCGGGATGTCATCGCTATCGATGCTCTCCACATGGCCATCGAAAAACGAGATGCTGATTCGCTCCATGTGCCTGGCGCTGTAGGCATCGAACGATGAATAGTGATAGCGCTGTCCATCAAACGCCGAAATCAGCGACCCCGGCGGAACTTCGAAACGCTCCTCGCGTACGCGGTTGTGGTTGTTGTCAAACCCCGATGGCCCGCCGTACCGCGAATACGGGTGATCCCGGATATCCCGACCGTCAGGTCGCCTTGCGCCATGGTGCGAAGCGTAAAAGATATTGGATTCCTTGTTCGCTCCATTAAGTCCGAAGCTGGTTTCGCTGACGGCCCCCGCGAAGCTTCCGCCGGGCACCGCCGCCACCACCACGGCCCTCCGGTCATCGTGCGTTCGCCATTACTTGGAGGCCCGCGGCTCCGGCCAGGTATCAAACTCCTCGCGCATCCCGAATCGATCGTGCCGCACCGGCAGATCACTGGGGCATCGAAGTGGCGTGTCCACACCGCTGACGCCGTCCGGAGCCGAGACCACCTCGGTGAAGAGCTGCGCGGCGGTCAGCAGAGACGCCCAATTCGTCCAGTTATCCGGATTTTGATGGCCGCCGGGAATGTATTGCAGCTCGGCCGGGATCGTAAACCCGTTGTTGTATTGGTCATGGTAGATCGAAAGACTGCTCTGAACGCCCCTCAGATGGGCCATGCACTTGACCGAACGCGCGGCCTCGCGCGCAATGCCCAGCGCTGGCAACAACAGACCAATCAACAGCGCAATGATCGAAATCACGACAAGCAGTTCGATGAGTGTGAATGCTCTTGGATACCTCAAGAAACCCTTCTCCTGAGCGGCCAGATGGCCGAGCGCGACTGTGGCACCAAACCGAGCCATCTGCCCAGGCGAACACCCGACAGACAAGCCTGAGAAAATCCTCAGCGACCGGAATCAGCCCGGCATTCTATACCGACGATAAGCCGCAAATCTACTCGTCTCAGCGAATATTGCGCGGCCCGTTTCCGCTCCAGACGTTACCGACCCAGGAGCGGGCTTCATCCAGCCCGGGACAAACACATTCGGCCTATCGGTTCTCGTTGACCGGTCCGATGCAACAGAAGGCTGGCGCCGAACGGTATACTGGATGCCGTTGGGTTGGCCAAGGTGCCGTTCTGCCCGATTCTTCGTCACGAACGCCAGACGGTGCCGGCCTGTGTTGGACACACGGCGATTTCGGCGGCCATGACCACCTCTGCCGCCAAAGGGGTCGCCGGTTTGTGGGGATTCGGCCATGTCAATGCTGATCCACTGCCCAGGATGTCGGGTTTCGCTTCGCGTTCCGACCCATGCCTCGGGCCATCGCGCCCGCTGTCCGGCGTGTTCGACGGTCTTTGCCGTACCGACTCCCGGTGAACTGTTTGACGAGACGGTATCCGTCTGGCTGCACCAATCACTCGAGGCCGAGGAACGGCGGCGGAACTTCCGGGATGAAATGCGGATCGCCAGGGCCGTGCAGCAGGTGGTTCATTTACTGGGCCAACGCAAAGCCTGCGCGACCGAGGCCGCCAAGCCACCGCCGGCCCCGGACATGGTCAGGATCGGCGAGGAAGACGAGACGGAGGAGTTCGATCTGTTCGATCTGCCAGGACTGAACGATTCGCAGATCTCCGTGGAAGGTTTTGGCTCCGAGGGCCAGGGCGCGGCCATCGGTCCACCGCCGGATGTGCGGCCGGCCGAGGCCAAGGTCCGGGTCACGGTGCGGCCCACCACCGATGACACGGCGTCAGCGGACGTTCCTGACGATGTCAAGAGCCCCAGCGCTCAGCCATCAGCTCCCGGCCCGGCCGCCAAGACCCCGGCACGCCCATCGAAACCGCCCGGGGCGGCCATGCCTCCCATGACCGGCGCTTCGCTCAACGCTGAAGAGCTTCCCACTTCGTTTCCAACCGATCCCCACGGTGCTCGACGCCCCTACCTGGTCGTGCGCGATGTCCATCAGGGCGGTGTGACCCTGGGCTTTCTGAGCCATTGGCTGGAGAACAACCGATTCCGTGCCTCGATGCCTGAGATGTGTATTTTCTCCGGGCCGATCGGCCGCGATCAACTGCTGGCTCGTCCGCTGGCGTTCGTGGATCGATCCCAGGCCCGCGTGAGGTCGGTCCAGGAAATCGAATCCCGGTTCGAAGTGCCGCTTAAGGAGGAGCACGGCGCTTGGCACATCATGGCGGTGATGGGCCAGCTCGAGGAGCTTCCTTCACCGTTCTGCCTTCCCATGCCCTACTACGTCGGCCCCAGCCACCGGCGCGACTCGCTCGAGCTGGCCACGCATCGCCTGCCCGATGGCGAGTTGATGTGTACGGTTCGGGTACCCAGCCATCGTTGCGCCCTGACATGGCTGGCCAACGTCAATGGAACCTGCGGAGACGAGCACGCGCTGCTGGCCGAGCATGTCCGCGTCCTGGAAAACGACGCCTGGAAGTCGTTGCCGGATGTGGTCCGCCAGCGACTGTGTGCCTGGTGCGAGTTCCAGCCGGGCGAGCGTTTTGACATCTACGTTTCGGATGCCGAGTTCGGCGTCAAGGATGCCGGGCTGGCCGGCATCATCATTACCTCTCAACGCATCATCTATCACAAATATCATCACGGAGGGCAGGTGCCCCTGAATCAGCGGGCGGCGGTGCATATCCATCACGAAGGCCGACTGGCCACCGTGGTGCTGGAGCGTGAAGGCCGACGCACCCGTTGTGGACGACTGGCTGGAGGGGATGTTGAGCGGCTGGCCAAAGCCCTTGGCCGACACCCGGCGATCCAGATTTCAGTCACGGATGCGCCGTGATGAATCGACGGCCGATCCCGTTTGTTCGGCGGTGGCCCGCATGCGCCTCATCGCCCCGGAAAACACCGACGCACCCGATCGCAATTGGGGGTGTCCCGCAGGGACTGCATCTGGCGATCCATGAGTTGCGTTGCGCGTTCACTCATTGACGAAACCCATTGCGCCGCGGCGCCGGGTTCGGTCGGCGGCTCGGCGATTTCGCGGCCTTCCTCGGCGATATCCACGTCCTCGAATTCGTGAACACCGGTTTCCTGAATCTGGCGATGGGCTTCCATGGCCGTGCGCCTGCCTTCTTCGGTGAAGCGCTCGATCCAGAGGACCCGGCGGTTCTCCTCCCTGCCGCAATCGTTACAGGCAAACACGTAGGCCGTCACCAGAGTCTGGCCCTGGGCATTGGTGATCGGCGGAAAGATCGGGTCGTCCCCACGCTCCACGGTCTCAATCGCCGCCGTATCGAGATTGAACATGTAATCGTGCGTCATGGTCCAACCACCGGAACGCCCACCCCGCAACATCATGAAGAGCACCACGATCAGACAGACCACAATGAGGCCGCCCGCCGCCAGAGGATTGTTGTTGAGCCAGTCGCGAAGGTTACCCATCTGCAATTCCTTTTCGTTCAACTCGGACCTGCCCGGAACGGGCCACGGCACACGCCTGAATCGGCGACCGATACCGTAGTCTAGCATTACCGCAAAACGTTGGAAAGCGGCCGGTGATCGGTTACACCAATCCGATAAGCCAAAGCCAGCTTTGGCAAGGGATCAAAGTCTTTTGTCGGACTGCTCACCACAAGGCATGACGCATTTTGCATCGCGCCGCTTCACGATCCGGCCGGCCACACGAGCCCAAATCCCGCGGCCAGCCCGGAGAGGCCCAAAACGCGAACTGACGCGCCTACAGGCCCGGATACCAGCGATATTCAAACCGCCAGGATGCGGTTTCCAGCAGCATCTCCTGCAGTTCGTGCCCGGACGCGGGGAACCCGGCCGAGGGTGCCGACCCCTCCACGCCAATGATCGAGCGCAACAGCGACTGAACCGGTCGCCGAACAACCACGACGTGCGGCTCCACATCGTCCGGGATTTCCGCAAGCACGGCGGCCTTTTCGATCGCATCGTCGAGATAGCCAATAACATCGATCAGGCCGTTGTCCATGGCTGTCTGCGCGCTGAAGGCCTGGCCGGACGTCGCCGCTTCGAAAAGCTCGGCATGCTTGGCCAGATCAGGACGGCCCTGACGGACAACGTGCTTGAACTGCGCATCGAGCGTGTCCAGCAGCCTCTGATTCGCATCCCGGTCATCCTCGCTGAAGCGGAACGGATGATTGCCCACATCCTTACGCGGGCTGTCGCTGGAAGTCTGAACATAAGGTTCGATTTTCAGGATGTCGCGGAACAGGCCTTCAGGATTCAAGCGGATGCTCATCACGCCGATGCTTCCGGTGATGCAGGACGGCTCGGCGATGATCAGGTCCGACCCCGCGGAGATGTAATAGCCTCCACTCGCGGCCATGCCCCCGAAGCTGGCCACCACCGGCACCCCGGTCTCCTTCCGAAAGTTCCGCAGCGCGTTCCAGATCCGGTCCGATACGAACGGATCGCCACCCGGTGAATCCACCCGAAGCACCACCGCCTTGGGCGGATCGGCCTTCAGGCGACGAAGCACCGGCACCACGAACTCCTCCACGCCGGCGTTGATCACACCGTCCACCGGAATGATCACCACCCGTTGCTTCGTATCGCCCCGGGTATGAATGGTTTCGCGGATATCACTGGTCAGAGCGCCGACGATCAACGAAAGGTAGACGTTGATCGTGATGGAGACCAGCAGCCCGACGGCAAGCAGATAAATGACGATCCGGCTGAATGTTCCGGACCTGGCCGGGGGCGCGGGCTGGGCCATGCCGTAGAACGCCGGGCCCGGCGGTGCCGGCGGAATGTAGCCTCCTCGCGAGCCCGACGAGGGGTTGGGCGCTGAGGAAGGGCCTGGCGGCGGTTTCGGGGGGGTCGGTGAAGTCTCAGACATCGGGGAAACTCTCCAGCCTCAGGAATAAGCGAGGCGGTCCATCGCCCAACCCGACCGCGGGCACAAGCCGGCAGTGCCGCACCGCGGCCGTGGCGAACAGGGCATTATATCGGCAGCCCGAAGCGCAAACCGCCACAAGCTCACCACCAGCGGAAAAACGCATTCAGCCCCAGGGCATCATGTCTCCTGATCTCCTCGGCCGTGGGTCCACTCGTTCTCGATTGTCAGGATTCCGGCAACCGCGTAAACTGGGCTTGTTCGATGGTCGGACACAATGACGCATCGGCCCGGCTTGATCGGGCCCTGGCCTGGCATGATCAGGTTTCTGATTGGGATCGACATTGTGAAAGCTGGCGGCAAGTCGCGATATCTACATGTGTTGCTTATTGGAATGAGGCAATTGGGCTTTGATGTGCCGCGGTTTTTAGGTACCGTCGCACGGTTGCCCGGTTACCTCCGCCAGCGTCGGCGGTTCGCCCGTCTGCAGGCTCAATCAAAGCTGCCGATCGCGCTGGGCAAAGTCAATCCACAGCTTTACGATGCGACAGCCCAGAGCGGGCATATCCGAGGTCATTACTTTCATCAAGACCTGCTGGTGGCTCGGCGCATTCACCAGTCCGGCCCGCGCCGACATCTGGATGTTGGTTCACGTATCGATGGTTTCGTGGCCCATGTCGCCGCCTTCCGTCCCATCCAGGTCATCGATATCCGCCCCCTCGAATCGAAAGTCCCCAACATCACGTTCCTCCAGGCCGACATGATGGCCCCGCTGCCCGAGCAACTTCGCGCCTGCTGCGATTCACTGTCCTGCCTGCATACGCTGGAACATTTCGGCCTGGGTCGATACGGAGACCCTCTCATCGCCGACGGTTACCTGATGGGCTTGGAAAACCTCCACACCATGCTCGAGTCGCGAGGCAGGCTCTATCTGTCAGTGCCTATCGGCCCGCTTCGGGTCGAATTCAACGCCCACCGCGTGTTTTCCATCGAGTTTCTGCTCGAACTTTTCAGGGACCGGTTCGACATAGACCGGTTCAGTTACGTTGATGATGCCGGTGATCTCCACGAGGATGTGTCATGGGACGATGCCGCGGCCGGTAATAATTTCGGTTGCCGTTACGGTTGCGGCATATTCGAGTTGATCAGGGCGGACTGAGGTCGTGGCTTTGCGATGATCCGGTCCCGGGTGCATGACGCCCAGGCCAACGAACGATTCCCGACCCGGGTCCTTGCTCGGTATATTGGTGTGGTACTCGTCCTCCTGACGACCCCGGTGGGGCGTTCGTCAACTTCGCCGCGCGGCCAGCCACCAATCCAACCCCCCGCGGCCCACGCCGCTCGAGCGGCACTCGCAACGCCCCGGTTCCACTCGAGAGTCAACCATGCGCAATTCCATCTGGATCATCACCCCGATCACCATCATCATCCTCGGCCTGGTGCTGATGCTGATGTGGCGCGGTAATCCCGACAAGCCCACGCAACGCACCTCGGCGCAGAACCTCCGCCTATCCGAACTGGCCCCGCTCGATCCGCTCTTTCCCACGCCCTACCGGCCGGGATCGGCATCGGATACCTACCGAGAACTGATCGACGCCTTCTCGCAGGGCGTCAATCCACCGCAGGCCGCGATTGATGAGCACCTCAAGACCCTCGTTGATGCCATGTCGCTTCAGGATGTTCGCCAGGGTTATCTCGATGAGTTGGTTCCACTGTCGCCTCTGCCCGATGCCCCGGCGTTGCGGGGCATGGGCGAATTGGTGACGCAGGTGGTCCAAAAATCCCTGGCGATGTATCAGCGTAATCAGCAGCGTGAAGCCATTGAACTGGCCAGGGCGGGATTCGTATTCACCTATCGCGCTTATCACAACAACCATCGCCTGCTGATTCGCGATATCGCGCTGGAGCAGATGGCCGTCATGTGCCGCCAAATTCAGATGCTTGCCCGCCAGTTGGACCCGTCCACCGCCAATCTGGCTGAACGCTGGGAACAGGTCATTAATTCACACCGTGAACGATGGGCGCCCAAGCTCGACCAGGTACTCCGCCGCATGAGACCGAACGTGGCCGATGTCATCCGCATCGCCGAACGTGATGAAGATTCATCCTTCCGGCAGGAGGCCGTTCTCACACTGGCGAGGCTCAAGTTCCAGCAGGAAAATCATGCCAATGTCCGGCAAATCCAAGCCGCGATCGATCGGCTCTTGAAAAGCTCCGATCCGATGATCCGGGAAGCCGCCGAAGTCGCCGACCGCTTCACCCGCGATGACTTCCGTCGAATGCGAACCATGTGACTCACCTGCCGATTCACGCTACAGGCGAACTCGTAGACGTGAGCCCGCCAGAGCCTGTCCACCGCCGCTCATCATCGCCCCTTCGGCGACGGCCACGAACATCTGGGCATCCCAACCCGCCACGATCCGATGAGCCAGGGCGCTGGGGTGTCCAACCCCCGACGACCCGCCGCTCCAGTCCGCGGCCGCCCACAGGATCGGGGCGTGGAACTCCTCCATCCAGATGCCGGAATCGACCGCCATCTGGAACTGGTTGAACATCACGCAGCGCGGGGTTTCGGCCGCCAACTCAGCCATCGCCGCCGGGTAGCTTGCGAGCAAGTCCCATGCGGCACCATCGCCATACTTGCGACTGTAAAGATGGCCCATCGCTGGACGCGGGACGTTGCAGATCGCAAAGACGTTCGGGACGACGGCGCGCGCCTCATCAATGAACGCCGCCATCGTCGCCTTGAATTGCTCGCCCGTGCGCTCGGAGTAGTACGAATCATTCAGCCCGAACATGAACATGATGATGTCCGGCTGGTAGGCGGAGAGCGCGGCCAGTCGTTCGGTCCGCAGTTGGGCTTGCTCAGCGCTGGCCGTGGTCAATGGCCAGGAGTGCGCCGTCGTTCCGCCCTCGGCGATCGAATCGATGAGGAAGCCCGCCGGGTTGTCGGCGTTCAGAAACCGGGTTCCCAGAATCTGGATTGGTCGGTAGGTGGGGGATCCATGGATTGATGTGACAAAGGCATCATCGGCGGTGGTGGCCAGCGGTTCGGTGGTCTTGCTGACGACTTCCCAGGGGTTGCCCATCAATTCAGCGGCGGTGAACATCGGCACCCGCGTGATCAGGGCGGGATTCCACCATGTGTTGGGCACGGTCGCGACCGACGATTGCACCCGGTAACGAATATCGACGCCCGCCGGGTTCGCCGACTTGTGGGCGAGAACTTCGAGCCGGCAGTTTTCCAAGCCCTCGAATGGCTTTTCGCCGATCTCACGACCGATGTTGAAGTCGCCCGCCGGAGCGGCAACGACATCGGCGCGAAGCTGGCCCGCATCACCGTCATAACCGACCTCGACACCAACCCCGAAGCCGATCGGTGCCCAGTTCGTATCCGCCCCATCAGCCCGGACGAGACCGAAGCAGATGGTCGAGTTGTTCCAGAATTGGGTAATCGCGCCCTGATCGGTGATATCCAGAAAACCATCGGTCAGGTCAGTGCCCGAGTCCTCACCTTCCAGCGGCTTGATTTCGAGAATGTAAAGCCCGCTGGTCTGCGAGCGGATCATCAGACCTCGATCGGTCTCATCAAAGTCGATCAGGTCAATGTTGGAAAGCACCGTTCCATCGACCGCCGCGCTGATCGCGGCTGTCATGGCGGCGCGAATCTGTGCCCAGGTCAGGCCGGTGAAGTCGAGAGGCCCGACCACGGCTTCAGCAACCGTTCCATCCTTGTCGGTGACGATCCGGAAAGCGCCATCATCAACATCCTGCCAATCAGCAAGCGTGCTGTTGGAAAAGCGAATACCCATGAGGTTGCGGTTGAACGAGTCGGTCAATCGTGGCGCAGCAGATGATGTTTTTCCGCCCGGCGGATTGCTGTTGACCGCATATCCAATGTTCAGCGGCAGCCCGGCCCAGTTGCCCGCATACTCGGCCAGATGCCGATGCAGATGCCACAGGTAATCGCCGGGGAGCAAACTCCAGACGTGCGAACTTGAACCGATGACCAGGATGCGGATCGGCCGAGTCTTGTGCTCGGCCATCAGCGATCGAAGTTCACTGATTTTTCCGGATATGTAAGTTTGTGGCGTTCCGGGGGTGGGCATCAGGCATTCTCCATGACCGGATGATTCGAACTCATCGGTTAGCCATGGAGTTGCCGCTGCGATGCGGATAGACGCGACCGGCGATTCGGGCCCGGTCGTGGACGGCCAGGAACGTTCAGATGACGGAGCGGAAGCGGCCGTACCCCCTGGATCGGCAGGTTGCTCAGGTGTGGGCGACTGGCGCCACGCCGATGGACTCGGTGACCTTCCGGGCCGCGTCGGTCAGATCGCGGGCCGGTTGCAGCGATGGAATGGACGATTGGGCATCTTCCAGCAGCTTGCGTGCCGGTTCGACATTGGTTCCTTCGAGGCGCACCACCAGGGGAACCTTGAAGCCGACTTCCTTGGCCGCGTGAATGATGGCACGGGCGATGGTGTCGCACTTCGCGATTCCGCCGAAAATGTTCACCAGCACGGCCTTGACGTTGGCATCGGCGAGAATGATGCGGAAAGCCTCCGTGACGGCTTCCTCGCTGGCTGAGCCGCCGACATCCAGGAAATTGGCCGGCTCGCCGCCATGCAGCTTGATGATGTCCATCGTGGCCATGGCCAGACCCGCACCGTTGACCAGGCAGCCGATATTGCCATCGAGCTTGATGTAGGACAGGCCGTATTGATTGGCCCGGGTTTCCAGCGGCTCTTCCTCGGCCGGGTCGGCCAGTTCCTGAAGGTCCGGGTGCCGGAACATGGCGTTCTCATCAAAGGTGATCTTGGCGTCGATGGCTAGGACACGGCCATCGGGATGCTCCTCGGTCGGCGTGGTCACGACCAGGGGATTGATCTCGACGAGGCTGGCGTCGGTCTGAATGAACAGGTCGCAGAGTTGATGGATGACCTTGCCCGCGGCGCGGACCTGCTGGCCCTTGAACCCGAGCCGATAGGCCACCTTCCGGGCCTGAAAGGGGCGCAGGCCGATCGAGGGATTGATCAACTCGCGAACGATCGCATCGGGGTTGGAGGCGGCGACTTCCTCGATATCCATGCCACCCTGGGCGCTGGCGATCAGCACAATGCCGCGGCGATTGCGGTCGATGGTCAGCGCCAGGTAGTACTCATGGGCGATATTGACGCCGGCGGCGACCAGGAGGCGGGATACATGCACGCCCTCGGGGCCGGTCTGAGGTGTAACCAATGGTTTGGCGAGAATTTCCGCGGCCGCATGGCGGGCATCGTCGGCGCTACGGACCAGTTTGACCCCGCCGCCTTTGCCCCGGCCGCCGGCGTGGACCTGGGCCTTGACCACGGCAAGCTTGCAGCCGTGATCCCGCTGCAGGCGTTCAAACGCCCGGCTTGCCTCATCCGGGTTGCGGACCAAGATGGCTTCCGGGGTGGGAATGCCGAACTTCACAAACAGTTCGCGGGCCTGGTATTCGTGAATCTTCATGGAGCGTGCCGTCGGTAAGGGGAATCGATCATCCCCGGCGGACCAGACACGGTCCGCTTCGGGGCCGAAGATGATAACCCGATGGGTTCATCCATGCCAGAATCGATCCACCCCGGGAGCGATGACGTATGATGACATCAAGCGCGGCGTGGATGCGGCGGCCGCTGGAAGTCCCGTTATTTCCAGAGGAAAGTCCGAACACGACAGGACACGGTGGTGGGTAACGCCCACCGGTCGCAAGGCCAGGGAAAGTGCCACAGAAAACACACCGCCCAAGGCCGGGGTCCGCCCCGGTCCGGTAAGGGTGAAAAGGTGCGGTAAGAGCGCACCGCCGGGCTGGTGACAGTCCGGGCACGGCAAACCCCACCGCGTGCAAGGCCAAACAGCGGGCACGACGTTGCTTCGGTAACGTCCGGGTCGGTCCGACCCTCGGTCCTGACGGGCCGGTGTCCGCGGGTGGGCCGCTTGAGCCCGGCGGCAACGTCGGGCCTAGAGAAATGGCCGCCCCATCCGGCACGGCCACGCGCCTGGCCGGGTGGAACAGAATTCGGCTTACGGTCCACGCCGCGCTTTTTACACCCCAGGGTCTTCAACGTCTTCCCAGCAGACCCAATCCACGCCCACAGAGCCGCACAAGGTCACCCCCATGATCAAACAACTCGCTCACATCTGCATCAACACCCACGACCTGGACCGCGCCCGGTGGTTTTACGGCGAAGTTCTGGGCATGGAACGGAAATTCGATTTCATCCGTGACGGCGCTCTATTTGGCCATTATTTCTCCGCCGGAGCCGGCACCTTCATCGAGGTGTTCAAGGGAACGCCCGCCACCGAAAGCGGACAGATCCGCCACCTGTGCCTGGAAGTTGAGGACATCGACCAGGCGCATCAACGCCTGTGTGCCGCGGGGGTCGAAGTGACCGGGAAGAAGCGGGGCAGCGACGATTCCTGGCAGTTCTGGGCCAAGGATCCTGACGGCACGCCGATCGAGTTTCAGCAATACACCGCTACGAGCCGGCAGATCATCGGCGGCCAGTGCATCGTCAACTGGTAGTCGCCACCCGGCCCGATATCGCGCTAGACCGCCACCGGCGCCTTGATCGCCGGGTGCGGATCATAGTCCAGCACCTGGACATCCTCGAAGCGGAAGGCGAATAGATCGACGACCGCGGGATTCAGCCACAGGCGCGGCGGAGTGCGGGGTTCGCGGGCAAGCTGGGTCCGCGCCTGATCGAGATGATTCAGATACAGATGCGCATCGCCGAGCGTGTGGATGAATTCGCCGGGTTGCAGGCCGCTGACCTGCGCGATCATGCAGGTCAACAGCGCATAACCGGCGATGTTGAACGGCACACCCAGAAACACATCGGCGCTCCGCTGATAGAGCTGACATGACAGCCTGCCCTGCGCCACATAGAACTGAAACATCGCATGGCACGGGGGCAATGCCATCTGATCGATCTGACCCACATTCCAGGCGCTGACGATCATGCGGCGTGAATCGGGCGTATCGCGAATCTGTTCGAGCACCTGTTGAATCTGATCGATCGTGCGCCCGTCGTGTGCGGGCCATCGACGCCATTGCGCGCCATAGACCGGCCCAAGTTCGCCCTGATCATCGGCCCATTCATCCCAGATCGTCACCCCATGCTCCTTCAGGTAGGCGATGTTCGTCTGGCCTCGCAGGAACCAGAGCAATTCATGGATCACCGAGCGCAAGTGGACCTTTTTGGTGGTCAGCAGGGGAAAGTGAGGGGCCAGATCGAATCGCATCTGGTGGCCAAAGATGCTCAGGGTGCCGGTGCCCGTCCGGTCGGACTTTTCGACACCTTCATTCAGGATTTTCCGGAGCAGTTGCAGGTAGACCAGGTCGCTCATGGTGTCCAGTTTACCCGACCGGCCGATACGCTCCCGTGCCGGTTGCCGCCGCGGCTCAACGATGTCTGGCGGGTCGATCGGACGCCGTCGGGGCCGTCAGGATCGCTACAGGGCTCAAGAACCGATGAGCATGTCCACGATCGCCGGGCGGGATGATTCAGCAACCTTGATTCGGGCCAATGCCGGGGTACTTGTTGGCGTGGACGGATAATCGGCCGGTCCACCGCCCTGGATTCCGCCCGCGTGATCGGGCGGGGCAATACTCCCTCGGCCGGCCTCGAAGCACCTGCTGGAAAGAGCGAGAATGAAACTTTCTTATCGATTGATCGTTGCCGGCGTTTTCACCACCATGGTTGGTCTGGGCGCAAGCGTTCAAGGGGCGACCATCGATCCCATGGTCACGGTCGGCGCCTGGCACTTCAACGATGCCGAGCCTTACACCAGCTCCGGCCAGGGCGATACGTTTCTAGCCGATGATGGTTTGCGCAAAGCGGGCGATTTCCCGGCGACGCTGGTCTTTGATTCGGGAAATAGCGGCACGAATTTTCAGGTCGAAACCGCTGGAACCACGGTCAACGCCCTGGATGGCGTGCCAGGCGGCAATAACGCCCGGCTTCAGCGCGGCGAGCGCTGGAACAATGCGATCATGACCGCCGCGTTCGACGCCTCGGGGCTTTTTGATGTCTTCCTGACCTTCGCCGCGCAGTCTTTCCCGGGTGGTGTGACCACTTTCCAGCCTTCCTACTCGACCGATGGCATCACGTTCATCGACCTCGGCCTGCCGCAGTCGCTGCCCACCGGCTCGTATCAGCAGGTTGTGGTGGACACCGGTGCGGCGCTCGACGGCGTCGAGACGGCCTTCATTCGCCTGACCTTCAGCGGCGCCACCGGCGCGGCGAGCAACACCGGCGCGCGGGCCCTGATCGACAACGTGGTCATTCTCGCCGTGCCCGAGCCGGCATCCCTGGCGCTTTTCGGCGTCGGCGCCATGCTGATGATGGCCCGCCGCAGGGAGCCATAAGTAGGCAACCGATCAACGCAACCGGCAGCTCACACCCGACCTTCCGCATCGGACAGGTTCGCGTCGCCTTCCTGCTTTGAGACGACTTCGCTGATCAATTGGCCATCGGCCAGTATCGAGACAATCCTTTCACCCGCAGCCGTCTCATGGACATCGCGGAGAATCCGGCCGGTGCGGGCATCGAGCGTGACCGAGTAGCCACGCTTCAGGACCGCGCGCGGTCCGATCGCGCTTAAGTGACGCTCGGCGGCTTCGATCCGCCGTTCCTTGCGTTCGAGCAGTCGCATCGAGGCCAGGCGAAGTGTATCGGCCCGCATCGACAAGCTTCCCCGGCCATCGGCCCACTTCGACCGAAGCGCGGCGGGCATTCGGTCCCATCCCGAAGCGCGCAGCCTGGAATCGGCTTCACGCAATCGCATCGCCGCCGCGCGGGTCAGCCGGCTGATCGATTCGTCCAGCCGTTGCCCGCGGCGTACCAGTTCGCGTCGGGGATCCATGGCCCGCAGCCTGCGACCGGCCATCACGAGCCGCTGATCGTGGCGCTCCAGGGCAAGACGCATGGCGGCGGCCAGTCTGCGCTCCAGTTCGCGGCACCGCTGCTGGGCGGGTTGAACCATCCGGTGTGGCGCGGCGAACAGCGGCTGGCGGGCCACCACATTCAAGCGGCTGCGGGCAAGGTCCAGGGTTCGACGAAGCGACCCGGCCAGACGCGCGGCCGAATCATCAAGCTGCCGCGCCAGCTCGCGACCGTCCGGCACCACGCGCATGGCCGCCTGGGTGGGCGTGGAACATCGCAGATCAGCGACCAGTTCGGCGATGGTGGTGTCGGTTTCGTGGCCGATCGCGGCGACCACCGGCAGGCGGCAGTTGAATATGCTGTCGGCCACGATCCGCTCATTGAATGCCCACAGGTCCTCGATCGAGCCGCCGCCTCGCGTGAGGATGATGACATCGATGCTCAACCCCGGACCGCGCCGGGAAAGCATCTCCAGCGCCGCGGCGATCTGGCCGGCCGCCTGCTCGCCCTGGACCAGAACATTCACCAGCGCCAGCGCACATCCCGGCCAGCGATGCTGCGCGGTCTGGATCACATCCTGCAATGCCGCGGCCGAACGGGAAGTGACCACCGCCACGCGTCGAGGCAGCAGCGGCAACGGCCTTTTTCGACCATCCTCAAAGTAGCCCAACTCGCGAAGCTCGATCATGCGGCGGCGCAGTTCGGCCTCCAACCGCCCCAGCCCCGCCGGTTCCATCCGCTCGACATAGAACTGAAGCCGCCCACCGGGCGCCCAGAAATCAATCCGCCCCGTGGCCAGCACTTCCATTCCATCACGGGGCGTAAAGCCCAATCGACGCGCCTGCGTCGCCCAGCAGGCACAGGACAGCACCGAAGCCTCATCCTTGATCGAGAAGTACAGATGCGTTCGCGCGCTTAGGTTGCTGATCTCGCCGATCACCATGATGCGCGGCGGAAGGTGCTGGGCCAGAGTGTCGCGAACCATGGCCGCGACCTGCGAGACGGTCAGCGGCGACGATTCACGGGCATGGTCAAAGAGACCGCCGGCGGTCGTTTTTCGTCGAGCCATGCGGTCATCTTCGGCGATCGGAACCGCTCGTCAAGCGACCGCTGGAGCATGCGTCCGGGCTGGATCGCGTTCCGAAGCGGCCCCAGGCCCGCTTCTTTGGCCGCAAGATGCGCTGAATCGCCGCTCCTGTACCGAATATTCCATCTGGGTAAGCGGGAAAAATTCAAGCGGCGCGCAATTCTCTGGCTTTCCCAAAAAGTGAATTTTACGCTTGGCCTGTTGCTCGTGGAAGCTGCGAACACCGGCCCCGAATGTCGGAGCCCGCTTCCGGGCAGGAACCAGTCAACCCCTGAGGCTGAGTAAGGAAGAATCCAATGAGAACGAAACTTGCGATCTGCGGTTTGCTTGTGGCCGGCTGCCTCGGCGGTTCCGCCATGGCGCACACCATCGAACTGACCGGAACCATCCGAGACTTCCGGGCCAATCATCCGGACATGCAGGCCTTCCTGCCCTTCGGCGAATTCGCGCCGTGGGTGGTGCAGGGCGGATCGGCCAACCTGGTCTACAAGAACATGGTACTTCCCGAGCTGTGCGATGAGTACAAGCCGCAGCTCAACTTGCCCTTCATGTACGGCAAACACGCGACCAAGGGCAGCCCGCAAGGCAGTGATGCACTGGTGACGGTGACCTTCCTGCAGGATCAGATCTTTGTCGAATCGTCGAAGAATCTCTCGAATGTCGTCCTGGTCTTCGATGATGGAACCGACTACAAGTACGACAGTCTTGGCGACAGGCCTTCGCCCTATGGCCACTTCAGGGTTCCGGATGAACACGCGGGCAAGAAGATCGTCGAAGCCTACATCAAGTCAGGTTCCCATATGCATCCCGGCGGCGGACCGGGCTGGGGTCGCCAGTTCATCGCCGAAGAGGCCACCCTCTCACGTCCGATGATGGTTCACTCCAAGGAGACCTTCAACCAGTGGTATCGCGATGTGCCCGGCACGAACATGGCCATCCCCTACACCATCGTGCTGGACAACGGCCAGGATGAGCCCGGCGGCATCTACACCTTCGCCAAGGAGCGGCCTGACTACTTCTTCCCGATCGATGACATCGGCCTGGAACTCAAATCCGGGCGGGACCCGCACGGCAACTGGCGCAATTTCCACTGGACGTTCGAGATCAACACCCGCTTCACCTACACCGATCCCGAAGACCGGGATTTCCCCATGATCTTCAAGTTCACCGGCGACGATGATGTCTGGGTGTTCATCAACGGCCGCCTGGCCGTGGACCTGGGCGGCGTACACCCGCAGGCCAGCCAGACCGTCAATCTGGACGACAACGATGTGCGCAAGCGCCTCGGTCTCGTGCCGGGTGGGGAATACCGACTGGATGTGTTCATGGCCGAGCGACACACGACCGAGTCGAACTTCCGCATCGACACCACGATGCAGCTCGAAGGCGTCGCCGCCGGCGAAATCAACCCGCTCTTCGACTG
The DNA here is from genome assembly GCA_020831765.1 of Phycisphaeraceae bacterium. Classification (GTDB taxonomy): domain Bacteria; phylum Planctomycetota; class Phycisphaerae; order Phycisphaerales; family Phycisphaeraceae; genus JAFIFY01. The sequence goes on along the minus strand of JAFIFY010000016.1, from coordinate 39,333 downwards.
ATCCAACAGACGGTTCGTTTCTTCGTACTCTTCACGATTCTCCTGAGCCAGTGCCGCCATGCATCATCCGTCGGATGGTGCATGGCGGCCTTTACTTGGACGACCGCCCGTGCTCGTTCGCATCAGGATCGGCGTCGAAGAGCCCCGTTTCGGCCGCGCCTGAATCCTCCAGCCCGCTGAGTCGCTCGGCCAGATCGCCAAAGCCGATGAGCTTGGCCGAATGAGGCGTAAGCTGCCGGCCGCGGCGGGTCCGGGCCAGCATGCCCCGTTGCAGCAGGAAGGGCTCGACCACATCCTCGAGCGTTCCTGAATCCTCCCCCAGTGTGGCCGCGATCGCCTCCAACCCGACCGGCCCGCCGCGATACACCTCGGCGATCACCCTGAGATAGCGACGGTCCAGTTCATCCAACCCCTGGTCATCGATACCTTCCAGGCACAACGCCGCATCGGCCACTTCCGGGTTGACCGTGCCGCCATGACGAACCTGCGCATAATCACGCACCCGGCGCAGGAGGCGGTTGGCGATGCGCGGCGTGCCTCGCGACCGATCGGCCAGAAGCGAAAGCGCCCGCTCCAGGTCCGACGTCTGGCCACCCTCTTCCAGACCCAGCAGGCGGGCATTGCGCCGTAGAATCTCCAGCAGCTCGCCGGGCTGGTAGTACTCCAGATTGTGCGCGATGCCGAAACGCGAGCGCATCGCCGAGGTGATCAGCCCGGCCCGGGTCGTCGCCCCGATCAGCGTGAACGGCTGCAAGGGGAGCGTGATGCTACGGGCATGCATGCCGCTATCGACCGTGACATCGATGCGGAAATCCTCGATCGCGGGGTAGAGGTACTCCTCGATCACGGGGCTGAGCCGGTGAATCTCATCGATGAACAGCACATCGCGCGGCTGCAAGCGGGTGAGCGTTCCGACCAGGTCCGAAGGCTTGGTCAGCGCCGGGCCGGAGGTCAGGCTCAGGTGGGTGCCCAGTTCCGTGGCGATGATGTTGGCCAGGGTTGTCTTGCCCAGCCCCGGCGGGCCGTGAAGCAGCACGTGTTCGAGCGGTTCCTTGCGCTGCCGCGCGGCTTCCAGCGCGATGCGGAGCTTTTCCACCAGTCGTGCCTGCCCGATGTAGGCATCCAGCGTTTCCGGTCGCAGCGACAGGTTGAACTGCTCTTCGCGCGTATCACGGGGCTGGGCGGAAACGATGCGCTCGGTGGCCAAGTTCGCGACTCCTGAAATTGCCCCATCCATGCACGCGGCGGCGCCGCCCGGCTTTAGAGCAACGACGCCTCCACCGCAATCGCCTCACGCTCCGGACCCAACAGGTCATCGAACGTCTCACGGCGGCGGATGATCGTGGCACGGTCGCCATCGACCATCACCTCGACGGGGCGCGGCATGCTGTTGTAGTTGCTGCTCATCACCTTGGCGTAGGCCCCGGCGGAAAAAACCGCCAGAAGATCGCCACGCTTCAGCGGCGGCAACGCACGCCCCAGGGCCAGATAATCGCCGGTTTCGCAGATCGGCCCGACGACATCGTAGGTTTCAAGCCCATCCATGCCCATCTCCGGGACGCGCTGTTCGGGCACGTGGTGCGCCTCGGGCGAGACCGGCCAGATGAAATGCCAGGATTCATACAGCGTCGGGCGGATCAGGTGGTGCATCCCCGAATCGATGATGGCAAAGGTCCGGCTCCCTCCGGTCTTGATGTACTGGACACGGGTGACCAGGATGCCGCTGTTGGCGCTGAGCGTCCGGCCGGGCTCCAGCAACACACGCCCGCCCTCGCCGACAAACGGCTCCAGCAACGGAACGATCTTCGAGGCGTACTCGACATACGCGGGCGTCTGGTCCGTCTGATAATCAGCGCCAAAGCCGCCGCCAATATCGATCGCCTCGACACGCAACCCCGCGTCCCGCAGGTCGGCGATCAGCCCCAGGGCGCGCTCGATGGCATGGACATACGGCTCGACTTCATACACGGGCGAACCAATGTGCAGGTGCAACGCGCAAAGCTTGAGGTGCTTGTCGCGGCCGTAGGTCTCAAAGAACCGACGGGCGCGGTCGATATCGACGCCGAACTTGGATTCCTTCTTACCCGTCGTCGTCTTGGCATGGGCGGTCTTTGGATCGACGTCGGGATTGATGCGCAGCGCCGCCCGGCCGACCTGCCCACGCGCCGCGGCGATCCGGCTGATGTTCTCAAACTCGGCCTCGGATTCGATATTGAAATATCCAATCCCCTCATCCAGCGCCAGCTCGATCTCCGCATTGGTCTTGCCCACGCCCGCGTAGACCACCCGATCCATCGGGCAGCCCGCCTCACGGGCGCGAACCAGTTCGCCCCCGCTGACCACATCCATCCCCGCACCACGATCGGCCAGCAACCGCAGCAGGTGCAGGTTGTCACAACTCTTGACCGCGTAGCAGATGGTCGGGCTCAAGGATGCGAAGGCCGATCGCAGACGCTCGAAATGCTCGACAAACGTCGCGGCCGAATAGACGTAAAGCGGGGTGCCCACCGCCTCGGCAAGATGCTCGATGTTGACACCCTCGGCGTGGAGGATGTTGTCACGATACGCGAAATGATCCATGAATCTGCTCGGAATGCCACAAAGGGAAACAGGTAAAAGGAGCGCCTGGCCGTCGCACGCGCCGCCGATTCAGATCATAACCGGATTCGCCCGGCGCGGCGGTCGATCCCCGGCCGCCGGCTTGCATCGGCGACCGCCGAATCCGACACTGTCGCCAACCATGGCTCAAAGCTACACCAACCGGTTCGGGCGCAAAGGCGGACGCGGGCTCAGGCCCTGGTTTCTGCTGCCCAAAGTCGTGACGGTGGCGGTCTTTCTCGGCGCCATGGCCGCTGTCGTGGTGCTCTGCCTGACTCCGGGAAAATCTCCCGAGCCCGCCGATCGGCCCGCCGGTGGTGCCGCGATCGTTGCCACCGACGCGGCATCGGGCGGGCACGGTGGCGTGGCGATCGGGCAACGAAATCTGATCGAGGCCGACCGCCTCCAGCAGGTCAGCGCCCTGTACCGCTGGCTGATCATCCCCGCCTCGACCCTGGCGATGATCCTCGGAGTCATTCTGCTGGTCCTCGACCAGCCGCGCATCCTGCTTGGCCTGCGCTGGCTTCAACTCAAGCTGGCCCTGCTGGCCGTGAGCCTGCCGGTGATGCATCTGGGGTCGCTGCTGCTGATGCGAACCTGGCGTCAAGCCGTGGAGGAGAACACCATGCCGATGGAAACGTATCGACACGCCTTCGGGTGGAGCACACTGGCCATGACGGTGGTCCTGGTCGCGGTCACGCTGATCAGTCGCCACAAGCCGCGCCTCGGGCAGGTCCGCGGTCGCCGCGCTGGGGTCGGGCCATCCGCGGGCACGAAATCGGCCGGATTGATCTTGATCCTGGCGCTGACCACGACGACCGGGCTCCTCTCCGGCTGCCGGTCCACCGATGGCTTTGCCGACCTGAGCAGTGAATCGGTGCCCCCGGATTTCAGCCTGGTGATGATGATCCGGGGGCCCGCCGATGCGGATGACCCGGTTCGCCGGCCGGCGCAGTATGTCCTTGATCCAGCACGAAGACTTCGGGCGGCGGTTGGACCGGCCGCCGTTGAAGGGCTCTCACCCCCGGTCATCCGCACGCTCTCGCCTCGCGATCGCGATGCCGTCTGGGCCATTTTCGTCCGCAGCGGACTGGCCGACCGCATGGACCGCGACAATGCCCCCGGCGGCCGAACCGCCGATCGCGCAGACAACGATCGAGCCCAGCGCGACATCCCCCCGCAAGACAGCGAACGCCTCACCTTGCGGGTTCAAGCGTTCGGGGAAACACGCATCATCACAACATCGTGGGATGGCGATCCCGATGTGGTGGATATCGCCCGGGTCCTTGTTCGCCTCACACGAGGATTGCCGCCCAGACCCATCGACCTGCCCGGCGCCTGAAGCGACCGTGGGGCCCGCCGAGGGGAACGGCATCCCCGCCGGCCCGATGCGGTCAATTGATCGGCGGTACAAGTTGCTGATGTTCCTCGGTCAGCGGAGAGGGGTCGATGTCAAAGTCGAATTCCAACTGCCGAACCTCGCGGATCAGGTTAAGGCGTTGCTCCGGCGAGAGATCATCCGATTCGGCCCGCCGCGCCAGCGCATGGGCCAGGCTCACCGAAGCGCGTTGATGAAGGGACGCTCGAAGATATCGGCTGTCGGCCAGTTGCCGCAAGGCTTCAATGGCTTCGGACCACCGCCCGGCTTCGACCAGTTGCTCGGTGATCCGCTGATATTCCGCCTCATATTGCGGCTCATGTTCATCCATGCGACGGCGCGTTTCGATCATCGATCGTCCCGCGCGTAATTGGTCATCAATCCTGGCGCGCAGGCTTTCCGGGACATCAAAATCCTCTGATGCGGCAAGTTGCTCGTAACGACGGGTCACCGTTTCAAAACCCAGCCCCGGGTCCATCAGATAGTCATGAAGGTGGGCATCAGCGCTCTCGCGAGCCCGCTGGCGAACTTCGGATGATCGGGCTTCCCGTGCGAGCTGGGTGAACTGGCGCGCGGCTTCGAGGTGGTCATCCGAGTTTTCGTATTGGGTAAGAAGCTGGTTGAAGCGAAGCGTTTCATCCCTCTGTGAGAACACTTGCATCATCCAGATGCCCAGACCGGCCAGGGCGACGAAGACAATGATGATCTTGAACGCGTTCATGTCGATCCTTTCGCGGGGCGTGTTGCTTCATGGACACCCGCCGGACTGCTTCAGTCTATCCCATGGCCGAGTGCCTCCACGCCACCCGACCCACTCACAGGCCGCCAAAGAACCTGGCAAGCCGACATGGCCCTGGCTCAGCCTGGAATTGAGCGCGTTGATGGGCAAAATGACTCGTTGACATCGGAAAATCCATCTACACAATTACCCAGATTAACGCCGCCTCTAGGATTATTCTTGTTTTCCAAATTGGGCAAGCAATCGGCTTGCGTTTCTTCCGATCATCGTGCATGCTGATACCGGGATCAAGTAGATTACCGGCCTCGCTCCGCTGATGGTCTATGTGATGTGGGGGCTGGTTCAACGTGCCAAAATGTTTTATGGAGAAAGTGCGATGCGCAGGAAGATGATCGGAAGTGCGGCGGTTGTTGGTGCCCTGGTTTGGGGCGGCCTGACTGCTCCCAATACAGCCAATGCCAATCCTTATCCGCTGATCACCCCGTCGTTGGGAACGGCCATTGTCGATGGCGTCGCCAACGAATGGGATCTGGCTGAGGATTTTTTCGCTCCGCTGTACCGGGCGGGTAAGTCCACCCACCCCGTTGAGGGCAGTGTACACCTTCGCTGGGATGCGGAGAACGAGCTTCTCTATGCCTTGGTTCTGCCCAATCCCGGCCAGTTTTTCATCCGAGAAGGCGGCGGCGTCGGTCACGATGACACCTTCATCAAGCTGGGCCACTCCAATAAGCTCATCGATGCCGATGCGGCGACCGGCTTCGCCTGGATCGACCCTTCGACCTACGGAATCTACGACATCGCCTATGGTTGGGAAGCGGTGGTTTCCCTGGAGGCTGGCTTCTACGGCAACCTCAACATCCACTCCCAGACGTTCGCCGATGGCGAAGACCAGACCGCCGCCGTGGAGAACCGCGCCATCGAAATCTACCTGCCGCCGTTCACACCATCCGATGATGACCAGGACCCGGTCACCCCGCCACCTCAGGACGATGACCCGGTCGCCGTCCCCGAGCCGGTTTCCGCCGGCCTTGCCCTGCTCGGGCTCGGTGGCGTGATCCTGGCCGGTACCCGCCGCCGACGCATCTGACGTTTATCTTCAATCAATCACAACCGGAACCCGCCGATCACGGCGGGTTCTTTTTTTTGATGGGATCCGAAACGCCGACCCGGCCATTGCCAAAAAATAGACTCCCGGGCAACGAGCCCGAGAGCCTGGTTCCAAGTTCCCATTCGCCGGTGGAGTGCTGCAACTCCACCGACTCGGAGAAAGAAGAGGAGGAAGACTGTTAGCGAATTTTCAGTGGTGGTGGGTCCGTCCCGGACCGAACTTCGCATCACACCTGGGAAGTTGCAAGAGTCGTGCCAGCGAGAATTTTCCTTAAAAGAACCGATTTTCGCCCCGATTGCTTCGTATTATGGCCATCTGCGCGACTACGGACTGAACACGATCGCAAATGCTGCCCAAAGTCCAGGCAACCCTGGCGACCAAGCCAAGCCCGCTTCGAACCCACCTACAGCCCCCGAACGCCGAAGACCGCCACCTGGCACCAGGCGTTGCCGATCCGGTCGGTCAATGGAAAGCCCCGTGCCGAGGGCGGGCCCACGGGGAGTGCCTTGTCCAGACACCGGTGGTGCCACGCCACGAGGTCGTGTGCTGCGATCGTTTCCGATGATGTAAACAGAATCAGCAGCAGGCCGCCGTGCATGATCGTGCTGTCGAGCCAGATTTTCTTGAGATCGCGGGTCACGGCGGAGAACAACTCAGCGCTGTAACGACGAAACGGACCGCTGGTCTCAAACTGCGCGACGCTCTTGATCTCCAGCCAATACGCCACTTCCGGATCGCATGCCGGCACTGAATCAAAGAGCGTGCCCTTGACCCCGGGCTGGCGCAGCGGAAGCGCTTCGGGTGCCGGCGTCAAGACCACATCACACCGCTTGCCCTCGGATCGTCTGCTTCGCCCGCTGTCGTCTGGATAACGCATCTCGGGCCAGACGCCGTAACCGCCTTCCCGGAACGCCTCGTGAACCAGAGGATGCAGTCCCAGCTCATCAAGGGCATCGAACCCGTAAACCGCCTGTTCCAGATCATCATCGGCCGCGCGGCAGCGCAACCGGTCGGCGACATGATCGGCCAACTCCGCTGTGGACCATGTCAGCATCGCCGCCCCCGTGTTCCACACGATGCGTCCCCGCCGCGCCGATTCCTTCGCATCACCATTCGTGTATCTCTCCGGCCAGGGTCTCCAGCAGATCCTTCATCGTGACCACCCCCACCGGCCGGTCATCGTTCGTGACAATCGCCATGTGGACCGGGCTTCGCTGCAATCGCCGAAGCGCGTTGCGCAGGGGCAGGCGGGCATCGAACCGCTCACATTCGCGGGAAAAGAACACCAGGGGCGGGCTGGGCTGGCTGGCGGCCAGAAGCGTTTCAAACACGTTGACCACGCCCAGCACTTGTCCCTGTTCATCCAGCAGCGGAAACCGCGAGTGACCGGTCTCGCGGCAGAGCCGCTGGGCATCGGCCACCTTGTCGGTGATGCGAAGTTTGGCGACTCGGTCCCAGGTCACCGCGTGCTGACCCACCTTCTGAGCGCCCAGATTCATGGCGCGGCGGAGTAGACGCGTCTGCTCATCGCGAAGCACCCCCGCGCCCAGGCCTTCCTGCATCAACAGCAGCATGTGCCGGCGCGGCGTCATGCCCGAACGCTCCGGCGGCACACCCACCATCCGGGCGAATCCAGCGCTCAGCGCCATGACCAGCGGCACCACGCCGACCCAGCTCAGCAGCCGCGAAGTGGCCTCCAGAAGCCCGCTGAACGGGCGCATCAGTCGATCGCTGTACGTCGAGAACAGATCCTTGGGCAGGGTCTCGCCGAAGATCATCAGCAACGGCGCCATGATCAGGGCGTTGACCACCACCGTCTGCCACGCACCCAGACCGCCTCGCTCTAGAAGCACCGCCACACCCGCCGTGCCCAGGTAGTTGGTCACGTTGTTGGCGATCAGCAACACCGCCAGAAGCCTGGCTGGATTCTCGATCATTCGACGCAGACGAATCGCCCGCCGGTCGCCCTCGGCTTCCAGTAGCCGCAATCGAACTCGGCTGAGGGTGTAACTGCCGGTCTCCAGCCCGCTGTACAGCGCACTGCCCACCAGACCGATGGCGATCAACACGATCCAGAGCATCACCACCGGGTCGATCATTGTCCACCCCCAGGTTCGGCCTGATCGGCGACGCGCAGTGACCCTTCGTGACCTTGCCCGAGTTTGAGCAGGATCGTGGCGATTCGACGATCGCGCATCCGCTCGACCCGCAATTCGCCCGCTGGAATCTCAAGGCGGTCGCCGACCTTGGGCAGACGACCCAGTCCGGCCATCATCCAGCCGCCCAGGGTTCGGGGAGAATTGTCCAGTTCCTCCCGGGCGATGCCCAGCAGGTGTACCCATTGCTCGACGGGAAAGCCGGCACCGATCCTGTACTCATGAGCCCCGATCCGCTCGATGGATGTGTTGGCGATTGAATCGTACGGACCGGCGATCTCGCCGACCATGTGCTCCATCAGGTCTTCAAGCGTCACCAGCCCGGCGGTCCCGCCGTACTCATCCACCGCGATCACCATCGGCTGCCTCGCCTCGGCGAAAACCTCCGGCAACTGGTTGAGCCGAACCAACTGCGGCACGAACTGGATGTCGAAGACCAGTGATTCGACGGCCGGCGCATCAGTCGGTTCAGCCAGCAGCACATCGCGTGAGAGCACCATGCCCTGGATGTGGTCAAGATCGCCGCGATAGACCGGCAGACGGCTGAGGCGCGTGTGGCGGATCAGCTCGTAGAGTTCTTCGACGGGATGATCCAGGTCGTAACCCCGGATATCGACGCGCGGCGTCATGATGTGCCGCACCCGGAGCTGCGACATGTCGATGATCGCCTGCATCATGCCTTCTTCATCCGGATCGATGATCCCTTCCTGTTTGCTGATTTTCAGCAGCGTCTCGAGCTCCGCGGCGGAGAAGACCTCGGGCCGGCGACCCGGTTCGATCAGCCGGGCCAGCGGTGTCACCACCACCGCGTTGAGCACGATCCGCAGCGGTGTCAGGCCGCGATAGACCACCGTGAACGGCAGGGCGATGAAGCGCGTGAAAACCAGGGTGTTCCGCGACGCCAGCAGCTTGGGCAGAACCTCGCCGAACATCACAATGGCCAGCAATGGCAGCACGCTCAGCGGTGTCAGCCACCAGGCCGAAAGCTCATACTCCTCGCCCAGGCGGATCAGGATGACCGTGCTGACCACGAAGAAGAGCACATTGATGGTCATATTGCCGATCAGGATCGTCAGCAGCAGCGCCCGCCGATCGCCGAGCATCCGGGTCACCGCGCGGCCGACATACCCCGCCTCCCCGGCCAGATCACGCTTCTCCTCCGCCGAAAGACTGAACAGCGCCGTCTCGGTCCCGGAGAAAAAACCACTGGCCGCGAGCAACGGCGCCAGCGACCCGATCAACAGCCAGTCATTCAGTGCAAGTCCTAACATTGAAACTCAGTGTAGAACCACCCCGCCACCCCGCAAGCGGGCATCGGCGCGCAGGACAGTCACCGCAGAATCTCAACCATGCACCCTTCCAGACATTCCTTCAACTCAAGATGGTGATCAACCGGCCGAGCAGGCAATCGAAAAGCCGTGACACGAACTCCATGTGGGTTGTTTGCGAAACCTACTTCAAGGCAAGACTTGAGAACTCCTGCATACACGGGGTGTCTGCCATCCAAACCTTCATCAACTCGGCAAAATGATCAGAGCACAATTACGACTCCCCCGCCGTCCTGGGCAGGGCGGGGAGGGGTTCGGGGCAGATGTCGCGGGCGGGGGCGGGCTTCTCCGCGCTGGGGGCATCGGGCACTTCGACCGGAGGCCGATGGATGTCGCGGGCCAGGCCGACCCAGGACAAGAGCCGGATGGTCTGCCAGGTCAGATCGAACTCGAACCATCGCATGCCGTGCGCCGCCGAGCGCGGGTGGGCGTGGTGGTTGTTATGCCAGCCTTCACCGAACGAAAGCAGCGCCACCCACCAGAGATTGGTCGAATCGTCGCCGGTCTCCTTGAAGTTCTGATAGCCCCAGGTGTGCGAGGCGGAATTGACGAACCAGGTCACGTGGAAGACCACCACCGTCCGGAGCGCAACGCCCCAGATCACCCAGCTCAGTCCCAGCATCCAGCCACCGATCCACCAGCCCACGCCCAGCAGAAGCCCCGCCAGCACAATCTGCGGCACCCAGAACCACCGGTCGATCCGGCGCATGACCGGATCGCGCAGCAGGTCCCGCGCCGCCTCGTGGGCACGGATGCCCTCGATCTCCCGGCGAAGCATCCAGAGGATGTGCGACCAGGTGAAGCCGTGCTTGGGGCTGTGGGGGTCGTGGTCATCGTCGGAATGTTTGTGGTGCAGCCGATGGACGCCGACCCATTCCACCGGCCCGCCCTGCCAGGCCAGGCATGCGCAGAGCGTCAGCAGATACTCAAACCAGCGCGGCGTGCGAAACGAGCGATGGGTCAGAAGTCGGTGGTAGCACAGCGTGATCCCGATCCCGCCCGTCAGCCAGCCGAGCACCAGGAACAACACCAGGCCGCTCCAGGAGAAGAACATCGGCAGCACCGCGGCAACGGCCACCGCATGAAGCGCGGCGATCGCAATCACCACCGTCCAGTTCAGATTGTTCCATTCAATACCGCCGCGGGGAGGAACGGACGGCACCGAGTCATCAGGTCGGGACATAAACTGCTCGCAAAGTCTCGAAACTACCTTATCTTAGCGTCTCACGGCCCACGGGGCTTGGAAGCCATCGGCCTTGCGCCCAAGTGATGGCCCACGCCCGCCCCGGCCGTGTCGGCGGACATGCCGATGTTGCAGGATCATCGGTTCCCCCCGCGGCTTTCCAGCCGCGCTGGATGCTTGTCGATCGGCCACTTAACCTGTATTCTCTGGCGGTTTTGCCTGAACCCCCGCCTCTCCCCGCCCACCCGGAAGGATGCCCCGGCTCGCCATGCCCAAACGCACCGATCTTCACACGATTCTCATCATCGGCTCCGGCCCCATTGTCATCGGCCAGGGCTGCGAATTCGACTATTCCGGAACCCAGGCGTGCAAGGCACTCAAGGAAGAGGGCTATCGCGTCGTGCTGGTCAACTCCAATCCGGCGACCATCATGACCGATCCGGAGTTCGCCGACCGGACCTATATCGAGCCGATCACGCCCGAGACGGTCGAGAAGATCATCATCCGTGAGGCCGAACTCGGTCACCCCATCGATGCCCTGCTGCCCACGCTCGGCGGCCAGACTGCGCTTAACTGTGCCTGCCTGCTGCACGATTCGGGCGTCCTGCAGCGACATGGCGTCGAGATGATCGGCGCTGATCGCGAGGTGATCTACCGCGCCGAGGATCGGCAGATCTTCCGCGACATCGTCGAGTCGGTCGGGCTTCGCTGCCCGCGAAGCGGCATTGCCCAGAACATGGATGAAGCCTGGAGCGTGCTGGAGTCCATCGGCCTGCCGGCGATCATTCGCCCGGCCTTCACCCTCGGCGGCACCGGCGGCGGCGTGGCCTACAACCGCGAGGAGTTCGAGGACATCGCCCGGCGGGGCCTGGATGCCTCGATGAACCACCAGATTCTCATCGACCAGTCGGCCCTCGGTTGGAAGGAATACGAGCTGGAGGTCGTGCGCGACCGTGATGACAACGTGGTGATCATCTGCTCGATCGAAAACCTCGACCCCATGGGCGTTCATACCGGCGATTCAATCACCATCGCGCCGGCCCAGACATTGACGGACAAGGAATACCAGCGCATGCGCGATGCCTCGCTGGCGATCATCCGGGCCGTGGGCGTGGAGACCGGCGGCTCCAATATCCAGTTCGCCATCCACCCGGGAACCGGCGAGATGGTCGTGGTCGAGATGAACCCGCGTGTCAGCCGCTCCTCGGCCCTGGCTTCCAAGGCCACGGGCTTTCCCATCGCCCGCATCGCCGCGAAACTGGCCGTGGGCTATCTGCTCTGGGAACTGAAAAACGACATCACCGGCCAGACCGTCGCTTGCTTCGAGCCGAGCATCGACTACGTCGTCACCAAGCTGCCTCGCTGGACCTTCGAGAAGTTTCCCGAAGCCGATGAAACCCTCACCACGCAGATGAAAAGCGTGGGCGAGGCGATGAGCATCGGCCGAACCTTCAAGGAAAGCCTCCAGAAGGGCATCCGTTCGATGGAGGTCAAGCGTTTCGGCTTCGGTTTGGATCGCCAGGACAAGTGGCTGGCCGGCCTGCGTTCGGCGCTGGCCTGGGCCCGGAAACATGCCGCCGAGCCGCTGGACGGAATCCTGGAACTGGGCCGAACGCAACTGGGAAGCTGCAATCCGCTTCAGGCCGCGGCGATGCTCATGCGCGATCCATGGCTGACCGGGCGATTGGATGACGCGGCCCGGAAGAAGCTGGATGACCTGATCCAACGCGCCGGCCTCGACGAAGCCCGCCATCCGCCATCCGAAGGCGATGGCCCGGCCCGGGCCACGGAACTGGAAACCCCCTACCCCATCCCCCCCGAGCATCTGCAACGCAAGCTCAGTGTGCCCTCGCAGGGAAGGCTCTACTACCTGCGCTACGCGATGAAGATGGGCATGAGCATCGAGCGGATTCACGAAGCCTCGATGATCGACCCGTGGTTCCTGGATCAGCTACACCAACTGGTGGCTTTCGAGTATGAACTGCTGGCCCATGAATCGCTCGAATCCCTGCCGCGCGAGCTGCTCTTCCGGGCCAAGCAACTGGGATACTCCGATGCCCAGCTTGCCAATCTTTACCTGGGTCGGATCAGCAGCCAGACGATTCTGCAGGTCCGCGCTCACCGCAAGTCGCTGGGCATCGAGCCGGTCTACAAGCTGGTGGACACCTGCGCCGCGGAGTTCGAGGCCCAGACGCCCTACTTCTATTCCACCTACGAATCGCCCTTCACGGCCGTTGAGGATGACGGCTCGACCGTCACGATCATTGATGATGAAGTTCGCATCACCGACCGGCCGAAGCTGGTGATTCTCGGCGGCGGGCCCACCCGCATCGGGCAAGGCATCGAGTTCGATTACTGCTGCGTCCAGGCGGCGTTCGCCGCCGGCGACATGGATCTGGAATCGGTGATGATCAACTCCAACCCGGAGACGGTCTCCACCGATTTCGACACCAGCGATCTGCTCTTCTTCGAGCCGCTGACGCTGGAGGATGTGCTCAACATCATCGAGCGGCTGGACGGCGGCCAGGGGCGCGTGCGGGGCGCGATCGTCCAATTCGGCGGGCAGACGCCGCTGAACCTCGCCCATGGTCTGCGTGAGGCGGGTGTGCCCATCGTCGGCACCAGTGTCGATTCGATCGACCTTGCCGAAGACCGCAAGCGGTTCGCGAAGCTGCTCAACGATCTGGGCATCCGCCAGCCGGAGAACGGCATCGCGATGAATATCGATGAGGCCATCGAGATCGCCGGGCGGATCGGGTACCCCGTACTGGTGCGGCCCAGCTTCGTGCTCGGCGGCCGCGCCATGGAAACCGTGTTCGATGAGCGACAGCTAAGGCACTACATGAAGATCGCCCTGGGTGCCAGCGACCTCGAGGACCAGCCGATCCTGATCGACAAGTTCCTGGCCGAGGCGATCGAGTGTGATGTCGATGTCATCGGTGACTTCGGCTGCGCCCCGGCCGATCAGGCCCGGGCGCTGGTGTGCGGTGTGATGGAGCACATCGAGGAGGCGGGGGTTCATTCCGGAGACAGCGCCTGCGCCATTCCGCCCTATTCGCTTCCCGAAGCGGTGATCGAGCAACTCAAGGCACACTCACGACGGCTGGCCGAGGCGTTGAAAGTCTGTGGCCTGATGAACGTGCAGTACGCGATCAAGCATCCGCCCTGCCCGCCGGGCCGGCGGCTGGAATCGGCCGATGGGTTCGAGGTGTTCGTGCTGGAAGTCAACCCCCGCGCATCCCGAACGGTGCCGTTCGTCTCCAAGGCCACGGGTGTGCCGTGGGCACGCATCGCCGCGCGGGCGATGGCCGGACGATCGCTGCTCGAACAGGAAATCACCGAGGAGGTCACCCCCGAGCATACCTCCGTCAAGGAATCGGTCTTTCCCTTCAGCAAGTTTCCCGGTGTGGATGTGATCCTCGGGCCGGAGATGCGCTCCACCGGGGAGGTCATGGGCATCGACCGAGATTTTCCCCTGGCGTTTCTCAAAAGCCAGCTTGCTTCGGGCACGACGCTGCCGCTGGAGGGCAAGGTCTTCCTTTCCGTCCGCGACAGCGATAAGCCGCACATCGTCGAGGTGGCCCGCCAGCTTGTGAAGCTTGGCTTTGAAGTGCTGACCACCGGTGGCACACGGGACTACCTCAAAGAACAGGGAGTCCAGACCACGCTCCTGAAGAAGATCGCCGAGGGTCGGCCCAACTGTGTTGACCTGATCAAGAATCACGAGCTGGCGCTGATCATCAACACCCCCACGCGCAAGGGGATCAAGACCGACGAGGGCAAACTACGTTCCTCGGCGGTCCGCTTCAATGTGCCCATGATCACCACCACGGCGGCGGCGGCGGCGGCGGTCAGCGCGATCACCGCGCTCAAGACCAGTGGCTGGGGCGTCCGCACGCTTCAGGAGTATCACGAGTTGGGCGAACCGACCGCGAGCCGGCATGTTGGCGGTAACACGATCTAATCACAGTGGTTATACCCACAAGACTGGTGCCCGACCCGTTGCGGGGCTCCGATGTTCACTAACAAAACTCCCTGACGAACGTTTCCCACCATGACATGGATCGTCTTGACCGGCTGCTGAAAGTAGCGCGGCCGAGACGACGGGAAGCTGCCGTCGGGCCGTCCGGAGACGATCGGTTTGCCGGAACGAGACTCCGAGGATGTGGACTGGTTGACACGGATGGCCGAGCGGTATCAGCGCCCCCTGGTCAGCTACGCCTTCAGCATGCTCGGTGAGATCGAGTCGGCCCGCGACGCCGCCCAGGAGGCACTGCTTCGGCTCTGCCGCCAGCGACGCTCATCCATCGAGGCGAAGGTTGCATCATGGCTCTTTACCGTCTGCCGCAACCACTGCCTCGACCAGCTTCGGCGTCGGCCCAGGAAGGAGCAGATCGGCCTGGATGCGGACCGGCTCGATTCACCGGAACGCACGCCGCTGGAGACGATGGCACACGATGAATCCATCAAGCGGCTGCGAGGGAACTTGAGCCGTCTGCCCGAGCCTCGCCGCCATGCCCTGCTGCTCCGTTTCGAAGGTGGCCTGTCTTACAAGGAAATCGCCGAAGTGATGGACATCAAGGTCGGCTATGTCGGCTGGCTGATCCACGAAGGGCTCGGCGATCTCCGATCCGCGATGGAAAAGACCGACAGCCCGACAGCGGAAACCCAACCCCCGGATACATCGTCTGCCCGGCATCCCGAATGAGTTTTTCCCAACCATGACCCAACCTGAACCCCAATCTGTCGAACCCTGGGAAATCACCGCGTGGGTGCTGGGTGAGCTGGATGCTCAACGGGCTGATGAGGTCGGCGCATGGATTGTCGCCGATCCCGATCGCATGGCTCAAGCCCAGGCCATCCGCCGCGATGTCGAATGGCTTGAAACCACTTTGCAGGCGTCGGGGCGAACCGGCGACCAGCCACTGAGCCTCGATGATGCGCGTCTGGTCGCGATCCATCGCGCTGCCAGAGAACATCCCCAATCGTCCTCGCTGAGCTTGACCGATGCCGGCCAACCCACGGCTGAACCTGATGACCCGGCAGACCAGCAAACGGATGAGGATTCATCGCCGATCCGGCCCTGGCGGTTGAAGTCCGCCAATTCATGGAACGCACACTGGGCCGCCGCCGCAGCCCTTGTGCTGGTCGCTTCGCTGGGAGCGGTGATGATCGCCCTCAACTGGTCGGCGATCAACCCGTTCTCTACTTCGGAGTTCCGTCATATGCGCGGCGACCGCAGACTGGACGCGGTGCCCGTTCCGACCCTGCCCGACACACCGCTGGAATCCCCTCGTCCGGCATGGCCGCACCTCCCTCGCGCATTGGCCCAGCGAATGCCCCCGGCGTTCGATGCTCAACGTTCAAACTGGCCTAGCGCCCCGCCCATCCCCATCGATGCCTATCGCAAAGCCCTGGCGGGTTCGGCTGTGCCACACGCCCATCCGTTTCCGCCACGCCATGATGACTCGGCGTTGACCGTGCTCCCTGCGCGGCAAGATGCCGCACCCCTGCACGCGCTGCTCGAGCTGGCCCATCGCCGCCAGGCCTCGCTACCCTCCGACCTGTTCCATCCGGACCATCTCCTGGCCGGATACGCTGACCTCGTTGGCCCGCGATCGTCGCCGACGGATCGGCCGGATGATGCTTCCCCGCTTGATGCCTGGCTTGTCGAATCGCCTTGGAATCCCGATCGGGATCTCCTTCTGATCCGCGCCCAGGGCGATCGCCGGGGATTACCTGCGCCTCAGACCAGCGCCAATGCCCGATCCCAGTTGCATGACTTGCCACGCCCGGGCTGGCTGGGGGTGGTCATCGATCTCCGGGCCGATTCGAGCATGCCGGGCGGACTGACCGAGGCGGTGATCGCATTGGGAAGGGTGATTGAGTCGCTCGAGCCGGATCAGCGCATCACCGTCATTACCGTTGCGGATGAATCCAGCGGCATTGTTCTTGACCGAGCCCGGGCACCGATCACCACTCCGGATTACCACCGGCTGATGGATGCTCTGCCCCGGCAGGTCACCAGCCATGCGGCCGCCCGATCGCTGTTGGCCGCGCAGGCCCGGGAGGCGGCCGAGGCGGGCATGGACCCGCGAATCGTCATCCTGTCGGAGGATCAGTCCGTCTCGCTACCGTGGGCGAGGTGGCTGGAGGCAAGCCAGCCGGGGCCGGTCCTGGGCTGGACGGCTGATGTCGGCGAATTCACCGAATCCTCAAATTCGACCGGTAAGCTTCCTATCGAAGTGAATACGGACGGCGAGCTCGGCGGCCGGTGGATTCGGACCACGGGTGGAGAATCGACAGAGGAGGCGGTTCTGACCTTGTGTGGGCATCCACCGGTCGCCGCGCTCCCCGCCGGGATCGCTTTGCGCCTGGCGTTACCTGATCGTCTTGTCAGCGAGCAATCGAATCAGGCCACTGCGATGTACGAGCTTTCGGAAGGCAAGGGGCAAGCGGGGGCGATATCAGGCCGATCGGGAACATGGCTGGTCGTCCTCGAACTTGATCGAGTGACGAACACCACGCCCAGGACATACGATGCTTCGTCCAGCGCGGCCATCAAGTCCGGCGCTATCGAATTACTCGTTCAATCGTCCGGGCATGGCGACGATCCGGAAGAATCCTGGCAAGCGATCGGTGCGATCGACTGGCCCAAACCTCAGGCGTGGAACAATATCCCGGAATCACAACGACTGGCGATCACGGCCTGGCGGCTTGGAGGGGACTTGGAAGCCCTGCGCGCACAGGTTGATGCCGAGGGCAAGCCCGCCGCGCCAGTGGTCGAACACATCGAGCTCTTGCTTGGCGCATCGAACCGGCCAACCCGGCAACGATTGGGCGGCCTGCTGGCCGAGCAACTCCTGGGCTGGTAATCGGCCGGGATCGGTGCCCAGCCGGTACCGCTCGCGGCCAGCCGGCCGGTTTTGCGATTCCGCAATCGGCAAGTCGGGGGTGGGGGTGGATTTGTGGCGGCTGGCCGGGCCGCTTACCTTCTTGGATATGGAAAATCCCGGCACTGGTTTTCGGTTTGGCTCCTTCAACATTCCAGGCGCGAACCTCGGTGGCCCCCTGAATCGACTTGGCAAGGGGCGCTCCGGGTGGGTCTGGCGCATCTCCCTGATGCTGGCCGGGGTTCTTGTTCTGGTCCCGATGTTGATTCTGGTTCTGGGACTGGTGCTTTCCGGTATCGTTTTTCTGATCACCTTCACGGTGCTGGGCTGGATCGATGGCATGGTCCGCTGGATCGGCGGCGAGCGACCCAAGGATCGTGATTCGAACGATGATCGTCGACAGGTCATCATCGAATCGAGCCATCGCGTGATCACCGACGAGGAAGACACCGGACGGCCATGATCAATGTGTAAAACCGTCAGGGCGCATTGCCACAGAGGTTGAATCTTGCGGATCGATCGTTTCTTCAGACCAGACGTGTTTCGATGCCGACGGCACTGGGCGGTCGGCGGCGATCGCCCGGCGGCGATTGCATGGGCCTTGGCGTGCCTGCTGCTGGTGATCGGAACGGGTGTTTCGACCGTGCGAGCCGATGCATCTGGAGTCGAAGCCGGCTCCGACAGCGCTCCCTCGCACGGAGAAGTCGATGGCCGGCTGGTCAGTCCGCGTCAAACCATGCTGACCTTTCTGACCGCTTTCCAGGGCGTGGCCACCGATTGGGCGAGCGTGACCGCCTGCCTGGACCTGAGCGATCCTGAACTGGTGCCGGATGATCCAAGAACCCTGGCCCGGCATCTCTATGGCATCCTCAATCGCATCGAGCTGATCGATGTCGATGAACTTCCCAGCGCCGCGCGCGTGCGCGAATTGGGCATCGAGCGCTATGTCTTCTTTCCCGATCCGGATAAGCCCGCCCATGGACGAATCGCATCGCTGCTGACGATGGATGATCCGTTCATCGCCCTGCGTCGCGGGGCTGACGGCGCCTGGCGATTCAGCCCGAGGACCGTGCAGAACATCCCCCGGCTTTATGAACAGTTCCTGCCGCTGCCGATCGTCGCCGGGCGGGATGAGCGGTTCCTCACCCTGGCGGATTCGATCGAATGGTGGCTGGAGCGAAACGTCAGTCGCACCCTCGCCCGAGAGGGCTTCGGCGGCATGCGCTACTGGCAGTGGTTGACGATTCTCCTGATCATTTTCGCGGGTGTGGTCCTCGATCACACCGTCCGTGTCGTGATTCGCCTGCTGCTCAAGCAGACATTCCGCCGCCATGACGCCAAGGCGCGCCTGGAGACCATTCAGGACACGGTCCGGCCGATCGGCATCGCCGCCGCGGCCTTGTTCTGGCTTGCGGTCGTGACCCTCATGGGCCTGCCGGAACTGCCGGAGATAATCCTCCTGACGGCGATCCGGGTGATGCTGATCCTGAGCATGACCTGGGCGGCCTGGCGCATCACCGACCTGGTGACCGAGGCCATGGCCCAGAAGGCGGCCAGGACCCGGATCAAGATCGATGACATTCTCGTGCCCCTGCTGCGCAAGGCGATCAAGGTGTTCATCGTGGTGGTGGGCCTGATCTACGCCGCCAACACGCTTCGGATCGACATCGTGCCGCTGCTGACGGGCCTGGGCATCGGGTCGCTGGCGTTCGCCTTCGCGGCCAAGGACACGGTCGAAAATTTCTTCGGCAGCGTGGCGGTGATTCTGGACCGGCCGTTTGAAGTCGGCGACTGGGTCGTCGTGGGCGATACCGAAGGCATCGTCGAAGAACTCGGGTTCCGCTCCACGCGCATCCGCACCTTCTACAACTCCCAGATCACGCTGCCCAACGCCAGCCTTGTGCGGGCCACGGTGGATAACTACGGGCGGAGAAAATACCGCCGCTGGTTCACCCACGTCGGCGTGCAATACAACACGCCACCGGAAAAGCTGACCGCTTTTGTCGAAGGCATTCGCGAAATCGTTCGCCATCACCCTTACACGCGTAAGGATTACTACGTCATCTATCTCAATGAATTCGGCCCCTCCTCGCTCAACGTGCTGGTCTGCATCTTCTGGTCGGTGCCGGATTGGGCGGTCGAACTGCGCGAACGCGAACGCTTCATGCTCGATACCATCCGCCTGGCCGATCAACTGGGCGTGAGCTTCGCCTTCCCCACGCAGACCCTGCACGTCTTCCGCGGCAAGACCGCCACCGAGCCGGCCTCCTCACCACCCGATCAGGGCACCGACGATCAGGCCATCGTCTCGGGCCGGCAGACCGCCCGCCGAATCATGGCCCGCCAGCCCTGGCGCAAGGAGAAGCCCGGCCCGGTCACTTACGCCGCCGAACCGATCGCCCCGGAAATCGACCCCCAGACGGGCAAGCCCGTCGAAAACTTCATCGAAGACCGCTCAGCCGGCGGTTGACCCGCCCCCAGCCCCCAGCCCCGGCCCCGGAAGTGAGCCTGGTGCCAGAACGTTCACGGGGCCTAGCGGATGAACGGGATCGAAAGCGGGTAGTTCCAGAGCACGCCATCGTTGCCGGCGCGCAAGCCGGCGATGATGGGGAAGACGATACCCAGGACAGCCAAAGCAAACAGGAAGGGAATGCCGATCAAAATAAACGAAAACATTCCGGCGACGATCGCGTAGATCAGGAGGCTGATCACCCAATTCACCGCCGCCTTGCCGTGTTCATCGATCCCGGGCAGTTCATCTTTCTTGATCTGCCAGAGCACGATCGGCGCAACAATGCCGCCTCCAGGCAGGACAAAATTCAGAAGCTGGGAGAGATGAATGAACATCGCCCATTGCCGCGTCTGCTGCTCGATCTCCCGGGGAGAGCGCATCCTGGGCGGTGGCGGCGGTGCGGAGGCTGGGCCAGGTCCGGTGTCCGATGATCCATCCATCAGCTTGGCCTTCAGCCGCGCGAATTCCTCCTCGGAAATGCCGCCGGATTTTCGTAATTGTTCGAGCTTGAGCAGCTCATCGGCGAGGCTCACGGATCAGGCTCCTTCATGACAACATCAAAGCCGCGAACGGTCACGGCATTTCAGTGTACCACCCGGACGGAGACGGGCTGGTGGTACGGCCGCGCACGGCCTCGGGAACGGGTATCTTCGTGTCCGACCCGCCGATCGGCCGATACGCCCTGAAACATGCCCCAACCCAAGCCGCAGATCGTGGTCTTCTCCGATGATTGGGGAAGGCACCCCTCCAGCAGCCAGCACCTGGCACGGTACTGGCTGGATGATTGTGATGTGATCTGGGTAAACACCATCGGCACGCGGCTGCCGGGCCTCAACCGGGAGGATATCGCCAAGGTGTGGGCCAAGCTCAAGGCGTGGCTCACCCCCCGCCGCGCTTCGGACACTGATACGCCCACGTTGGAAACGGTGCCCGGTCCAAGGATCATCAGTCCGCGGATGTATCCGGGTTTCCGTACGGGCTGGCAGCGTCGGCTCAACCGACGTTTGATCTCGCGAGCGGTGAACCAGGCCCTTGCATCGATCACCCCACAAACGGAGCAACGGCCGCCGCGCATCGTGATGACCACCATTCCGCTGGTGGCCGATTTGCCGGGATCGATCGAGGTCGATCACTGGGTTTACTACTGCGTGGATGATTTTTCGGTGTGGCCCGGCCTCGATGGGACGGTGATGGATGCGATGGAGCGGGAACTTGTGGGCAAGATCGATCTTGCGGTGGCGGTCAGCCCGGTGCTGGTGGATCGGCTGGCGGGTATGGGTTGCCGCGCTGAGCTTCTGACCCACGGCATCGACCCGGACCATTGGGCGGCATCGGATCCGGACGATGAGGGTACACCCGCGATCGAGGATTCCAGGCTGCCTGATTCGCCGTTCCTCCTGTTCTGGGGATATGTCGATCAGCGGTTGGATGCGGATTGGTGCCTGGCCGCCGCGGAGCAGTGCGGCGGATTGCTGCTGGCCGGCCCGAGGCAAAACCCCGATCCGCGTCTGCTGAACCATCCGAACATCCGTCTGTGCGGCCCGATCGCCTATGAGCGGCTTCCGGCCCTGGCGCGGCAAGCCGGGGCCTTGGTCATGCCCTATGCCGATCTGCCCGTCACCCGCGCCATGCAGCCGTTGAAGTTCAAGGAATATCTGGCCACGGGCCGTCCGGTCGTCGTGCGAAAATTGCCCGCGACCGAGGGCTGGGAAGATTGCTGCGATGTGGTGGACCAGCACGAGGCGTTTCTTGCCGCTTGCAGGCGCGCTGTGCAGGCTGGCGAAGCGGAGGCACGACTCCACCGGCGGCGTGAACGTCTGGCCGATGAATCCTGGCGCGCCAAGAGTCGCCACTTGCTTGAACGGATGTTGGCGATCAGGTCTCCGAACGCATCACATCCGGGGTGATCAAAGCAACGCGATCAATCGGGCCTGGGGCGATCGAGCCGAACCACCGGCGTGGATTCCGAAGCCCCCTCATCGCCATCGTTGCTATTGATCGCCACGACACGATAGCGCAATGCCTTTTCCGCCGGGGCCAGGTAATCGATCCAGACCGGCTCGTTGCGCGGGTCCGAAGTCATCTGCGGCGGACGATAGGCAATGGCTGTCCAGGGACCGCCATCGATGCTGCGATCGACGCGATAGCCGATCTCGGCGTCCGTCCGGTCGCGCCATTCGATCCGCACCGCCACATCGTCCACAACCCGGGTTGTGATGTTGTCCGGCGGAACGAGCCGGCCTGAGGGGTTCGAGGTGATCGCGCCGCGTCGAGGCACATTCACCTCGCCGGCACGATTGCCCACCACGGCGATATTGCTCGGGCCCATCGCCCCGCCGAACATGCCCACACCACCGGCCGTTCGATTCCATGCGATCAGCAGCCCCTGAACACCAACACCCCAGCCGCCGATGTAGCTGCTCTTGCCCCCGCCCTGCTCATGGCGATTGCGTGTGATCGCCCAGGATCGGATGAACGTTCCATTGTGGTTCTGGCACAGGATGCCTTCGCCATCGTTGCCCGGCCATGATCCAAGGTTCTCGTAGTAGTTCGAATCGATCCAGAGATCGCGACCGGCCATATCGAAAGCGCGCGTGTAGTTGTCCGAGATCATCCCACCCCCACCGGCCGAGCTTTCCACGAAACCATCGAGCGTGAGGATCCAACCACCGATGCCGTAGGGGTCCTGGCCCGATCGCAACAGCGCGCGATCGTTGTGGTTGCGGCGCACCACCATCCAGCGTCCGGAAAGGTTGAAGCCCTTGTGTCCATGGTTGGCCACGCGATTGTCCAGAATCGCCACGCCCGGTTCATGAAAGCCCCGCTCGAAATCCTCGCGAAGCGGTGCCTGAAGCAGCGTCAGCAGGTCCTTGTTCACATCGATGCCCATCGTGCGCCCGTAGTCGAAGAGCACCACGCTTCGGCGCGTGTTGAGCATCTGGTAGGCGTTGCCCTGGCCCCGGCCATGCACGGGGCTGGTGCGCACGGTGGTCTGCTCGTGGGTGAAATGGCGCCGGCTCTCGATCGGCAGATGGTTGTTGGCCACCAGCACCTGCGAGCCGTAGACGCTGATTCGAGCCACATACCGCGCCATGTGAAAGCCATCCGGGCCGAAGCCTTCGGGGGATTCCTTCCGCCCGGCGTTGTCGAAATCGTTGAGGAAGGCCGCGCTTTCAAGTCGGCAACCGAACACCAGCCGGCCCCGGCCCGCGCCATGCAATCGCGAGGCATCGCGCTGGGGCTCGATGCCCGGCGCTTCGGAAAACGGAGTGCCGTCCGGGTCGCGGCCACCGTTGCTCCTGAGCACCACGGGCCCGGCCATGAACGGATCGCCCGGATGGGTTCCATCAGGAATGCGATCGCGCCACCGATCCTTGACAAAGGCGCTGCGCCAGCTTCCGCCGTTGCCCCACGTCACGCCCTCACCCCAGTCGAAGTCCGGCCCGAAATAAACCACCCCACCTTCAAGCGTCACCGAAACCACCCCGACATCGCGGACATCGGCCAGCCGCTCACCCTCCGAGGCCATGATGCCGATCAGGTTCCAATCCAGCGGCACCTGACCTCCGCCCCGCTCCTGAAAGCCAAGGACAAAGCGAGTCGGCGTATGCAGGCCATCCTCGCCCAACGCTGATCGGCGCTCGGCGACCGGTGCCTGGCCACGGATCACCACGCCCGAACGCAACATCAGACCGCGGCCATGGGGGCCGTGGGCCGGGCGATCGGAAAAATCGTACGTCCCGGCCGGGTAATAAAGCACGCCTCCACCGGCGGCGTGAAGCTCATCCCGCGCATTCTCGAATCGCTCGAACTCGGTGCGGCCGTTCTCATAACGGCTCATGTCGATAACGCGAGACCAGTTGATCCGGTCGGTCCAGGCGGGATATCCCTCATCGCCACGGTAATGGGCAGCCACCGGATTGTCGGTCGGCACGACCGAAGCCCCGGCGCCAGCCTCATCTTCAGCCCACGCCGTGATATCGCCAGCCACAAGGAAAGTCATCGCCGCCGTCAGAGCGAACCGAATCATCAGGGCCGTTGCATTTCGCCCGCCAGGCATCCATCCGAACATCATGCGGCTCCAGTCAATGGGGACATCGAGTCTCGATCAGGATCAACCGACCACGCGTGAGAACCTCCGAGGCCCGGTTTCCAACGTCGCGGCGACAGCATCGATTGCCGGGCACGGCCGGCATCAAGGCGCTCAGCTTGCCAACGGGCTGGAATGCGATCGTAAGCTTCGGAGAATCGCCAACTGTCCATACCCGGAATTTCAGAAGGCCCGCCGCGATCGTCGAGCGCTGCCGAGCAGAAAGACGGCGCCAAGACCCAGCACCGCCAGGGACGCCGGCTCGGGAATCGCCGTAGCGCCCGGGCCGCCGTGGTTTTCAAGAACCGCAAAGGCATCCCGGAGCCCGACCCGGCCATCGCCGGTCAGATCACCGTCCATCCAGAACGCACCGTCCATGCCCAGGTTCGCCTGAACCATGGCCAGGTCCGCATCATCCACCACACCAGACAGCTTCACATCGCCCGGCAGGGCAACGTCCTTGATCGCGCTCATATTGGCCCAGTCGTCGCCGACTTCGTAGATGCGATTGCCCACCACCACACTTGGAAAGATGCCCGAGGCATAGGCGGGCGTGTCCAGCGTAACCACGGCGGGCGGCTGGTTTCCCGCTTCGACCATCAGCAGGACAATGAGAAAATCCCCGTCGCTGCTCTGAAGGTCCACCCAGCGATTGTCGTACTGAACCCCGTCGTAGGCGATCTTGAAGCCACGCACCAGTTCACCGGTTCGCATGGTCTGCGGGTCGCCGTGAAGCACCAGGCCATACATAGTGTGGTCATCGGGGCTGGTGATGATGAAACCGGAATCGGTGAGTTGAATGCTGTTCATCGCGCCGGTATTCAAGCGCCAGAACTGACCGTTGCTGGAGGTGTCGGCCACGATGTAAACCGCTTCGGCTCCGGTCTGGTCGGAGTAATCGGTGATGAATCGGCGGCGATGGTTGCTGGTGCCAACATTGGTTCCATCCACGATCGCCCAGCCGCTGCCATCTTCGAAAAACTGCTTGGCGACGGTGTTTCCCGGAGCGTTGGAGTACGAAGCTTGTCCTGGATCGACCGGAAACACCGTGGTCTGCCCGGCGGGATTCTGGTTTCCGCCGCCTGTCGCCCAGATGGAGTTCAAGCCGATGATTCGGAAGCTGTTCAAATCCGGCCCATTGTGATTCTGCGATACGAGTCGATGTTTCGCCTGAATGCCCGACAGCAGATCATGGCCATCCTGAAAACGGTTGCGGAACATCGTCATGCCGTTGACCGGATCGTGAAAGGTCAAGCCGAAGATCTCGGCCGGATTGACCGGCTGAATATCGCTGGGATAGTTGAGCAGCGAAAAGAGCCCCATGTAGCGATCCGTCGCATCCCAGGTCTGATCACCCGCGGCACCGACGACGTTGTCGTAGACCCAGAGCATCGCCGGCAGATATTCCGGCGCGACATTCGAACCCAGCAAACCAAGTCCCGCCGTGCCCTCCGGGCGATAGCTGGTGTGTCCATTGGCCCAGTCGGGCACAATGCCGAAACCGCCACCCACATACGCCTCGGCCTTGGGAATGGCCACGACCGAGAACGCCACGGACATCAGATTGTGCTTGATGCCGGGAACCGCGGAGTCTTCGATGTAATTGAACGATGGGTCATGCCGGATCGCCGCCTGGTGAAATACGCCCCAGAAAGCCGCGGGGTAGGTGGCATAATTCACCGGCTCATACATCCAGCCGTTGGATTGGCTGCTCGTCGTCAGTTGATTGCTGAAAAAGCCCCTGACCTGGTTGTAGGCGTTCTGAACGCTGGTGCTTCCTGAAGCGGCAACCGGCTCATCCGTGGCCAGATAGGCCAGGCCCGCCGCCGAATATCGAACCGCCCGCCAGTTGTTGTTGTGGTTGTAGCCGGAACCGCCGCTGGCGATGAGGCTGTCACCCATGGCCTTGAGTTGCTCAGAGACATAAGACCGGTCATTGCTCGATCCACCGCCAAGGTCGACATCCCACGCCGCCGAGCTCTTGGTCAGGTCATAGGCGATCGCCACGCCCCGCAGCATGTACGCCCGCGACAGTGCCCGATAGCCATCGCGCGCCCAATCGGGATCGTTAACCAGTTGCAGTGAAAAATCGCGCGCCTTGACCGCATACTGCTCATCTTCAATGAACAGATACAGCGTGGCGTAGTGAAGCGCATTGTCGGCACGGGCATACTGAACGTGAATGTTGTTGGCCGGGTCGGCCGGGGTGGCTTCGGGCAGGGCCGCGATCCGGGCGAACATCGAGGCGTAAGGTTCGTGATCGAGCCGGTCGCGAATCGCGGAGATATCCGCCTCATCGAAAAAGAGCTTCGGGCCGGTCGAGCCCACCGTCAGGGTCGCCAGACCAAACAGCAACCCCGGTATCAAGCCGGTCATGAGTCCGATTCGCATGAAGCCCTCCTGAACACTGCCCCAACGATCGCCGCGGGCAGGCCATAGCCTGAAGCTGGTCCCCAAGCCTGACCGACGGACATCAACGAGCCCCGACCCGAATCATACCCTCAAAAACATCCAAATGCTGCTAATTTCTTTTGAAACAGCGTTTTGCGCATTTCGCCGCGTTTTTTGATCATCGCAAAGAAGAGTCTGGAGAAGCCCCGTCGCGCGGCAGCGCTAACCTGAACCTGACCCACGAATTATTGACCGTGCCTTCCCCGTGTTTTAGGTTACCTTGCTCGCCGGACAGCGGCCGCGCCAGACCCACGCCCTGATGCATCACGCCGCGACTTCGACGAATCGCCCCTGATCACCCGGTTTCCGCAAGAAAGCGAGACATCCCGCCATGCCTGACACGCGCAAGCTTACGCCTTCCCCCCTTGGACTGGAACCCAGCTTCGGCTTCGGTGACCGCCTGGGCACCGCCGGTCCCGGCCATGTGGCCTCGCTGCGTGAGGCTGGCGGACCCATTCGCGGCATCTTCGCCCAGCAGTCGATCCGGGAGATGACCCGAACGCAGCGTAACCCGTCCCAGGTCATGGAGGCGGCGGTGCAATCGCTGGATAAAGCGGGCTTCGGCGATCCCTGGGGTGCTGATGCCGACCATCTGAAGAACCCCGAAGACGTGGATGTCACCGCGGATGCGGGCTTTGTGTTCTTCACCATCGACCCGTCCGACCATGTGGATCCCAAGGCCGACGACTACGATGCCCGGGGCTCGGATTCGCCGTTGGCGGCCGCCTTCGAAGCGGTTCGCGACCAGGTGCCCTGGGTCGAGCGATACATCGGCAAACGGATCACGGTGCCCGAAGGGCCGACGATCGATTTCGATCCCACGACCGTTCGCCGCGCCGCGGTCAAGTACGGCCGGGCGATTCGCCACGCGATCGAGCTGGCGCGGTACATCCGTTCGGCGGCGACGGCCCGATCGATGCCTTATGAGATCGAGATATCGGTTGATGAGACCCCGCAGCCAACCACCCCCGCCGAGCATTACATCATCGCCGACCAACTCCGAGTCGCGGAGGTCAAAGTCGTTTCCCTGGCGCCGCGTTTCATCGGTGAACTGGAAAAGGGCGTGGACTACAAGGGCGATCTGGCGGCGCTGGAGCGGTCGATGAAGGACCATGCCGCGATCGCCCGCGACCTGGGGCCGTACAAGCTCAGCCTTCACTCCGGCTCGGACAAGCTATCGATGTACCCGATTTTCGCCAGAACGACCGCCGGACTTTTCCACGTCAAGACCGCCGGCACCAGCTACCTCGAAGCGCTTCGCGTCGTGGCGCGGTGCGAGCCCAGCCTCTTCCGCCGGGTGATCGAGTTCTCGCGTCAGCGGTACGAAACCGATCGAGCCACCTACCACGTCTCAGCCACGCTCGACAGCGTACCCCCGCCCTCCGAAATCAGCGACAACGACGCCCTGGAGGCGACCTACCTTCAAGCATGGGCACAAACCCCGGAAGGAAAAGGATTTACAGAACCGGGACGACAGATTCTGCACTGCACATTCGGCTCGGTACTGACGGACCCGACCCTGGGCGAGGCGATCAAGGGGGTTCTTGACAGCGAGCCGGCGATCCACGAGCAGGTGTTGACCGAGCACTTTGCCCGCCATCTTTGGGCCCTTCGCGCCGGCATGGCGTGAACCTGCTCCGAGCATGGCCCTGGCGGCCACAGCGCGAATCGGCCGCGATCGGCATCGCGCCACGGGCCTGATTCGGCGCCGAATCCATCATCCGACCGGCTGGTTCGCGGTATGGACGGCTCGCGTAATCATTTGACGTTTCAAGGGGTGGTGGTTATTCTTTTCGATTCTCTCTACTCGGTCTGGATGCGCCCGGGTCGAGACCCTGATGACAGCCACCCCCCAACCGCGCCTGCGCGCCTTTGCAAAGGTCGTCGAGCATGCTTCCCTGCCAGCGAAAAACCCGATCCCAGACCCGGATGGGCCGTGCGCACCATGCATTGCGTCCGGCCGGTTTCACCCGGTGCCCGCAATGCGGCGCTTCCAAGCCACACCACACCGCTTGCCCGTCCTGTGGATATGTCCGGCCGCGCAGCTCGCGCCAGACCGGCTTCATTGTCCCCGGCCGCAACAAGGATGAATAAAACGTGCGGATTGCAGTTGATGTCATGGGCGGGGACCATGCGCCGGACGCCATTCTAGAGGGCAGTCTCGATGCGCTGCCCCTGATCGAGCCCGACGATCGCCTTGTCCTGCTGGGTGATGAGTCGGTCATCGGCCGCGGGATCGAGAAGCGCGGGCTGACCGGTGATCCGCGCCTGGAAATCATCGCGACCTCCCAGATCATTGAGATGGACGAAACGCCGGTCATGGCGGTTCGCAACAAGCCCGACAGCTCGCTGGTCCGCATGGCTCAACTGGCGGGCAGGCGCGGCAACGTCCCCACATGCGACATCGTCCTTAGCGCCGGCAACACCGGCGCCTTTGTCGCCGCGGCCATGATGACCGTCCGGCGGCTTCCGGGTGTCTACCGCCCCGGCATCGCCGTCACCCTGCCGACCTTCGCCGGCCCGGTCATCCTTTGCGATGTCGGCGCCAACCCCGAGCCCAAACCCGGCCACCTTTACCAGTACGCCCACATGGCCAACGTCTACGCCCAGCGCGTCACCGGCATCCGTGAGCCGAAGGTCGCCCTGATGAGCATCGGCGCCGAGGAAACCAAGGGCAACCAACTGGTCAAGGACGCCAACAAGCTTCTTCGAACCGACCGCACACTCAACTATGTCGGTTACTGCGAAGGTCGTGAACTGTTCGATGGCAAGGCCAACGTGGTTGTCTGTGAAGGCTTCACCGGCAATGTCGTGCTCAAACTGGCCGAGGGGCTATCCGCCGGGCTTTTCCAGACGATCCATCGCGAGATCGCTGAAACCGATCCGGACCTGGCTCCGAAGTTCACGCCCATCGTCAAGAGCATCTATCGCAAGCACGACTATCACGAATACGGAGGCGCTCCGCTGCTGGGGGTCAACGGCATCTGCGTGATCTGTCATGGCTCGAGCGTGGCCCGCACGATCAAGGCGGCCATCCGGAACTCCATCGAGTTCTCCCGCCACGATGTCAATGCGGGGATTGTGGAGGCCATCGCGGGTCTGGATCCCATGGAAGAGGGCGCGGCATGAACGCCGGCTTGGCTCGAAGCCAACCCCGCATCCGAATCCCAGCCAGAATCGCGGGCTCCGGCGCCGCCATCCCCGCGCGGGTCGTCACCAACGCCGAACTTTCCAGGACCGTCGATACAAGCGATGCGTGGATCGTGCAGCGAACCGGCATCCGCCAGCGATACATCATCGGCGAGGGGCAGTCGCTGCTCTCGCTCTCGGTGGAAGCCGGGCGGCAGGCGCTCCAGAGCGCTCAGCTTGCCCCGGGCGATCTGGGCATGGCGATCGTCGCCACCATGTCGCCACAGATGCTCACGCCCTCCACCGCCGCAAGGCTCGTCGACCAACTGGGGGCCACCCCCGCCGGCGCCGTGGACATCGGCGCGGCGTGCAGCGGATTCGTCTATGCCCTCAATATGGCCGCCGGCCTGATCGCCACCGGTGCCATGAACAACATCCTTGTCGTCGGCGCGGAAGTGCTCAGCCAGACCGTTGATTGGTCCGACCGGCGAACCTGCGTCCTCTTCGGCGATGGTGCCGCGGCCGTCGTTCTCAGCGCCGATTCATCCCCGAACCAGGGCTGCATCCATCAGTCGATGTACAGCAACGGCGCTGGATGGCGCGATCTTTACTGCCCACGCACGAACCAGGACATTCCCGAGAACGATGCCATCTTCTCGGGCAAACTCAACACCCTGCAGATGAATGGGCGCGAGATCTATCGATTCGCCGTCTCAACCCTGGAACAAACCATTCTCGATGCCGTTGAGGCCGCCGGCGTCGAGTTGGATCAGCTCAAGGCGATCCTGGTTCATCAATCCAACGCCCGGATCATCGAGGGTGCGGCCCGACGGTTGGGACTGACGGATGACCGGATTTATGTTAATATTGATCGCTTCGGGAACACGGCCGCCGCAAGCGTTCCGCTATGTTTCCACGAGTTACGGTGCGCCGGCCGACTGGTCGAGGGCGACCTGGTGCTCTTCGTGGCGCTGGGAGGCGGCCTGACCTGGGCAACCAGCCTCTGGCGGCTTTAGTCGCTCGCGGGATCACGCTAGGCCGGGTTCGCCGAATCCGGCCGACCATGCGGCTTGCATGATTGCCCCCATGCATCGACACGCCGCCACGGGTAGCGCCCAAGCCGTTGCGACCCGTGCCCGCGCGCCTGATCAATTTCTCCGGCCGCTTCACACCGGATTTAGCCCCGCTGACGGAACCCTGATTCCATGACCGACGCAACTCCATCGCCGAACAACCTGCTCTGCCCCGGTCAGGGATCGCAGCACGTCGGGATGGGTGCCGCCCTCCATCAGGCGCACCCGGAGGCTCGACAGCTATTCGATACGGCCGAGAAGATCCTGGGCATTCCCCTGACGCGCCTGTGCTTTGAAGGCCCCGAAGAACAACTGACGCGAACCGATGTGACGCAGGTTGCGCTCTACGTGTGCGGCGCGGCGAGCTTCGCCGTGGCCCAACGCCTCGGGCGGATCGGGCGAATCCAGAGCGCCTCGGGACTGAGCCTTGGCGAGTTCACCGCTCTGCACCTGGCCGGCGCGTTTTCCTTCGAGGATGGGCTGAAGATCGTTCAGGTGCGCGGCCGCGCCATGCAGGAAGCCGCCACGCAAACACCCAGCGGCATGGTCGCTCTGGTGGGCGCTGACGAACGGCAGGCCGAGGAACTCTGCGGCCGCGCACGCGGCGATGACATCCTCGTGCCGGCCAACTTCAACTGTCCGGGACAGGTGGTGGTCAGCGGATCAAAGCCCGCCTGCGAACGCGCCCTGACGGTCGCCGCGGAGATGGGCCTTCGGGCAACATCGCTGCGCGTCGCCGGAGCGTTTCATTCTCCGATCATGGCCACGGCCGGTGATAAGCTCGGCCAGGCGATGGAGAAGATCGCGTGGAATACGCCGACGGTACCGGTGATCTCCAACGTCACGGCCCAGCCGCACCCTGACGACCCGGCATCGATCCGGGCGAGGCTGGTTGAACAGCTTACGAGTCCGGTGCGATGGACCCAGTCCATGCAATGGCTGCTGGAGCGCGATCCCTACCGGAACGCGGGTTGGGTGGAACTCGCCCCGGGCAAGGTCATCGCCGGCCTGATGCGGCGAATCGATCGCCAGGTCAAGGTCGCTCCGCTCTCGGAAATGAACCTGGAGACAAGCCCGGCGGGCGGATGACCGCGTTCGGCGGACTGAGCCATCGCTGATGCCGCATGCCCAGGCGGAGCCGGCCGTGCCGATGCCGGAACGCCCCATGGTCGACCAAGGAACTTGAAACCCATGACAGAAGCAACCATTCAACGTATCGCGGTGGTCACCGGGGCCAGCCGGGGCATCGGTGAAGCCACCGCCCGCGCGCTGGCCGCCGACGGACACCATGTGGTGATGCTGGCCCGAAGCGTCCCGGCGATGGAAGCGATCGCCCAGCAGATCGCATCCAACGGCGGGCAAGCCGAAGCGCTTGAGGCCGACATCACGGATCACGCCGGACTTGCCGCGACGATCGAAGGCATCGCACAGAAGCACGGGCGGCTGGACATCCTGGTCAATAATGCCGGCATCACGCGAGACAACCTCATGCTGCGGATGAGCGATGAAGAGTTCGATCAGGTCATTCACGCGAACCTGCGGAGCGTGTTCATCACCTGCCGGGCAGCGCTGCGGCCCATGATGCGGGGCAAGTGGGGCCGGATCATCAACGTCGGGTCGGTGGCCGGCGTGGCGGGCAACGCCGGACAGGCCAACTACGCCGCTGCCAAGGCCGGACTGGCCGGCATGACCAAGAGCCTGGCCAAGGAAATGGCCGCCAAGAACATCACGGCCAACCTGGTCGCGCCAGGGTTCGTCGAGACCTCCATGACCGAGAAACTTCCGGATACGATTAAGGAATTGGCTCGCAAGGCGACGCCCCTGGGCCGTTTCGGACAACCCGAGGAGATCGCCGCGGCGATCGCCTTTCTGGCCGGCGAGCGGGCCGGTTTCATCACGGGCCAGGTTCTGGCCGTTGATGGCGGGATGACCATGGCCTGACCCACGATGGCCCATCAAGCCGGGCCGTTTTGGCCGGTCTGGCGACTGGAATGGAAACCCGTCCGGGCGGACTGGCCCGGGAGTGGGGCTTTTCCCGATTCCGGCCGGACAGCGCCCTCCAGGCTTGTGCGGCCCCTGACCGATTGTGAGCGTTTGATTTGGAAACTTGAGCCGCTGCCAGTATAGTCTAGGCCGATTTTCCGCACTGCCCGCCGCCCGTACCCTGGCGGTGGGAGATCAAGGTAAACCCCCCACGGATAACAATAAGGAGTCTGGTCCCATGGATGAATCCGCCATTGAGGAAAAGGTCATCAGCATCGTCGCCGAGCAATTGACCAAGGAAAAGAGCGAAATCAAGCGTGATACGCACTTTGTGACCGATCTGAACGCCGACAGCCTGGATGTGGTCGAGCTGCTCATGGCCCTGGAAGACGAATTCCAGACCAATATTGCCGAAGAGGAAGCGGAGAAGATTCAGACCGTGGGCGATGCCATCGAGTTCATCAAGAACGGTCTGAACGCAGCCGGCAGCGACTCGAAGGTCAACAGCTCGGACACAACGGAATAAGGCGGTCGAGCGTTCGCCCGATCTGGTGAAATCGTGGCCTACGTTGCCGATTCCGGTGCCGGTTCGGAGAATTCAGACCTCCCGCAAGGTTTGATGGCACAGCGCCGCAAGCGTCAAGAGATTCTGCAATGCCAAGACGACGAGTCGTGGTGACTGGACTGGGGCTGGTGACGTGTCTGGGACATCGCGTCGACGATGTCTTTGACCGGTTCGTACACGGACAGAGCGGGATCAAGCCGATCACGCGGTTCGATGCCAGCGGTCACTACAGCCGCATCGGCGGCGAAATCACCACATGGGAAGGCGGCCCGCACCTTAACTCGCGGGACACCAAGCGGCTGGACCGATTCGCCCAATTCGCCATGCACAGCGCCATCGAAGCCGTCAACCAATCGGGCCTGGATTTCTCCAAGGAGAACGCCTGGCGATGCGGCGCCATCATCGGTACCGGCATCGGCGGCATGGAGGAGTTCGAGCTTGGCTATCGCAGGTTCCTGGAAAAGGGACCGGATCGGGTGAGCCCGTTCATGGTGCCCAAGCTGATGTGCAATGCGGCCTCGGGCAATGTTTCGATTCACTTTGGCATCCGCGGACCGAATACGGCCATCACCAGCGCCTGTGCCAGTGCCGCGCATGCCATTGGTGAGGCCTTCGACTGCGTGCGCAACGATGTGGCCGATGTGATGGTGACCGGCGGCTCGGAAGCGGCATTGACACCGCTTGGCCTGGCATGCTTCACAGCGCTCAAGGCGCTTTCGCGTCGCAACGATGATCCCCAGGCCGCCTCGCGGCCCTTCGACCTGAATCGCGATGGATTCGTGCTCGGCGAAGGCGCCGGTATCCTCATCCTCGAAGAACTCGAACACGCTCGAGCACGCGGCGCAAACATCCTGGCCGAGGTACTCGGCTACGGCCAGTCGGCGGATGGATCGCACATCACCGCTCCGGATGAACAAGGCAAAGGCGCCGCCTTCGCCATGGGCGCGGCACTCAAGGATGCGGGTCTCGAGCCCGAGAAGATCGACTACATCAACGCCCACGGCACCAGCACGCCATTGGGCGATGTGGCCGAAGTCACCGCCATCAAGCGGCTCTTCGGCGAGCATGCCGCCAAGGTACCCGTCAGTTCCACCAAGAGCATGATCGGCCACTCGCTGGGCGCTTCAGGCGGCATCGAAGCGGTCGCCTGCGTCAAGACCATCAACGGTGGCGTGATCCATCCGACGATCAATCAGACCACCCCGGATGAGCGGTGCGACCTGGATTTCGTGCCCAACACCGCGCGGGAGGCCAAGGTTCGCCACGTGCTGAGCAACAGCTTCGGTTTCGGCGGCCACAATGTCAGCCTCGCCTTTGGCGCCTTCGAATAAGCCGGGCCTTCCCACCGGCCTTCCCATCGATATCCTGATGATTCAAGAGCCCGCAATGGCGGGCTTTTTTGATTCACGCCCGGAGCCTCCCCACATCCGGCTACACATAGATCATCTTCCTGGTCATGCCGCCATCGATGACGATGGCCTGGCCGCTGATGAAGCCGGCCATATCCGATGACACATAGATGCACATCCGGGCGATATCCATCGGATCGCCAACGCGCCCGGACCAGTGCTGAAGGCGGTCGGCCTCGGTGTGTTCGGCAGCTTGTGCCTTGGCCGACGGCTGCCACGCGCCGGTCTCGATCCAGCCGGGGCAGATGCAGTTGACCCGAACCTTCGGCGCAAGGCTCGCGGCCAGGGCATGGGTCAACGCCACCACGCCGCCCTTGCTGGCGCTGTACGCCTCGGTGTTCGGTTCGCTCATCAACGCGCGGGTCGAGGCGATATTGACAATCGACCCCGTCCCGGTTTTCTCCAGCAGCGGCGCTGCCCGACGCGCGGCCAGCATCATCGCCGTCAGGTTCGTCGCCATGACCTGGTTCCACGTCGCAAGGTCCAGCTCGGCCAGCGGTCGTGTGCGGCCGATGCCCACGTTGTTCACCAGAATGTCCAGCCCGCCAAACCGCTGGGCGCACTGATCCACCGCCCGCTCGATGTCCCCAGCGCTGGCCACATCACACGGCACATGCTCCACCTCGCCCAGTTCCTTGCCGCGCTGGACCACCTCGGCGGCCGCATCCTCATCCCGCTCGGCGACCATGACCTTCGCCCCAACCGCCAACATCGCCCAGACCGTGGCTCGCCCGATCCCCGCCCCACCGCCGGTCACCAGCGCCACCCGGCCGGAAAGCGGCGATGCCGGCCAGGCCGAAGCGGCAAGATCGAAGACCTGCTCAGGCGAAGTTGAACTCATAGAATGCTCCTTTCGTGGTCCCAATTCCGGAGGCCGGGGGCAAATTCCAGGGGTGCCGCGATCGTACCGCAAAGTGGCGGGCCGTCACGCAAACCATACATGCGACGCATGCCCGACCGATGCCCGCACCTTGTGAGTCCAATCATGGAAATACACCGCGCTGTCGATCATGGTGACCTGGATGAGGTTCAAAAGCGCCTCGAAAAGGGCGAACCGATCAATGCCATCGAGCTGGACAACATTGAAGGCGGCCTGACACCGCTGATGATCGCCGCCACCAGTCCCCTGGCCGATGAACGCATGATCCGCCTGCTCGTCGAGCACGGCGCCAATGTCAACAGCGTCAGCCAAGGCATTGGAAGTACGCCGCTGATGCTGGCTGCGCACACCGGGACCGAGGCAAAGGTTCGGGCGCTGCTCGAAGCCGGCGCACCGGCGGATTTCACCGGCAAGCATGGCTGCGATGCGCTGATCCTGGCCGCGCTCAACCCCGGCCCGGACCGACACGCGATCATCGAACGCCTGATCGAAGCCGGATCGCCGCTCGATGGCCGAACATCCCACAGTGAAACGGCGATCGGCTACACCGGTCTTTGGGGCGATTTCCAACTGATCGCCCGGCTGCTCGATCGCGGTGCCGATCCATCGCCTCTGAAGTGGACACCCATGATGCACGCTGTGGCGCTTGGCGATCAAGAGGCGGTGGCGCGCGTGGCCCGCCCGGACGATGCCGATGTGTGCGACCACTTCGAACGCACCGCATGGGTGCTGAGCATCATGCGCGGCGACATCGGCATCGCCGAAACACTCGAGAAGGCCGGTGCCGCTTCAGGCCGGCTCGGCGGACAGGGCCAGACCCCCTTGATGTACGCCTGCGATCAAGGCCGGCATGCCATGGTCCGCTGGCTGATCGAGCGCGGGGCGGATGTGAATGAGGTCGATGAATACCAGCGAACACCGCTTCATTTCGCGGCCTCCGCGCGAGCAGGCGCTGCCCCATGCGTCCGCATCCTGCTGGAAGCCGGCGCGGACCCGGTGGCCGAGGATCATGTCGAGGACCAACCCATCCATGAAACCTCCGACCTTGAGGTGATCGATCTACTCATGGCCGCCGGTGCCGACCCCAGCAAGGTGAGTGGTCAGGGCTATACGTTGCTCCGCCATGCCGCTGAGCAGCGCAACCACGGCCTGATCGCCGCGCTCCTGGAGCGTGGCATCCCCGATCGACCCGGATCGGAGTACAGCGCAACGGCTCTGGATACGGCCGTCATGATGGACGATCCGGTCATCGTGGACATGCTGATAAAAGCCGGGAGCGAAGTGAACCGCGAATGGGACGATGATTATCCCATCCACCGCGTCCGCTCGCTCGCCGTCGCCCGTCTGCTGCTCAAGGCCGGCGCGGATCCCCGTCAGCCGATCTTCCCGACCGGTGAACTTCCCGAGGCCAAAGCCCGGCGCGAGCGGAAGCCTGAACTGGCCGAACTCCTGCGCCGATACTCGCGGTGGCGCGGATGAGCTTCATGCACAGGCGAACCGTTCGAGCGTCGCCAATGCGGGGACGGCGGTGCTAGAATGCTCGGTCCGTTTTCCGGCCATCGGGCAGAGGAGTTTCGTTTTCATGGTGTCCAAGCCCGGCTACTTTTCCAGACAAGAGCTAAACAACGGTGCCAGCGAGTTCTATCGTGAACAAGGCTATCTTGTCGTGCCTGATGCGCTGACCTCCGATCAGGTCGATGAGCTTTGCCGCGAGACCGTGGCCATCTGCCGGGGACAGCGCGCCGAGTTGGGTGCCGGTTGGCTTGGCGGCAACGGCCAGCGCCATCCCGATATGCCCACGCCCGAGGAAATGGCGAAGCTGGACGATGATGAACTGCTCAAGCGATTTCTCTGCATCCATTTCCCGCACAAGTGCTCGCGGGTGATGCTCGAAGCGCTATCGCATCCGGTCATCGTGGATGTGCTTACCCGGGCGATCGGGCCGGATGTCAAATGCATGCAGTCGATGCTTTTTGTCAAGGCGGCGGGCAAACCGGGCCAGGCATGGCATCAGGATGAGGACTACATCCCGACCCGCGATCGATCGCTGTGCGGGGCGTGGATCAGCCTCGACCGCGCCACGACGGAGAACGGATGCCTCTGGGTGATTCCCGGTTCACACCGGCCCGGTATCCTCTGGCCGCAGTATCCCCACGATGACCCGCGATTCGATTGCAGCCTCCAGAGTTACGACTTTCCGTACACCGATGAGGATGCGATTCCGGTGGAAGTGCCTCCTGGGGGCGTGGTGTTCTTCAACGGCTACCTGCTGCACCGAAGTCTGCCCAACCAAGCGACCAGCGGATTCCGCCGCGCCCTGGTCAACCACTACATGAGCGCGCAGAGTTTCCTGCCCTGGCATGTCGAGCCCAACGTATCGATCGCCAAGACCGACAACCGCGACATCGTCATGGTCGCCGGACGCGATCCCTACGCCTGGAAAGGCCTGGAAGACCTGCACAAGCCGCATGTGCGCCCCTCCGGCCAAGGTGGCTGCGGAGATGGGCGCGTCGCCCTGGATGCCTTCAAAGACCGTCCGGTATCGGAAAAAGCAAAGCTGTAGCCGCTTGCTGGTTCGGTCAGGATCAACTTTGGCCAACATCGCCTGTCAACCGTGGATCGGTTCAATCACCGCCTGGCGGGGCGTTGACGAGATATACCCCAAAGTTGTGGATGACGAATTGAAAAAGGCGGCGTACCTTGGGGTTGCTGTAAACCCCCCAACCGCCCACGCGGGCAGGAGTACGCCACCATGAATCAGAGTACCCGTGAATCGGTTTCGATTCCATCCGTCGAGGATGGCTGCCCGGACATGCTCGCCCTGATCGTTCGCCAGGGAGCTCGTCAGATGCTCCAACAGGCCGTCGAAGCGGAGGTTGCGGCGTGGATCGAGGATCACGCCCATCTCACCGATGAGCGGGGCCGGCGACAGGTCGTTCGGAACGGGTTTGCCCAGCCGCGCACGGTTGTCACCGGTGCCGGACCGCTGCCGGTCACGATGCCGCGTGTGCATGATCGTCGGCCCGAGGATCAGCGCCAGCGCTTCACCTCCGCCATCCTGCCCCCTTATCTGCGCAAGGCGCCCAACGTTGCGCAACTCATCCCCTGGCTCTATCTCAAGGGCGTGAGCACCGGCGACTTTACAGAAGCCCTGCAGGCCCTCGTGGGCCCCGACTGCCCGGGCTTTTCCGCCACCACCGTCACACGCCTCATCGAACAGTGGCGGGGCGAACACCAACAGTGGAATCAGCGTGATCTTGCCGGCAAGCACTACGCCTACATCTGGGCCGACGGCATCCACTTCAACATTCGTCTGGAAGAGGATCGCCAATGCATTCTCGTGATCATGGGCGCCACCGCTGACGGCCGGAAAGAACTGATTGCCGTGCAGGATGGCTATCGCGAGAGCGAGCAGTCGTGGACCAGCGTGCTGCTGGACCTCAAGCATCGAGGGTTGACCATCGAGCCGGAACTGGCGGTGGCCGATGGTGCTTTGGGCTTCTGGGCCGCTTGTCGTAAGGTCTGGCCTGACACCCGCGAGCAGCGTTGCTGGGTGCATAAGACGGCCAACGTGCTGGACAAGATGCCCAAGCACCTCCAGCCCCAGGCCAAGGATAAACTGCATCAGATCTGGATGGCTTCAACCCGTAAGGATGCCTTTGAGGCATTTGACCTGTTCGTGGCGACCTACGAGGCCAAGTACCCCAAAGCCGCGGCGTGCCTGAAGAAGGATCGCGATGAACTGCTGACGTTCTACGACTTCCCAGCCGCGCACTGGGCACACATTCGCACGACCAACCCGATCGAAAGCACCTTTGCCACCGTGCGGCTGCGGCACAAGCGGACCAAGGGCAACGG
>JAFIFY010000135.1 GCA_020831765.1 Phycisphaeraceae bacterium | reverse complement strand
GAGACGAACATCAGCTTGCGGGTGAAGAAGTAGCGGTGGGTGATCAGCTTTTCATCGCCGACGATGAAGTCGTTGGCATTGGTTTCCGAGGGCAGGCGGATGGCGACGCCGAAGGAGGCATCGCGCCCGGCCCCGCCGTGGCCGGCGCGCATGATGCCATCGCCTGCGCCGGTGATGACCATCCATCCCTGTTCGCTGATCCGGCGGCTGAACTCGACCGCCGCGCGGTATTGCGGATGGTCCTCGGGCGTTCGGGCCGAGCCGAAGACGGAGATCTTGCGGATGCCTTCGTAGGGCTTGAACATCTTGAACGCCATCCGCATCTCGCGAAAGGCGTAGCTCATGATCTTCAGTTCGCCCTCGTCCACCTGGTCGCGGGCCAGTCGCAGGCAGTTCTGCATGGTTTCGCGGAGCAGCCTGCCGCTGAGTTGATCGGGCCGGCCACCGGCTTCCTGGATGAGCTGATTGATCGGCTCGGTGAATTTCGGATCGCGAACGTCGGGGGATTCAGGGGCCTGGGTCATACGGAAACCTCGTGTAGCGGACAGCCGGAGGGCAGTATAGGCGGGCAGTGTTAGGGGGGTTCGAGCAGGCGTTCGGGTGGTCGCGGCAGGCACGTGGTGCCGGGGGTGCCTCGCGGACTTAATCGTCCGGCGCCGGCCCGCCCCATGATTCGGTCCCTCTCGTCCGCAGGGCGTGAAGTTGGCGAAGTGAGCCGGTAAGGTCCGATTACAATGGGTGGAAGGCCGAGTAATCGGTTTGCCCATGCGACCCTTCGGGGATCGGGGTGAGCCAGGTCGCGGCCCCGGACCCTTGTTTTCACGGCCCCTCGTTGGATGTCGTGGAATGGCTGGGCGGGGTAGAGTATGCGGTCGGTGGTGAAACTTTTCGGCGGCGGGGAAATGGGATCGAACTTGGGACGTTGGCCGTGATGACCGGCAGGGATGCCGGACGTCGGCCGGATTCATGGGCGCTTGTCAGGGATGAACCGCAGATATGAGCGAATTTACGCCTCGGAGCGAACGGAAACGGGTGTTGGGACGGCGCCGTTGGTGGCTCCTGGCGATGGTTTTCGCCTTGGGGCTGGTGGGCTATCTGGCCGGTGATGCGGCGATGGCCTCGGAGGGGGGCGCGGCGGCGGGAGCGGACACGATGACCGGTGAACTCCCGGCCATCCGCGAACTGTTCAACACCAACTTCATCGTCAACAGTGTGCTGGCGGCGCTGAGTCTGATCTCGGTCTTTCTCTTTCTGCTGCTGTATCTGACCACCGGCGGTCAATTCATGGCCCCGCGAGGCTTCGTGGATGAGGTCACCCGGCTGGTGATCAACGGCCAGTATCGTGAAGCGGCCGATTATTGCCGAGGACATCGGCGCACGTTCGCGGCGAGCATCGTTCAACGCGCGGTCGAGAACGCCGGCAAGGATCAGTCGCTGATGATGGTGATGATCGACAGCGAGGGCCGTCGGCGGACGGAACTGGTCTGGGGCCGGATCGGCTACCTGGCCGAGATCGCCAATATCGCTCCGATGCTCGGGTTGCTGGGCACGGTATGGGGCATGATCAAGGCGTTCTTCGCCCAGGAAGTCGAGGCGCTGGGCGCCAGTTCAGCGCAGCTCACCAGCGCGATCGGCGGGGCAATGTCCACCACGCTTTTCGGCCTGCTGGTGGCGATCATGACATTGGTGTTCCACTCGATCGTGCGGAGCCGGACCACCCGCTCGCTGGCCGAGGTCGAGCAACTGGTTCATTCGCTTGCCGATCACATCAAACGAAAGGGATCGGGCGCTTCGGAAGAGGGTGCTTCGGGATCGACGGGTTCTGTGCGAGAGGGTTCGATCGCCCGCCCGCCATCGCCCGAGCCGAGCGCAGGTCGCCGGGATCTTGAGTTATGAGCTTCGTCGCCCAGGCAAAACCTCGCGGCAATCCCGGTCAGCCATTGATCGCGCTGATCGATATTCTTTTTCTGCTGTTGATCTTCTTCATGTGGATTTCCGAGGTCCGCGAGGATGAGCGGCAGATTCAGGTGACGCTGCCCGCGGCGACCACAGGCGATCCATTGACATCGGTGACACCGCTGAATATCGAAGTTCGGGCTGACGGCGGGCTCTACCTGAACCGCACGCCGCACACCGCCGAATCGCTCGCGGCCACCCTCTCTTCGCTGGCTCGCCGCTTTCCCCATGAAGTGGTCTACATCCGCGCCGATGAGAACGCATCCTACGGGCTGTTCAAGTCGGTGGCCGATATGGTGCGCGAGGCGGGGTTCTCCGACATCGGGCTGCCCGTAAGGCCCGGCCAGCCGCCGCGCCTAGAGTAAATTCAGGCTTGGTCCGACACCCGACCGGCATCGACCCGAGGTCTAGATGGCTCCACGCTCAACAGGATCGCGATATCTCATCGGCACGGCGGCCGTGGCCGCACTGGGCATGTTCTGCGCCCCAGCCCCCGGAAGTGCCCCCGCCCAGGATCAGCCCCAAACCCCACCCTCGCCGCCGATCGTCGTCAGCGAGGCGGCACACGAGCAATTCGTCTTCGCCCACCGCCTCATGCGAATCAATCGCCTGGACATGGCCGCCGAGGCGTTCGATCGATATCTGCGGGACTTTCCCAATGATGAGAAGCACAACGACGGCCGCTATTTCCGCGCTGAATTGGCGATGGGGGCCGGAGATATCGAGCTGGCCGATCGCCTTCTGAGCGACATCGGCACAACGCGGGTGATCACGCCCACGGCGGTGCGTGTGCTCCAGGCCCAGGTGGACCTGGCCAAAGGCCGGGTGCAACCGGCGATTCAGAAGCTCGAAGCCGTGGACACCGACGATCTTCCCGAGCGGACCGCGGCGTGGGTGTCGCATCTGCGCGGCCGGGCGTACGTCGCCTCGGACAATCTCCCAGCGGCCGCGCGACAACTCGAGCGGGCAGCGAGAGTGGAATATTCCCAGCAGCCCGCGGCGTTCTTCGAGTGGGGACAGGTGCTCGCGTCGCTGGGCCAGACCGACCGGGCCATCGCGGCCCTGGGCCGATGCATCGCCATGCGCGATCCGGTGCTCTCGCCGCGTGCCGCCCGTCTGGGCGCCGACCTGGCCCTCAAGAACCGGCAGTTCGACCGCGCAGCGCAATTCGCCGAGTCGATCATCGAGAATTTCGCCGGCTCATCGGAGTTTCCCGGCGCTGTGCTCGATCTGCTCTGGGCGCACCAGGGCAACGGAGAACATGAAAAGATCATCGAGACCGCTGATCGCCATCGCAATGCGCTCAGCGGCGCTGACCGGTTCATGGCCGAGTATCTGGCCGGCGTGGCGAGCTTTGACCTGAGGCGGTTCGAGCAGGCGGCATCACGCATGGACCAGTTACGCCGCCGCGCCCCGGATTGGGAGCGTCGGCCGCTGGTGCTCGAGACGCTGGCCCGCAGCTACTATGAGCTCGAGCGGTTCGATGACTTGCGCCGGCTTTATGAGCAGATGGTCGAGCAGCATCCGGATACCGAATCGCTGGCCCGGACCCGTGTGATCATGGCCCGCTGGCATCTGGCCAATGAGCGCGGCCGCGAAGCCCTCACGCTGCTCCGCGAGGTGACCGAATCCGGGCCGCGGCACCCGGTCTGGACGCAGGCGATGCGCCAGAAGGTGGTCACCTATGAACAGCTTGGCCGATTCGATGATGCACTGGCCGGATACACCGCCCTGCTGAAGGAAGCCACGGCCGCCGATTCCGAGCAACGGAATCACTGGCGACTGCGCCAGGCGACGATGCAGATGCGTCTGGAGAAATTCGACGAGGCGCGCAAGGCCGCCGAGGGCCTGCTGGAGGTCGATGGACTGGAGGACGATCTGGCCGCGGCGGCGAGATTGCTGCTCGGCCAGGCGCTGGGCCGGCTCAACGAGCATGACCGGGCGATCGCCGTCCTGACCGAGTTGATTGACAAGGATGGGAACGCCTCCCGGGTGGCCAACGCGATGTATTGGCGGGGCCTGATGCAACTGGTGGATCGCCGTCCGGAGCGCGCGGTGGAAGACCTGCTGGCGGCGGGTGGTAGTGAGGTGCTTGAGTCCAACCTTCGCGTCACCTCGCTTCGCATCGCCTCGGAAGTGCAGCGGCGTCTGGGAGATGATTCAGCGGCGCGAGCGAGCCTGGGCCTTCTGGAAAACCTGGTCGGCATGGACCGGCTCACCGCGGCCGAACGCATCTGGCTGGCTCGATACACGGCCAACCGAGCCCGAGATGCCGAACAGCATCGACAGGT
Source organism: Phycisphaeraceae bacterium (assembly GCA_020831765.1). GTDB lineage: Bacteria > Planctomycetota > Phycisphaerae > Phycisphaerales > Phycisphaeraceae > JAFIFY01. The sequence continues at coordinate 3,896 of JAFIFY010000135.1, read as the reverse complement.
TCTGCGTTATCTGGCGCCACTACTGGACAATCAGGATCGCCTGCGGCCGGCGGTCGCGGCGGAGGCGGATTTTCTGGCGGCGGTCACGTTGCGCGAGTTGGGTCAGCGTGATGAAGCGATCCGCGGCTTCCATAAGGTGATCGGGCTTGGCCAGGGCTTCGGCTCGGCCGCGCGCCTGGAACTGGCCCGGACCATGGCCGCCGACGAACCGACACGGGCGTTGGGGCAGTATGACCTGCTGCTGCGCCATGACGGAGAGTCGGACCGCGCCACCCTCGCGTCCAGCCTTGATGAATCGGCCCGGATCTTGCTGCGGCTGGCCAGGCAGTTTGAACGTGATCAACGCCCCGAACAGGCCCGGCGAGCCATGCGCGATGCCGAACGACGGTTGCTGCAACTGAGCCTGATCTACCGGGATCGACGATTCAGCCCGCTGCCGGAACTGGCGTTGATCGAACTGGAAGCCATCGCTCGTGGCCAGAACCGCGCCGACGATGCCCGCCGGGCGATGCAGGACCTGGAGCAACTGGCCGAGGATGGCCCCTGGAAGCAGTACGCCCGTGCCATGCTGATGGTGGCCGACGGTCGGAGCGGAAGCGCGTTGGAGATTCTCCGGCGATTGCGTGATTTGCCGCCGCCGGCGGAACTGGCGGGCGTTGTTCGACAGCGAATCGCGGAGTTGGAATAAGACGATGTCCAAGCACCGACCCCGAACCTACTCGCGTCGAGCCGACCGCGCCCTGTTGCGCGATGACTCGACCTCACCGAAGTCGCCGAGCATTCTTGGCACGGCGGCGCTGGTCAGTGTGCTGCTCCACCTGGCGATCGCGGTGGCGATCTACAACCGGCCCATCGGCTATCTGGACCCTTCCGCTTCACCCGAGTTTCGCCAGCGAATGCAGACCGTGCGCCTGGTCGCCGATGATGTCGCGCCATTACCCCCGCCGCGCACCACCGATGCCACCGACGAATCGGAAATCGATATCTCACAGGAACTGGCCGACCTTGGCCGAACGCTGCTGGATCGCCCAACCATGGAGATGATGGTTGATGCGCTCGATGCGCCCGACCCCGTGACCGAACTGCCCGCGGCTCGGCGCGATCCGATCGAGTCACCGCACCAGCGGTCCGCGGAACCGCCGGTCGCCGGCATTCCCAGTGATGTGGTCGAGCAGATGGTCGGTGACCTGGAACTATCGGTGGACATCGGCGCCGGGGGCGCTGTAGGTGTTGGGGATTCCGGGGCGTCGGGAGTCGCCGGGTCCGGAACCACCGGGGTCGGAGATGAGGCCTTGATGGGCCAGGTGCATTCGCTGCTTCAGAGCGCCACGATAGACTCGGTGCCGGGTGGTGTGCCGATGCCGAGGCTGGATGTCGCGGCACTGCCGCCTTCGCCCGAACGGCCGCCTGTGGATATCGGACCGATCCTTGATCACACGCCGTTACGGGTCGACCTGGGCGAATCGGCGATCCGCGTGGGGCAGGTGTTGCGAATTCCTGAAAGCCTTGACCAGGATTTTGATGTCCAGGTTCGCACGCATTCGCGGGGGGCGGATAATAATTTCTTTGAGGTTCGCATCACGCCGCGCGAGACGTTGGCGCGGCTGCGCGTGATGCCCAAGGATATTGTCTACCTCGTGGACCTGAGCGGCAGCATTCCCCAGCCGTGGGTCAACCAGACGATGCGCGGCATCTCCAACGCGCTGGCTGCGCTCAATGCCGAGGACCGATTCAACATCGTCTTCTTTGCCGCCGAGTCGGCCTTCTTCTCGGCTGATGGCATTGTGTCGGCCACCGATGAGAACATCCTGCGCGCCCAGCGATTCCTTGAAGACCGCAAGAGCGATGGCTTCACCGATATCAACCTGGCCCTGTCGCGCCTGCTCATTCCCGACCCCAAGGTGGACCGGGCGTACAACCTGATCTTTTTCTCTGACGGTGTGCCGACGGTGGGAGTACAGGATACGCGCGACCTGATCAACCTGATCACCCGCGATAATCGCGGATTGGCGAGCATCTACACCGTGGGCATCGCCGAGCCACGCCACCAGAACCGCACCGTGCTGGAGTTTCTGGCGTATCGCAACCGAGGTCTGGCGATCCACAGTGACTCGCCGCGCAACGTGGCCCAGGACATCCGCGAACTGGCCAGCCGCATCCGCTACCCGGTGATGAAGGATGTCCGAGTCACCGTCGCCGGGGCAGGCGCGGCCGAAACCTACCCCATCCGGCTGCCCAACATCCACCAGGGCGAAAGCTTCTACGTCTATGGCCGATTCGAGGAAGCCGGCGAAGTGACCATGCGCATCAGCGGCCACAACGGCCAGGATGCCTACGATTTCACCTTCACCAAGGACCTCGCCCAGGCCGAGGAAGGCTCGCGCCTGATGCCCCAGGAGTGGGCGAAAATGAAGGTCCACCACCTCTACAGCGAAATGCTCCGGGCCAACCCCGAAGAAGAAGCCCAACTCATCCGAGAAATCCGCGAACTCCGCCGACGCTACCGGATCGAGATCATGTATTGATCACCGCCGGGCAGGCGAAGCCGGCAACATGAGCGTGATCATGAGCCTTGCCGAACTCGGGACCGAGTCAAGCAAACCGGGGCTCCGGTGGCACGGCCATATTCGGCCTTCCGGGCTGGTAACTCCTGACGAGGAGGTCGAGCCGAAATGTCTGGCAAAGAGATAAGTGGAATCGGAGAACATGGATTAGGTCGATCCTACGGCATTCCGCCTGAGCTGCTTGATCGCCTGTTCTGCCCGACGTGTGCGCTACCCTTGAGCAGGGAGCCGGTTGGTGATGCGTTTGCGATTGGTTGGAGTTGTGTGGTCGGCCATCGGTTTCATCTGGCCCTGGGTGATTCGATATCGCAGGATATGACAGAAGTGGCCTCACCCCCGACGGGCGGGTGGAAAGTACTTCGGACGTGGTCGGAAGATCCGCGATTGCGGAGTCACATCAACAAGCAGCTTGCGCATGTATTTCGCCGCATCGCCGAAATCCGGCTCGATGGACGGCGTATCGCGCGGCACAGTTATTCGATGCTCGACTCGTTCTGTCCGCTTTGCGGAGGAAGGCTGGTTTGTTCACCTAAGGATACGGATTGGGGCTATGGGTTCCGTTGCGCGAACGGGCATCGTTTCGAATTGCGCGGGGGTTTGAATTTTCGTGGGGTTGAGGCGATTGTATGCCTCCAAGCGGACTATGCCGACGAGGAAGTCATTTTCCTTGCGGGCCGCTATGTGAAAGATCCCCAAGACTACTATCGGCTCGATCCCTTGGTCAAGCGGCTCTTGGAGAGTTTTGTCGAGGAAGAGGAAACGCGTGGAGGCCAGACGCGGAGACCTCAATAAATGGCAAGACCTGTTCATCCAACAGGCCCAGCAAGGCTCGCGATTGATGCCCCAGGAATGGGCGACGATGAAGCCGAACTCATCCGCCACCTCCGCCGACGCTACCGAATCGAGATCATGTATTGATCACCGCCAGGCAGGCGAAGCCGGTAACATGATCGGGATCATGAGCCTTGCCGGACCCGGGACCAAGTCAAGCAAACCGGCGCACCGGCTGCGTCTGCGCGGCGGCGCTTCGCCTCGTGGAGCGGCCACCCCGAGCACCAAAATGAGGATTACCTATGTCCCCCACTTCACCAGATGCAACCTGGTTCCACGAGGCCCGCTTTGGCATGTTCATTCACTGGGGGGCTTATGCGGTCGCGGGGCGTGGCGAGTGGGTGGCTTGTCGGGAGCGGATTCCGGCCGAGGAGTACCATCGCCAGTACGTTGACCAATGGCGTGCCGAGCAGTACGACCCCACGGCGTGGTGCCAGCTTGCGCGGGATGCGGGCATGGGTTATGTGGTGCTCACCACCCGGCATCACGATGGCTTTGCGC
>JAFIFY010000044.1 GCA_020831765.1 Phycisphaeraceae bacterium | reverse complement strand
GTGTGCGCCACGGCATGGACACCCGCGGCGGCGGGCATGATCGTGGCCGGAGTGAGCCCGGGCGCGGTGCTGGTGTTTCTTCTGGCCGGACCGGTCACGAACATGGCCAGCCTTGGCGTGGTGTACCGGCACCTGGGCGCGCGCGCCACCGCGGCGTTCGTCGCGGGCATTGCGATCAGCGCCCTCAGTTGCGGATTGCTGGTCGATGCGCTGATCAGCCCGGATCTGATCGTGGGCCAGATTGGGGATGTCCGCGAGGCGGAATTGATTCCGCTGTGGCTCAAGGTCGGATGCGCTGTCTTTCTGGTGGCGGTTGCGATCCGGCCGCTGCGTCGCTTTCTGAGTCGCTGGATGTTGAAATTGTCGGGCCGGGCGTCTAATGTTGCTGCCTAAGATTTGTAAGTTCGACACGGGCAGCAAGATATGCATAAATTGAGAATCAATATCAGCGCCGTCGGTGAGGGAGGGTTTGATGCACCCTCGTGCCGCCAGTGTCTGGTGGACCGCCTGGCCGAACAGCCGGGGGTATCCAATATCGATGTGGAACCCGGGCAAGAATCCGGCGTGGCGGTGATCGATTTCGATCCCAGGGTCGTCTCCCAAGAGCAGGTCCAATCAGCCGTCGCCTGCGTTTCAGAGTTCCGTGTCCGCGAGGATGACCCGCACGTAACGCGGCTTCTGGTTCCCCTGACGGGCTTGGATGGGCGAATGTCCGAGCGGCGGCTGGAACGCTCGCTCAACAGTCTGCCCGGCGTCGAGGCCGCGGCATGCTTCGGCGCCGGTCGGCTGCATCTGGTGTTCGACCGTCGCTACTGCCCTTTGCCGGAGGTGGTTCGCGCCATCGACCGTCTGGGCTATTCGGCCGACTTCGGTCAGGCCCAGCGTCTTGAAGGCGGCGAGCAGCCAGTCAGCGATGCGCCTCCCAAGCACGGGCCGCTCGCCGAGTTGTTCCATCGCATCGGCGCGGCATGGGCATGGCTGCTTGCCAATGCGGCCCTTTCCCGCGTGCTGCTGGGCGGGCTGTTCCTCGTGGCCGGCGCGATCACCCACTGGGTGGATGGCCCCTTGGCGCTGAGGCTCACTTTGCTGGCGATCAGCGCGGTTTTGACCAGCATCGAAACCTTCCCCAATGCGATTCAGGCGCTCAGAAGACTGGAGTTGGATATCGATGTGCTCATGTTCGCGGCCGCGGGCGGCGCTTCGATCCTCGGGCATTACGAGGAAGGTGTGTTCCTGCTGTTTCTCTTCGGCCTGGGCGCCGCGGGTGAAGACTTGGCGCTGGGCCGGGCCCGCGCGGCGATCGAGTCGCTTTCCGCCGTTGCGCCCGATACCGCGCGGGTCGTTGATGACGATGGCTCGGAGCATGTCACCCCCATTGACCGCGTACCCATCGGCGCCAAGGTTCTGGTTCGGCCGTTCGATCGCCTGCCTGTGGATGGTGCGGTGATCGAAGGTGAATCGAGCGTCGATCAGTCACCCATCACCGGCGAGTCGGTGCCGGTGGACAAGACCGAAGGCGATGAGGTCTTCGCGGGCACGATCAACGGAGAGGGTCGGCTGCTGGTTCGATGCCGGAAGGCATCAGGTGAATCGACGCTGGCCCGGATCATTCGGATGGTCGAAGAAGCACAGGGCAACCGCTCGCCGACCCAGCAGTTCACCGAGAAAGTCGAGAAGCGATATGTGCCGCTGGTGTTCTTCGCCACGGTGCTGCTGGCGGTCATTCCGCCGCTTCTGGCCATCGAGCCCCGCCAGGTGGGTGGATCGCTCTGGGGTGGATGGTTCTATCAGGCGATGGCGTTCCTGACCGCGGCTTCGCCCTGCGCACTGGCGATCGGCACGCCCGCGGCGATCCTCTGCGGCATCGCGCGGGCGGCGCGGGTCGGTGTGTTGATCAAAGGCGGCGCTTTTCTGGAATGCATGGGCAGCGCCAAGGTGCTGGCGTTTGATAAGACCGGCACACTGACGCTGGGCCGGCCCGATGTGCAGGCGATCATCGGTCTGGCTGAGATCGATGAAGATGAACTGCTCCGCATCGCCGCATCGATCGAGGCCCAGGTGCATCACCCGATCGCCGAGGCCATCGTGCGCGCCGCCGAACAGCGCGGCTTGAGCCTTGAACCGGCGATGAACAGTCAGCAACTTCCCGGCCGCGGTGTGACGGCGATGATCGGTTCAGAGCGATACACGGTGGGTAAGATCGCCACCGACCTTCTGCCGGATTCCCATGCGCTGGATGAATCGATGGCCAGCGCTCAGATTCGCGTGGGCGTGCAACGCGAGGGGCGGTTGATCGGCGCGTTGTTCCTGGCCGACCGGCCGCGCCCGATCGCCGCGCGGATGGTCAAGCGCATGGCAGAGCTGGGTATCGGGCGAACCACCATCCTGACCGGCGATCATGCCGATTCGGCCGGCCACATCGCCAGGCAGGTCGGCATCACCGAGGTTCACGCCGATCTGCTGCCTGAAGAGAAGCTCAAGTGGATTGAAACCTTCAGGCGTGAAACCGGATCGGTGATGATGATCGGTGATGGCATCAATGATGCCCCGGCGCTGGCTCATGCCGATATCGGTGTGGCCATGGGTGCCGCGGGGGCGGATGTTGCGATGGAAAGCGCGGATGTCGTGCTGATGGGCAGCGATCTGTCCAAACTTCCCGAGGCGATGGAGCTTTCCCGATTCGCCCGCAAGATCATCGTGCAGAATCTCACCTTTGCCCTTGCCGTGATTCTCATTGTCTCACCCCTGGCGGCCTTGGGGCTGGCGAACCTGGCGTTCGCCGTCCTGCTGCACGAGGGATCGACGATCCTCGTGGTACTCAATGCGCTGCGCATTCTGGGTTTCAAGCCCACGGGTACTTTGTAGCGTGGTGCGGAGCGCATTGCTCAAGGCCGAACGATCAGTTCACGGGAATGTCCGATCGCCGCGAGGCGGCGTTCTTGAGAAACTCCGGATCGAAGGTCACGCCCCAGCCGGGACCCGGCGGCGCGGCCAGCCGGCCATCGATCACCTTCAGCTTGGGCTCATAGATCGCATCACACCACGATTGCGCGCCAAAACCGTACTCGACGTAATCGCCCCGATTGGCCAGGGAAGCAACCAGATGCAGCGTGAACAACAGGATCATGGTCTTGTTGGCCGAGTGCGGGACAACGCGGACGTGCGCGGTTTCCAGCAACTTCGCGACGCGACGTGCCCGGGTGATGCCGCCGACATATCCCACATCCGGCTGCCCGATATCCACGGCCCTTAGCGCGGCGATTCGCTTCCACTGGTCGATGTCCCAATCCTGCTCGCCACCGGCGATCTGAACCGAGGGGAATTCACGTTGCGCGGCCTTGCGGACTTCGGCGGTGGCCTCGATCCAACCCGGCGGGCATGGCTCCTCGAAATGGCGAACATCATACTCAGCCAGCATCGGCAACAAGGCGATGGCGCCCGGCGCATCGTAGGCGCCGTTGGCATCGACCAGCAGCGTGACATCCGGCCCGACCGCGCGGCGAACTTCCTTCAGGACCGCCGCGGTGCGCCCCCCATCATCCTCAGCGCCACCGGCCTGGCGAACTCCGATCTTGAACTTCACCGCCCCAAAACCGTGCTGGGCGCACTGCTCGGCCAGTTTCCGCGCTTCCTCCGCCGGATCGGTATCGCGGCGCATGCTTGATGCGTACGCCGGGAGCTGGATGTGAGCGGACCCCATCCCCAACAGGTGCGCAACGCTCTTACCCTCGAGCCGGCCGCGCAAGTCCCAGAGCGCTGTATCCACGCCGCACATGGCACGCCAGACGTATGTGCCCGGAAACTTGTACTCGCCGCGCATCACGCGATCAAGCAGGCCTTCGGTATCCAAGGGCTCGTCCGCCCGAAGGTGCGGAACGATGTGGCGATGCACGCATTGGGCGGTGATGTCGGCGTTGAACGGCGCGGTGTGCCCATAGCCTTCAAGACCATCGTCGGTCCGAACACGAACGACACAGACCTGATGGGTGGCGAAAGTCTCGACAGATCGCAGTTTCATGGCGACGACTTCCTTGGCGGGAAGGGTTGTCCCGCAGTATAGCCTGAGTGGAAAGGGGACCGGATCGGCGGCATGCCGCCACACCGTTTGATATCGGCGTGGCGCGGATCGATCCGGAGATTCAGGATGCGCGACTGTCGAGGTTCTTGAAGATGTCCAGTACGTGCTCGCGCGCCTGGGCATGGTCGCGGATCGGCTCGGGGTAATTCAGACTGGAACGCGGCAACGAGGGCATTTTCGAGGGATCATGAACCGCATCGCCCTCGACACCGCGAAGCTCGGGAACATATCGCCGAATGAACTCTCCTTCCGGATCGAATCGCTTGCTCTGGGAGATCGGATTGAAGATTCGAAAGTACGGCGCGGCGTCCGTGCCGGTCGAGGCCGACCATTGCCATCCCCCATTGTTGCTGGCCAGGTCGCCATCGACCAGGTGCCGCATGAAGTGCTTCTCACCTTCCCGCCAATCCAGAAAAAGATCCTTGCTCAGATACATCGCCACGATCATGCGAAGCCGGTTGTGCATCCAGCCGATCTCGGTCAGTTGGCGCATCGCGGCATCAACGATCGGCACACCCGTACGCCCCTGCTTCCACGCCTCCAGTGCCTTGTCATCCTTCCGCCAGGGGATGCGGTCCATCTCGCGGCGGAAGGCCCGATGGCGGCACACCCACGGAAAGCCCATCAGCACATGCTTATAGAACTCGCGCCAGATGATCTCACTGACCCAGTGGCCGGGCCCCTCGGCCAGCTTGTCCAGGCGATCGCCGTGATGCCGCACGATGGTTTCAAGACACCGCCGAGGGCTGATGACACCGGCGGCGAGGTACGGTGAAATTCCACTGGTGCCGTCAATCGCGGGGAAATCACGGTGTTCGCGATAGTCGGTGACTTTCTCGCGGACAAAGCGGGTCAGGCGCGCAAGTGCATATGTCTCGCCGGCCTTCCAGGTGTCGCGGACCTTCGGCCCCGGTTCACCGTGGCGTGATGCATCAAGCTCCGGCGGCGGATCGGAGTCCAGCCTGATCGGTGTCGCCGGCCTGGGACGCTTTCGCGGTTGCCAGTCCCAACCCTCATCCAGGTGAGCCAGCCAACGCCGCTTGTAAGGACTGAACACCTTGAAGAAATCACCGGCCCCGGTCCGCAGCGCCGCTGGCGGCACGATGGTCTGGTCGTGATGAGTGTGAACCTCGATCCCTTCCGCCTCCAGGGCGTTGCGGACCTTCTGATCACGTTCCTGTTCGTTGACCTCGTATTCTTCGTTGAAATGCACCCGCGCGATGCCGTGCTTCCGGCAGACTCGACCGATCGCCCGGGGCGCATCATCAAATCGCCGCGCCTCGGCGATCAGCAGCGGAACATTGAGTTTGACCAGTGCATCGCGCAGCGGAGCGAGCTGGCGAAGAACGAAATCGATCTTGTTCGCGCCCCAGTCGTGCTCGATCCATTGATCTTCGGCGGGAAGAAACAGTCCGACGACGCCCCCACCTTCATCACTTTCAATCGCCCGGCGCAGCGCGGTCTGATCGTCCGTGCGAAGATCGTTTCGAAACCAGACCAGTGAAGCATTGGGCATAAGGTTTGGTACCGCCGAAAACGATCGGAAATAACCGGACCCGGGGAAGCCGGAATCAATCAATCGAACAACTGGAAATCACGGACCGACCACCGCGGCGTACATGCCCCTGGCATATGCGGCGAACTCGGCCATGTTCGCGGCGTATTGGAGTTGCTCGTGGCTCATGCGTCTAAGTTCGGACGGCACGGCGTTCCCGCCGATCACCAATCGGCAGTCCCCTCCCTCAAGCGTTTCCATCAATCGGATCACTTCACGATGAAGTCGGTTCATCTCGGCGGCCGGTCGGGGCACGTTCATGGCCAGCCAGACGAGCCTTGCGTTGTTAAGCCGTGCCGCATCCGCCAGGACCATCAGGGGTGTTTCACCGCCGAGATTGATTTCGCTGAATCCCTCCGCGCCGATGACCGCGGCGGCCATCAGCGAAGCGAGGGTGTGGGCATCACCACTGGGCGCGCCACCGATGGCCACAGGACCATGCTCGGAAATCCGCGGCACCAGGGTGCGCAGGGACTGAAGCGTCTGCGAGGTGATATCCGTGGCCCGATGTTCGATGTAGATGCCTTTGGCGTTCTGGTGCCAGAGGTCGCCGATCCGGTTCATCGCCGGGCTGAGCAGGCGGTCACAGATTTCGGCCATCGACATGCCATCGATGTACTTGGAAAAGACGATGCCACGAACCTGAGCCGCGTGGCCGTTCGTCAGCGCTTCAAGCAGAATCTCATCGACCTTGACCTCAGCGCCGGGGGTGGACGCCGGCAGGTTGTTCAACTCCGGCAGGCCCAGAAGCTCCGGGTGGCGGATGGGAAGCCCCGTGGTGCGGACCAGGCGGATGGCTTCAGAAACCGGAATCCGTCGATGGCCGCCAGCGGTCTTGGAGGCCTGCACCCGTCCCTCATCGACCCATCGTTTAAGCGACGATTCACTGACCCCGATGGCGCGGGCAACTTCACTTGGGGACAAAAGCGTCTTCATCGGTCGGTGTGGTACTCGGTTATTTTTGGACGAACTGGCCGATTTTAGTTCTCGCTGACGGGCCGGACAACCGAAGCATGGGTCCAGAGCCATATCGGTTTATCTTGCAGCGACGGTGAAGTTTCGGCCGGTTCGGGTTGACTGGAGATTCAAGTCGTCTATTGTCCCCAGGGAACCTTTTGAACGTTTTGGGCCGCCATGCCTCACTTTATTCGGATGATCGAACTGCCCGTCACGCCGGAGGTCGCGTTCCGTTGGCACGAGCGGCCCGGGGCATTTTCCCGGCTTCTGCCCCCGTGGCAGCGGGTGGAGATTCTCGAAGCCAAGGGTGGAATACGGGACGGTGGGCAGGTGAAGCTGCGACTGCGGCGCGGGCCGATCGATATCCCCTGGGCGCTGGAGCACTGCCGTTACGAGTTTGGCCGGCGATTCTGCGATGAGCAGCGTTCCGGGCCGTTTGGCTCCTGGCGACACGAGCATCGTTTTCTGCCCGGCCGCGCTCCCGGGGGATGCCGGCTGGAGGATGACATCGAGTTCAGTCTGCCGGGCGGGTCGCTGGGGAACTTACTGGGCGAAGGGTTGATTCAGCGCGACCTGCACCGGCTCTTTGCCTATCGTCACGCCGTCACACGAGAGGACCTGGTCATGCATCAGACACTCAACACTCAGGAATCCATGACCATCGCCGTCACCGGTGCGTCGGGGCTGGTGGGAACGGCGGTGAGCGGCATGCTTACCACCGGCGGACACCGCCTGTTGCGATTGGTGCGTCGCGATGGTCCGCCCGCGGACGATGAGGTTCGCTGGGACGCGGAACAGGGGGTTCATCGGGATGACCTGGGCCGGCTGGAAGGGCTGGACGCGGTGATTCACCTGGCCGGCGCGGGCATCGCCGACAAGCGGTGGAGCGAAGAGCGCAAGCGCGAAATCAGGGACAGTCGTGTGGTGGGCACGGCGAAGCTGGCCGAATCGCTGCTGCGTCTTGAGCAACCGCCACGCGCTTTCGTCGGCGCATCGGCGATCGGCTATTACGGCAGCCGGGGGGATGAGGAGCTTGATGAGGATTCGACATCGGGCGAAGGTTTTCTCGCCGAGGTCACGCGTCAATGGGAAGAAGCCTCGGCACCGCTGGCCGAGAAGGGCGTGCGCGTTGCGCTTGGCCGAACGGGCGTGGTTCTGTCACCGGCTGGTGGAGCGCTCAAGGCGATGTTGCCGGCGTTCAAGATGGGCCTGGGCGGTCCAGTGGGTGGCGGGCGGCAATGGGTGAGCTGGATCAGCATCGATGATGTCGCCGCGGCGCTTCTCTTTCTGGCGATCAAAGCCGAGCTTTCCGGCGTGTTCAATCTTGTCGCGCCCAATCCGGTACGGCAGGCGGATTTCGCCAAGGCGTTGGGCCGCGCCCTGCACCGACCGTCGTTGGCGCCGGCGCCGGCTCTGGCGTTGAAGCTGATGTTCGGGCAGATGGCCGAAGAAACGGTGCTCGCGTCGATTCGAGTGCGACCCCGCCGATTGACCGAAGCCGGCTTCTCGTTCCGTCACCCGGAATTGGACCAGGCCCTGGGCCATGTGCTGGGGGCCGATTCGTGAGCGAACATGTCGGCTTCGCTTCAGTTCAGAAGCCCGAGTCGCCAAGGTGGATGCGGCGATGGATGCTTGCCGCCGCGATCTACAACTTCGCATGGGGGACGTGGGTTGCGCTCTTTCCCATGTCACTCTTCGATCTGCTGGCCATCGACCGCCCTGTCTATCCACAGATTTGGCAGTGCGTCGGCATGATCGTGGGCGTTTACGGCGTGGGCTATTGGATCGCGGCGCGGAACCCGATCCACTGGTGGCCGATCGTGCTGGTGGGATTCCTTGGCAAGGTGCTTGGCCCGATCGGCTTCGCCTGGGCCATTGCCTTTGATGGATTCCCGGTGGCCTTCGGTTGGACGATTCTGACCAACGATCTTGTGTGGTGGACGCCGTTCGGCCTGATTCTGTATCACGCCCGGCATGAAATCATTGCGCATTGCCGGGGCTCACGCTTGATGACGGGCGGGGAGGACGCATGACCCTGGACTGGCCGATTGTGCTCGTCAGTCAGCTTGCGGTGACCGGCTGCCTGACGGGTTTGATCTGGTTTGTTCAGATCGTGCATTACCCGCTGTTTGTTCGCATCGGGCCGGGCTTTGCCGAGTACCATCGCTGGCATGTGCGGCGGACGACTTGGGTGGTGGGCGTGCTGATGCCGATGGAGGCGGTCGGCGCGGCGGCTCTACTCATCCTGGCCCGTGATCAAACCGAGCGGGGCGTGGCGATCGCCGGATTGGGGCTGCTGGTTCTGATCTGGCTTTCGACCGGCCTGCTGCAAGTACCGGATCACAATCGCCTGGCGCAACGCTATGAGCCGCAGGTGGCACGGCGGCTGGTATGGACCAACTGGCTGCGTGTGCTGGCGTGGACCGCGCGGCTGTTCCTCCTGGCGTGGCTGGCTCATCGGATGATGACGGCCGCCACACCTTCCTGACCGAAGGGCAAGACCGACGTCCGATGATCCCGATCGTTCACCATCCCGATTATGTCCATCCCCTGCCCGAGGGGCATCGCTTTCCCATGCCCAAGTTCAACATCATCCGGGCGCTGCTGGAATCCGATGCCGCGGCCGATCGGTTCACGTTCATCGCGCCGGAACCGGCAACCGAAGTGGAACTGGCCGGCGCGCATACCCGGGCGTGGATCGATAAGGTGGTGGGTGGCGGCCTGGATGCGAATGAGCAGCGGCGCATCGGCCTGCCCTGGTCCGAAGGCTTGATCCACCGCACGCGTATGGAAGTGGGCGGAACGATCCTGGCCTGCCGGTTGGCGCTTGAGCACGGCATCGCGTGCAGCGCGGCGGGCGGAACGCATCATGCCTTTGCCGGTGAGGGATCGGGGTTCTGCATCTTCAATGACCTGGCGGTCGCGGCGCGGCGGATGATCCACGAGGCGCTGGCCCGACGCGTACTCATCGTCGATCTGGATGTTCACCAGGGCGATGGCACGGCACAAATCTTTGTCGATGATCCTTCGGTCTTCACCTTCAGCATGCACGGCGGACGAAACTTTCCCCTACGCAAGCGCAAGAGCGATCTGGACATCGAGCTTCCCGACGGTATGGACGATCGGATGTATCTGGCGAAGCTGGATGCGGTGCTGCCGGATGTGGTGGATCGTGCCCGACCGGACCTTGTGCTCTACGATGCGGGCGTCGATCCGCACGCGGGCGATCGATTGGGCAGGCTGGCCTTGACCGACGAGGGCCTGATGCAGCGCGACCGGCGGGTTCTGGAACATTGCCGGGCTCGTGGCTTGCCCGTCGCCTGTGTCATCGGCGGCGGCTATGACCACGATCACCATCGCCTGGCGGCGCGGCATACTCTGATCCATCATGCCGCCGCGAGCGTCTTCCATGACCCTCGAGGATGCGGCCCGGGCGGGCATCGGTAAGATGTCGCGGCGGCGTCGGCTCGATTGGTGCGCCTCCCGATCGCGGGATCATGGAGGTAGCCTTCGGATCGGGCCGCGGCGGTTGGCGGGGATGTCCTATGAGCGATCGGTCACCATCGGAATACTCCCAAGCCGATGCGCTAAAGCGCTTGGCCGAGGCGTGGCGCCGTGATCCACCTCCCGATCTGCGCGCTTTTATTCAAGACGATGTCCTGAAGGACCCGGCACAACTCGCGGAGTTGATTGAATACGACGCCCGCCGGCGGATCGCAGCGCTCCTGGACCACGACCTTGAGCACTACCGCTCGATCCTGCCCGACGATCTGCTTGCCCCGGGCACACCGGGCGCACGCGCCCTGATCCGGGCCTACCGCGAGGCGGGCCGGCGGACGGTGGCGCTTGAGGCATTGCTTGGCACGGAATACCGGGATGACATCGAAGCGGAATCCGAACCGCCGATCAGCCGGACGGCATCGCTGGGTCAGGAAACCCGGATGGAAGGCTCAGAATCCGGGGCGCAGGGTGGCTGGGACGGTCGGCCAAGGACCGGCCGGACCATCGGCCCCTACCGATTGAAGCTCTGTCTGGGATCGGGCGGATTTGGCGAGGTCTGGCTGGCCACCCGGCGGAATCCAGACCTTAATGTGGCGATCAAGTTTCTGCATCGCGAAGTGAGCGATGCCCGTTCGGTGGCGCGGTTCAACGCCGAAGCGCAGGCGCTGGCCAGGCTGTCGCATCCCAACATCGCCTCGATTTTGGATTCGGGTGTCACGCGATCCGGCTGTCCTTACATCATCATGGAGTACGTGCCCGGCCTGCCCCTGGCGCAATACTGCGATGACCGACGATTGACTGTCGCCCAGCGGCTTGAGTTGGTGGCGCGGATCGCCGAGGGGATGCACTACGCCCATGCGCAGGGCCTGATTCATCGTGATCTCAAGCCGGACAACATCCTGGTCTTTGATGTCCGCCGCGCGGTCGAGGCCCTGGATGTGCGCGATCGAAGACTGATCGTGGCGACCGAAGGGAAAATGGCGGTACTGCCAATGCCCAAGATCGTCGATTTCGGCCTGGCCAAGGCGATCGAGCCGGATACGCGCCTTTCCGAAGCGTCCGTGAGCGTCGATCTGGGGCGGTTCGCCGGCACACCTGAATACATGGCCCCGGAACAGGCCGGCATTCAGGCAATGGAGGTGGATACCCGCACGGATATCTTTGCCTTGGGCGTGGTGCTTTATGAGCTGATGATCGGGGTTCCTCCGCTTTCGGGCCCATCCATGCGGCGTCAGTCCGTGGATGAAGTCGTCAAGACCATACGGAATGAGCCCAGGCCATCACTGTGGGCGCGCTGGTCGACGATTGATGGCCAGCGCGCTCTTGAAGTGGCCGCGCGGCGTGGGCGAATGGGACCGGAACGATTCGCCCGCATTCTTCGGGGCCGTGTCCGCCACCTGGTGGGCAAGGCGCTGCGCCTTGAAAAAGAAAAGCGATTCTCGTCGCTGGCCGCCTTCGCCCAGGACATACGCAACTATCTCGAAGACCGCGACTTCATCGAGGCCGCGTCCGAGCCGACCCACGACCGCCTGATGCGTCACCTTCGACGACACAAGCTGCCCTATGTGGCCGCGGCGTTGGTGGTGTTCTCGTTGTTGGGGGGATTGAGCCTGGCTCTGGCAAGCTATCGTGAAGCCGAGCGGCAGCGCCTTTTCGCGGTCGAGAACGCTCGGGAGGCTGAACTGCGCGCGTGGCACGAACGGCGCGGGCTGATTCAACAGCAGATGCAGCGAGCCTGGCAGGATTGGGAATCGGATGAGCTTGGCTCGGCCATGCTTCGCCTGATCGAAGCCCTGCGGCTCACGGAAACCTCCCCACTGCCCGAAGATCCCAAGCTCAGCGCCGAAGTGCGCCAATGGACCCAGACCAGCGCGAAGAATCTGCGGACCGCGTTCGCCGTCCTGCTCGAACGCACGCCCCAAGCCAGGCATCTGATCTTTCACGAGGGGAATCTGGAGGCCGTGGCCTTCAGACCTGACGGCCGGACGTTCGCCACCGGTGGATGGAACGGACAGGTGCGACAGTTCGAGGCTGATGGTGGAAGGTTGATCGAGCCGGTCATGCCTCACGGACCGATCGTTCACTCCGTGGCTTACTGTCCCGCCGGGCGAAGGATCGTCAGCACCGCCAACGATGGAACCGTGGGCGTGTGGGATGCCCGAACGGGCGAGCGGGTCGCGCCGTTCCTGAAGCACCCGGGGCCGGTGGACGAGGTCCGAATCCGCCCGGATGGAACACGATTGGTGACCGCCGGGCCGGATCGCTTTGCCAGGGTCTGGGACCTGACGCGGCCCGATGCGCCGGCGCTGCGATTGGAACACCACGGCCGAATAACCAGCGCGGCGTTCAGTGAGGACGGTGGCAGCATCGCCACGGCCGATGTCAACGGTCATGTACGGATTTGGGATGCCGAATCCGGGGCGCTGCGGCTTGATTCGATCAACCACGGCCGGCGGGTGAACTCGGTGAGGTTCAGCCCCGAGGGCGCTCGAATCCTGACCGCCGGAACGGACCGCACGGCTCGATTGTGGGACGCCGCCACGGGTGAGCTGATCGCACCGCCAATGTGGCATGAAGATGAGGTGATCTTCGCATCGTTCAGTGAAGACGGTCGCCATGTGCTCACCGCCAGCGATGACCAGACCGCCCGGGTCTGGGACGGCCGCACCGGCCAACAGGTCGGTCGGTCGATGATGCACAAGGCGCGTCTGACGCATGCGGAGTTGAGCGCCGACGGCCGGCGCGTCCTGACCACCAGTCTCGACAATACCGCACGCCTTTGGGATGCCCACACGGGCAAGCCAATTACGCATCCGATGATTCATGGCCGCATGGTGAAGGCTGGCGCTTTCAATGAGCGCGGCGATATGGCGGTGACCGTCGGTTGGGACTGGACGGCCCGGGTCTGGACACTGCCGCCGATCGAACAACGCCCCGATTCGCGGGCGGACGATGCGATGTCGATGGCAGCGCTGTGCCGGGCGGGTCAGTATCTTGCGCGGATCGCCTCGGACGGCTCGATATCGCTGATGGACATGCGGACGGGGCGGGTGACAGCGCCGGCCGACCGGGTCGCCGCGCTGCGCCTGATCTTCAGCCCCGATGGAGACCGACTGGCCGTGGTCGATCGATTCCACGCCGTGCGAATCTACCGGACCGAGGACTGGCACCTGGAACATGAACTGGCCGGCCATGCGTCGGCGATCGCGCAAGTCGTGTTCAGTGAGGATGGCGGGCATCTGCTGACCGCTTCGCACGACAGAACCGCCAGAATCTGGAATCTGGCGACCGGCCGGCAACTCGGCGAACCTTTGATGCATGAGCATCCGGTACTTGGCGCGGCATTCAGTCCCGATGGGCTCAAGGCGGCAACAACCACGGCCCAGAGTGAAATGCTCATCTGGTCGGTGCCTGATGGCCGGAACATCTCCTCAGGGTCGATGCACTGGCCCAATGAGCAGATTATCCATGTCAGGTTTTCCAACGATGGCAGGCGCATTGTCTCGGCGGGTTATGATGGCACCGCTCGTGTATGGGATGCCCAGACCGGCGCCGAAGTCGTCGGGCCCATGGTCCATGGAACCCTGGTCTACCACGCGGACTTCAGCCCGGACGGCCAACGGCTGGTGACCGGAAGCTACGATCACACCGCGCGGCTCTGGGACTTGAACACGGGCCAGACGACCACACCGCCGATGATGCACGGGCGGGAATTCGTGCCTTATGTCCGCTTCAGTCCGGATGGGCGGTTCGTCCTGACCCAGACTTCAGGCCACGGTGCCCGGGTATGGGACTCGAGGACGGGCGATCCGATCACCCCCGTCCTCGAACACGACCTTGCCATCCATCATCCGATGTTCACCCCGGATGGCCGGAAGCTCCTCACGGTTGATCGCGATCAAATCAGGCGAACGACAACTCTGGTGCCTGATGAGCGCGACCTCCAGACACTTCAGAACATCGCCCAGTTTCTGGCCGGGACCAGGCTGGACCACACCGGAGGCGCTCAGGCACGCCTGGAGCGGAGCGAGTTCAGGGAATGGTGGGAAAAGGTCCGGCACGAATTCAGATGAGCGTAGCCGGCTGCCTGCTATCGGCGGCGAAGCTCGCGCAGGATACCGGGCAGCAGGTCGGCCAACTCGACCGCGCGCAGACCGGCATCACCATGTTGATCGGCCCAGCGGCGGCCGGCGATACTGTGCAGGCGGACACCCCATCGGGCGGCATCAAGTGGTGGGGCACCTTGGGCCATCAGGCCGGCGATGATGCCCGACAGGATGTCGCCGCTTCCGGCCGTGGACAGCGCTGGGTTGGCCGCATCATGGCTCAGCGTCACCCGACCGTCGCTGATGATCGTGGATGAACCCTTGAGCACGACGACCACACCGAGCATTGCAGCCAGCTCCGCCGCACCACTGCGCCTCGATGCATCATCATCGCCCGAGTTCTTCAGATTCAGGCGTCCGGCCAGGCGGCGGAATTCGCCGGGATGGGGAGTTAGAACCCTTGGGATGGTCTGGTTGCCGCCGGCTTCCTGAGATAATCGATCGAGGTGGAGGCTTTGCTTATCGGCGAGCAGATTGAGCCCGTCGGCATCCCAGACCGCGGGGTTGGGGAGCATCCAGAGCCGCTGGGCAAGCCGCTCGCGGGAGGAATGAGTGCTCCAACCCGGGCCGACAACAAGGATGTGGTCCATCGGCGGCGGTTCGAATTGTGCCGATGGATCACCGGCGATCACGCGGCCAGTGGCGTGGGGTTCGATGCCGAGGGTGAGGGCCAGGGTTTTCTCATCCGTGGCGATTCGCACCCGACCCGCGCCGATGCGTAGCGCCGCCCGTGCCGCCAGAGCCGGTGCGCCGGGCATATGGGGGCAGCCACCGAATATCTCGACCGTGCCGAACACACCCTTGTGAGCGTGAATCGGCCGCGCGGGCAACGGAGGCCAGTCGTGCTCATCATCGGTGATCTTGGAGCGCTGCATGGATTCGACCGTTTGGGGAAGTGAATGAAGACTGCTATAATTCTAACACCGCGGCACTGAAGCAGGCCCGTTCTTCAACGGATGGCCCTTCAGCGCCGGGATCGGCCCGGGCATGGATGCCCCGGCCGGGTGCATGGTTCGCAACCCGGTTCCTTTCAAGGATGATGGATGCGGGCGGGTCAGCTCATACAGGTCATTGCCGCCGGATTGCTCGCACTGGGTGTGCTTATGGTTCACTCGGCATCAATGTCGGTCGGCGCGGCCGTGCCACACCCATTCGCTTTTCTTGAAAGTCGCCACACGCTCTTTGCGCTGGCGGCGTTGGTGTTGATGCTGGCGGCTTCACGGCTTCCATGGGAACGCTGGATACACACGCGGAGCCTGCTTTGTGTGCCCGTGATGTGGTTCGCGGCGGGTCTGGTGCTTGTGGGGCTGACCTTCGTGCCATCGCTGGGGCGAACGATCAACGGGGCGACGCGCTGGCTGGAACTGGGTGCCGGTTCGGTGAGTATCATGTTTCAGCCCAGCGAGGTGCTCAAGTACGGGTTGGTGATCTTTCTGGCCTGGTGGTGCGTTCAATGCGGCCCGATGATCCGGCATTGGGGGCGGGGCTTTCTACCGGCGCTGGGGTTGGTGGCGGTCGCTTCCGGACTGGTTCTCGTCGAGGACTTTGGTACAGCCCTGTTGATGGGCGCGGTGGCCGCCCTGGTACTGCTGGCCGGCTCGGCGCGGCTTTGGCATCTGCTGATTCTCGCGCCCCCCGCCGCGCTGGCGTTCACCCTGGCGATCGTCCACAAGCCCCACCGAATCGAGCGGCTGCGAACATTCATGGACCCGTTCAGCGATCTCCAGGCATCCGGCTACCAGGCGTCGCAAGGCCTTCTGGCCCTGGCCCAGGGCGGCATGTGGGGCCGGGGCCTGGGCAACGGCATTCAGAAGCATGATTACCTGCCGACCGACACCTCGGACATGATCCTGGCCGTGATCGGCGAGGAACTGGGGCTTGTGGCGGTCGGCGGCGTGATCGTGGCGTTCATGGTTCTGTTGATCGCCGGCTTGCAGATCATGGCTCAGACCCAGTCCCTGGGTGCGCGGCTGATGATCCTGGGCGTGATGGCCACCGTGGGTGTGCAGGCCCTGATCAATATCGCGGTGGTGCTGGTGGTCGTGCCGACCAAGGGCATGGCGCTGCCGTTGATCTCGGCGGGGGGGACGGGCTGGATGATGACCGGATTGATGCTGGGCATCGTCGCATCGTTCGACCGGGTGGAATGCGAATCGGGCGCCCGATCTGAATCTCCTGTGAAATCGAAGGTTATTT
Source organism: Phycisphaeraceae bacterium (assembly GCA_020831765.1). Lineage (GTDB taxonomy): Bacteria > Planctomycetota > Phycisphaerae > Phycisphaerales > Phycisphaeraceae > JAFIFY01. Next base: position 24,313 of record JAFIFY010000044.1, on the reverse strand, counting down.
CAGTTGGTGAAGAGCCGGTGCCGGCGGGTTAGGATAAGGTCGCGTTTGCTCGGGGCCTTGGTGCCAACCGATATGATCGAATAAGTGGAGGTGTCCGTGCCACGCTTGGGACTCCTGTTGATCGGGCTGGGACTGCTCGCGCTGTTGGTCTCGGCCTTCGATTGGATTGATCCGGGCCAACTCAACGGCCGGTCCGGCGCATCTTCGGCGCGGGCATCGGCGGAAGGCAACGAGGCCGATGCTTCATCAGAGAAATCGGAAACGGACCGGCCGGTTTACCCGGTCATTGATCAGACCCTGATCAATCCGCGCATCGTGGTCCATAAGTCCCTTCGCCGTCTGGACCTCTACTCCGGCGACCGTCTGGTTCGCCAATATCCGATCGCGTTGGGCCGACAGCCCGCGGGTGCCAAGTCCCGGGAAGGCGATGGCCGGACGCCCGAGGGCGAGTTCTACATCTGCGTGAAGCATCGTCACAGCCGACACGGCCCGGCGCTGGGGATCAGCTATCCCTCGCCGCGCGACGGCCGCCGCGGGCTGGAATACGGCCTGATCGATGACAAAACGCAGGAGCGTATCGAGCGCGCCCACCTGAATCGCCGCATCCCCCCCTGGTACACGCCACTGGGCGGCGAGGTTTTCATCTACGGTGGCGGGATCGAGGGCGACTGGACCGGCGGCAGTATCGCGCTTCGGCCTGATGATGCCGCCGAGCTCTTCAACGCCGTTCCAGAAGGCACATCAATCACCATCCTCCCATGAGTGGCCCCCCCGTCATCCTCTTCGCCGGCGGTGGAACCGGCGGGCACATCTACCCCAACCTCGCGATCGAGCAGGCGCTGGCCACGCTGCCCAATGCGGCCCCATTCCAGCCGCTCTACGCCGTGTCCAATCGTGCGGTGGATCGCCGCGTCATCGAATCGATCGACCGGCCGGCCCTGGCTCTGCCCATGCTCGGACTCCGGATGAATCCGCTGGCATGGCCGGCGCTTGCACGCTCCTATCGCCGGTCAATCGGAATGTTGCGCCAGCGTTTTGATCGCCAGGCCCCGGCCGCGGTCGTGGCCACCGGCGGCTTTGTCAGTGTGCCGGTGGTTCACTGGGCAATGTCAAGAGGCATCCCCACCGTGGTGGTGAATCTCGATGCCGTGCCGGGCAGGGCCAATCGCCATCTGGCGCGGCGGACGGCCCACTGCTTTACCGCTTACGCGACAGCCCAACTATCCAGCGCCCGGGTGATCGGTTTTCCGCTCCGGCAGGGCTCGATCGGCGATTCCGACCCCGGCAAAGCACGCCGCGCCCTGGGTTTTGATCCAGTCAGCCCGATGCTGTTGATCGTCGGCGGCAGCTCGGGAGCTGAATCGCTCAATCGCACGGTCGCGGCACTGGTGGGCAAGGCGGAGGTGGCGCAGGCACTCCAAAGCTGGAACATCCTTCACCTGCACGGGCAGGACGACCCGGCACCGCTTGTCGATGCTTATCGGCGGGCCGAGCTTCGCGCCCGCGTCGAGCCGTTCCTCGATCCGATCGGCAATGCATGGTCGGGCGCGGCGATGGCGATCAGCCGCGCCGGCGCTGGATCGGTGGCCGAGGCCTGGGCCAACGCCTGTCCGACGCTCTTTCTGCCCTACCCCTTCCATCGCGATCAACATCAGAAACACAACGCCCGGCCGCTGGTGGATATCGGGGGCGCGGCGATTGTCGATGACCCGGCCGATCCGCGGCAAGGCACCCGAGCCCTGGGCGGTGTGCTGATGCAGTGGCTGACCGATGCCGATCAGCGCCAGGCGCGCCGCAACCGCCTCATCGAGAGCCGACCGGTCAACGGCGCAACCGTCCTTGCGCAACACCTGCAATCGCTTGGCTACAATACCGCCACGTGAGTGAACTGACTTTCGGTGTATTGACCAAAATCATCGCGACGCTGGGTCCGGCATCCAGTGACGTCGATTCCATCATCAAGCTGATCCACGAAGGCGCACGGGTCTTCCGCATCAATTTCTCGCACGGTCGGTTCGAGGATTTTGAGCGCCTCCTCAAAACCATCCGTCAGGCCTCCGAGCGGGCGGCATGTTCGGTGGGCGTCCTGGGCGATCTTTCCGGCCCGAAGATCCGGCTGGCGAGATTGAAGCGAACGGACCTGGTGCTGAGCGTAGGCGACCAGGTCGAGTTCGTCGCCGCCGTGGAACACATGGACGAGGATGGCTCACCGCTCCGGCTGGCCAGCACCTATGCCCATCTTCTGGAAGATGTCCTCCCCGGCCACCGATTGCTGATCGATGATGGCGCGGTTCGCCTGCTGGCGGTGGATGCTTATGGCCATGGCGATCAGCGGCGGCTTCGCTGCCAGGTGATCCAGGGCGGACCAATCAGTTCCTCCAAGGGGCTGAATCTTCCGGATAGCCAACTTGACCGGGTCAGTTCGATCACCGATTGGGACTGGCAATGCGCTGCTTGGGCGATCGAGCACGAGCTGGACTACCTGGCTCTGTCGTTCGTCCGCCGCGCCGATGATCTTGAACAGCTCCGCCGATTCGCCGTCGAGCGTGGCCGGGATGGGGCGATGCGATTGCCCTTAATCGCCAAGATCGAAAAACCACAGGCTTTGGATGATCTCGATGGCATTCTCAAGGCATGCGATGTGGTGATGGTGGCGCGTGGCGATCTGGGCGTGGAGATGGACCTGGCCGAGGTTCCGGTAATTCAGAAGCGGATCATCGCGCGGGCCCATGATCTGGGCAGGCCCGCGATCGTCGCCACGCAGATGCTTCAGAGCATGATCGAACACGCCCATCCAACGCGCGCCGAGGTCAGCGATGTGGCCAATGCGATCTTCGATGGGGCGGATGTGGTGATGCTCTCGGGCGAGACGGCCGTCGGCCGCTATGGCCCGCAGGCCGTGCGCATGATGGCCCATATCGCCCGGACCACGCAGGCCCACCTCGCCGGCCCGATGTCACAAAGCTGGACCAAGCGCCCATTCATCGAGGAAGGCCGATACCGCACCGCCGCACTGGCCCGGGGCGTTGCGACCATCGTCAGCGATCTGGACCCGCGTCTGGTGGTCATATGGTCGCAGAGCGGCAAGGGCGCGCTTTACTTTTCCAAGAACCGCCTCCATGTGCCCATCGTCGCGGCGACCAGCGACCTGATGGTGCTTCGCCGGATGAACATCCTTTTTGGCGTCCAGCCGGTCCTGATGGATCAGCCTCGCGATGTGGCCGAGTTTCTCCGAAATCTCGATATCCTCCTGGTCGAACGAGGCTGGGCCGCGCTCAAAGACCCGGTGCTGACCATCACCGGCGAACCCATCGGCACCCCCGGCGTCTCCAACGCGATCCGCGTGCATTACGTGGGCGATGAAATCCATTGATCCGTCTTGCGCATGCCCTGCTCTCCAGTTCATTCAGTCGAGTTGACTTTTCAGGTGCAGCCAAGCAGGCGAGTTGGACTGAAAGAACCGTCCAACGTCCTCGATAGCTGGCGATGGACACTCGCGAAGAGATAGCACCAAGGGGTCGCAGCACCCTTTGGACTCATGGCGATTGACATCGTGGGCAAGGAGTTTCCAGCACACTTGAACTGCCCCCTGACTGTTGTGACGCTTTACTCGTCAAGTCGCTTGGGCCCGCCAATTCAATCATTGGGGCAGAGCGATCGTCCGGTCATTTCGCGTGGAGGCTCGAGGCCGATCATTTTCAGCAGGGTGGGCAGGACATCGGCCAGACGGCCATCCCGGCGCAGGTTCCGACTGGGTTGCTCGGCCTGGCCGTCGGCCTGGTCTTTGAGCCGATCATCGACGAGGATACACTCGACGGGGTAGAGCGTGTGGGCGGTGTGCGCAGCGTTGGTCTGGGGGTCGAACATCTGCTCGGCGTTGCCGTGATCGGCGGTGACGATGGCGATGCCGCCGCGCTTGGCCACGGCCTTGAGAATCTCACCCACACAACCATCGACGGTTTCCACGGCCTTGATCGCGGCTTCGAGCGAGCCGGTATGGCCGACCATGTCCCCATTGGCGAAGTTGACGATGATCACATCCTCGCCGTCATCGGCCTCGAGGCGATCGACCACCAGTCGGCACACTTCCCCGGCGCTCATTTCCGGTTGCAGATCGTATGTGGCCACCTTGGGCGACTGGGCCATCTGATGCACTTCGCCGGGCCAGGGCTCCTCACGGTAGTCGTTGAAGAAGAATGTCACATGGGGGAATTTCTCGGTCTCGGCGCACCGGAACTGCGTCAGGCCGGACTGGCTGATGAACTGGCCGACAATGTTCTCCATGCGCGGCGGTTTGGGATAGGCCACCTGCACGTGGCGGCCCAGCGCTTCCTCGTAAGCGGTGAGGGTGACATACCGCAGGTCGAGCCGACCGCCGCGCTCGAACCCGCTCTTGCCTGAATCCGGCGACGGCTTGACCTTGGCCCATTGCTCATCGGGCAGGACAAAAGCCCGGGTGATCTGGCGGGGCCGGTCGCCACGATAGTTGTAGAAGATGATGGTGTCGCCGTCCCCGATGCGGTCGGCCATGGCCTGATCGCGCGAAGCGCCGACCATGGTCGGCACGATGAACTCATCGCCATTCTGAGAGGAGGTCGTGGGATTGTCGTAGTAACGTTGGATCGCCTCCTGGGCCGACTCGGCCATGGGTATCCCACTCTGATCGCCAGCGTGTCCGGTGAGACAGGCATACGCCTTCTGGACACGCTCCCAGCGGTTGTCGCGATCCATGGCGTAGTAGCGGCCGCAGATCGAGGCCACCCGGCCAACACCCAGCTCGCGGCACTTTTCCTCGATGCGGCGGACGAATTCCAAACCGGTGAACGGCCCGGTATCGCGGCCGTCGGTGAACAGGTGCAGGGCCACACGTTCCTGACCCAGCCGTTTGCACAGCTCGATACACGCATACAGGTGCGTCATCAGCCCGTGAACTCCGGCATCCGAGGCGATTCCGAGCAAATGCACGCAGCCCCCTCCGTCCCGTGCCGCTTCCACCGCCTTGACCAGGGTTGGGTTCTCGAAAAAGGAGCCATCACGGATCGCCTTGGTGATCCGCACCGATTCCTGATCGACGATGCGGCCGGCGCCAAGGTTCTGATGCCCCACTTCGCTGTTGCCCATGGTACTTTCGGGCAGGCCCACGTCCTCACCGGAAGTGGCGATCAGCGTCCAGGGATACTGCTCGAGCAACCGATCACAAACCGGCGTGCTCGCGAGCTTGATGGCGTTGAACGCATCGTGCTCCGAATTCGGATTGCGGCCCCAACCGTCACGAACGATCAGTACGGCGGGCAATTTCAGTGACTTACGATCAACCATCTGCGGGTCTCCTGCGGACTCGGTGCCGGTTCAGGCAAGAGGGAGCACGTCGGGCGAGCCTAAAGCGCATCCCATGCCATGTGAAGCTCGGCATTCTCGGCAATTCGGGCAGCTTGGCCGGGCGATTGCTGGGCATCACGCGCTCGGATGGGCCCGGGGCACACCCCGATGCAGGAGAGCGTTATACCCGATTTTCCCATTTCGCCGATCGCGCTGCTTGCTCAGACTGCCGCGAATCCGCAAACCGCTCGGCGAGGTTAGTTTTCCTGTCCCGAACTCGGCTCGAACGCAAGTGATGATCTGATCGAATCTTGAGCACGCCCGCCGGTTTACGGACCGACCATAAACCCAAAAAAACGTGAAAAAACTGGCCGTTTGGTTTGCATCCGCCAGCACGCCCTGTATAGTAAAAGCGTGGGAATCGTCGCCTGATTCGTTGGTGTTCTACCAAGGCGACATATGGCCTTTGCTGCCAACCAGAGTCGGCCGAATTGCACCGGTGGGTAACACGGTCGCTGATTGGGTTTTGTGCGAGCTCGATGGCCGGACGATGGGCCTTCTCGGTCCAGCATCAAGAGGAAGAGATTCAGGAAGAAAAATCAAAGCAGATCGACCAAACATCAGAGGATGTGACATCGCCTGACGAGTAATTCGGCGAATGGAAGGGCTTGGAATCTTCTCAGGCCGGCGATGCCGATCCAGAGTCATTCCGGTGGATTGCCTGCGGCTACGGCACCACTTCGAGCTTCGGAGATGTCGGGCTCGGGGCGGCTGGCGCGATCGTTCTGGAGCGACGATCGCGACTCCCCTGCCGGCGATCCAACACCGTCAGCGCTCTCTCTCTCCACGACCCCAACACCCCGTTGCCCCAAGCGGGGTGTTGGTTTTTTTTGCGGGGCGGTCACGGTCATGCCACCTTCCGCGGCACGCCGAGCCGCGCTGATGTTGGGATGCCGCCAAGCAAGAAACCTTTCAGCGGCGCGGCTGCTCGGCCGGCTTGTCCTGGCCGCGAATCTCCTCGACATTCTCGATGCGAATCCGTGCCGCCCCAGTGCGAAGCAGCTCGTTCTGCTGCTCGATCTGGGTTGATATTTTTTCCATGATCTGAATTTGCTTGGCACGCTGCTCGGCCGGCTGCACGCCGGGCTGTGCGTAAGCGGGCGTTGCCAGATCGAGGGCGCGATTGGCTTCGAGGCTGCCGCTCAGACCGCCGGGATGGGTCCACAGCGTCCAGAGATTGATGGTCAACAGCACGGCCAGGATGGTCAGGATCGTGTTGAGGTATCGCAAGGAAGGCATGGGGGGATACTCCAAAGGTAAGACGGCAAGGATCGCACGGAAGTCTAGTCCTGCATCGGCTGGACCGCCCCGCGAATTGAACCCGGGCACCGCTGGCTGGCGCGGTCGATCCGATAAGTCCAAGTGGACGACGATGCCCGTGGATCGGATCGACGGGCGGACCGCATCGGCGGAAGCCGAAAAGGCAAGGCCCCCACCTTTTGGGGGTGGGGGCCTTGCGACGGATTCTCTCTCGAATCATCCCGCCCAGTCAGTCAACTCACTGGGACTAGATGACCTGGTGAATCAGAGCTCTTCCTCTTCACCGTCCAGCGTGCCATCGACGGCGTCTTCCACGGTGAACTGGCCGAGCAGTCCGGCGGGGATGTTGGCCAGGCGAACCTGCCCGTAGTCGACATCTTCCGGATCGCTGATGTACTCGTAACCGGCCTCGGGCTCACCGCTGAAGAACGGATTCCGCGCGGCCTGCTGCAGGTAGCGACGGGGGTTGCCGTTGCCGGCCGGGGGCGAAACCAGACTGTTCTCGTCGCCGAACAGCGTGGCGGGATAGACGCCATTGTTGTTGCGATAGAGCTCGAGTTGCGCCCGGATGGCCTGAAGTTGCGACTTGGCGCTGCTGACCTTGGCCGCGTCGCTCGCGTTGGTGAACTGGGGAATCACGATCGCGGCCAGAATGCCGAGGATCACCACGACAATCAGAATTTCCACGAGTGTGAAGCCCTTACGGGGTCGCCTGTTTTGCATGAACAATCTCCCAAAGAAGTACCTGACGGTTGACTACGAGTGTTTCCGGGATTAACGCAATCCCGGAGCCATTCACTTTTAGGCTTCGAACCACCGTGGCCCGTGCCTTACCCTGACCTCGGACTTATCGTCCGCCGCTATTGCCTACTTGACTCATCCTTCCCATTTTTCTCACAGTCCGGATGCTCCCGAAAGCTCAAGTTTCGACCATACCGCCGTGATGACCCAAGCCACCCCGACGACCGGAAACAACCCAACGATATAAAGCCACCGGCGGCAAGCCCGAATCATGACTTTGTGCCACCATTCAGCCGGTCGAGGGTTACCCAGTCGGCGCGATCGATACCAACGGCGAACGTCGCGGCGGCCCCGGGCTGATAACGCCCCGTTTGCATCGCGGTATTCGTCCGCCCGGGAATCCAACGCTTCGGGTTTGGAGTGCGACCGGGAGACGGGCGGGAACGATCGCGTCGAGAAATGCCCGCATCATGCGGCCGAGCCTGGCGACTTACGCCCCCAGGACCGAACGGGCGCGGTTGATCAACCCATGCGCTTCCCCCGCGTCCCTCGCCTCGGCGATCAGACGCACGATGGGTTCGGTATTGCTGGCCCGGACATGAAGCCAGCGATCGCTCCATTGCAGGCGAACGCCATCCTGCTCATCAATACCCGCCCCATCAAACACCTCGACCAGACGATCCTTCATCGACTTCAACATCGTCGGCTCGACCGGGCACTTATCCTTGACCATCGCGTAAGCCGGAAGTTCGGCGACCAGGTTCGAGAGCGATCGGCCGGTTTCGGCCAGAAGCTCGAGCACCAGGCCGATGCCCGTGAGGCTGTCACGCACCAGCGATACCGGAGGATAGATCACCCCGCCGTTGCCTTCACCACCGATGCGGCCCTCGGCGCCGGGCGGCTCCATGAGCCGCTTGGCGACATTGGCCTCGCCCACCGGACTTCGCAAAAGCTGGCAGCCGAATCGCTCGGCCAGATCATCGAGCATCCGACTGGTCGAAAGATTCGCCGCCATGACCCAATCACGGGCATGGGCCGCCTTGCGGAGGAGTTGCCAGGCGGCCAGCACGAGGGTGTATTCCTCACCGATATACCTCCCGCGTTCATCGACCAGGGCCAGGCGGTCGGCGTCAGGATCCTGGGCGAATCCCACGTGGGCATGATGACGCGGGACGGCCGCTGCCAGGGCATGGAGGTGGTCGCCGGTCGGCTCAGGCGGGTGGGGAAAATGTCCGGTCGGATCGGTATTCAGCGGCACCACCTTCACGCCCAGTTGTTCAAGAAAGTGCAGCGTCTCCGGTCCACCGGCGCCGCAGACACTATCCAGCACAACCGTCAGCCCGGCACGGGCGATCGCCTCGCGGTCCAGATGTTCGAGCACCATCCGGGCGTGTACTTCCCCGGCGCTGTCGTCCCGGCACAATGCACCAACCGCTTCCACCGGCTGCCAGGCGAACTGCTTCTGGCCGAAGCGCTCGATGATCTGGGCGGCTTCGTCCGGCGGAGGGGCCACACCGTCGCCCCGCAGCACTTTTATCCCGTTCCATTCCACGGGGTTGTGACTGGCGGTGATGATCAGACCGCCGGCCGCGCTTCGATGCTTGACCATGGCGGCGACCGCCGGTGTGCTGGCAATGCCCAGGCTCACCACATCACAGCCCGTGGCCAATAATCCACCCACCACGGACTGCTCGACCATTGCCCCGCTCGGCCGACTGTCACGCCCCACCACCAGCGTTCGTCGATGATTCGGCTCGGTGGCGCGGCGGAACCAGCCGCCCACCGCAGCGCCGTATTCAGAGGCCACCGTCGCCGTCAATGAACCGCCGATGATCCCCCGCAATCCGCTGATGCTCAACATGAGAGGACTGGTCACGAAACGGACTCCTGAATCCGAACAAAAATCGCATGCCCCACCGTCACAAATGGAAAGTATCGCATACCCACGCGTTATCGCAATCGGCCCGACCGACGGCGAGCCACACGGGTGGCGCGATGGGCCACCTCATGCTATCCTCCGCCAAACGCACCCGACAAACCCCCGTCAATGGCCCGGTCTCCCAGGAATTCCCATGCCCAAAGTTCAGCGCTCCGCCCCCAGAACCCAGGCCCCAGCCCCCGAGCACGCATCGCCATGCCCGCGAAACGAGGTGGCGCTTGGTGACTGCATCGAATCCATGAAGCAATGGTCCGACGGACAGATCGACCTGATTTTCGCCGATCCGCCTTACAACATCGGCTTCGAGTACGACGATCACTACATCGACCGGCGTTCGGATGAAGAATACGTTCAGTGGTGCGGGCAATGGGTCGAGCAATGTGCCCGCCTGCTCAAACCTTCGGGAAGCCTGTTCATTCTGATCGGTGATGAGTACGCCGCCGAGATGCGCCTGATCCTCAAGTCGTTGGAAAAGCAAGGGCGACTTGTGTTTCGAAACTGGATCGTGTGGCACTACACTTTCGGCCAGAACTGCAAGTACAAATTCAATCGCAGTCACGCCCATCTTTTTTACTGCGTCGGCAGCGCCGCGGCGAAGTCCGGCTCCCTCGACAGCGACACGGACGGTCTTCCCTTCACCTTCAATCGCCAGGCCATCGCCATACCCAGCGCCCGCCTGACCACCTATGCCGATACCCGTGCCAACCCGAAGGGCAAGCTGCCCGATGACACCTGGTATCTGCGACCACAGGCGACGCTGGATGACATCGGCCGCCATTATCTCTCCCCGGACATGGACACCTGGTACCAGTCCCGACTCTGCGGCACCTTCAAAGAGCGCGTCGGCTGGCATCCGTGCCAGCTTCCTGAAGCACTGCTCGAACGCATCGTGCTCCTATCCAGCAATCCAGGCGATCTGGTCTTTGATCCGTTCCTGGGCAGCGGCACCACGGCGGCCGTCGCCCGCCGCTTTCAGCGTGACTGGCTGGGCTGCGAACTGGGTGAAGTCTACGCCCGAAATGCACGGGACCGCATCCAAGCCGTGGTGCCTACCGATGATGTCAGCCCCTCAGCCATCGCACGCTGGCTTGAAGAGCGCGGCGGCAAGACCGTCACCCGCTCCAACGATGGCAAAACGCCGACGAAAGGCCGACGTGCATCAACGCCCAACGATGACACTGCTCCGGCCAAAGAGCAGGATGAATCGGAATCTCAACCACAACTCTGGGCCGATTAACGAACACGGCCGGATTCGGTTTCACGCCTGTTGACCCACCACAGCGCGGCTATTCCACGCCCGCGAACACCTCCACCGGCATGTCCGGCATGGCGTCCCGGGCGATCCGCGCGATCCGGCCAAGCTCCGACTCGCTTGCCGCCGAAATGCGCGAGTCATGCACCACGCGAGCCACGGTGTAGAGTTGAATCCGCGCGATCACTCCGCCACGTTGACGAATCTCCACCAGCCGCGATGCCCACTGCCGCCATTCATCATCGGCGGGAACCGCACCCTCCACCCGCGCCACCATCGTCTGGATCACCACCGCCCTTCGATTGGCGCACCGGGCGATCTCATCCAGAACCCACCGTAACGAAACACCAGGCTGATCGATGAGCTCAAAAAACGCCTCGCTGCCCGCATCGAGCTTGGCCCACACCTCGCCCCCATGCTCATCAAGCCTCGACAGCGCCCGCTCGACTTCGGGCCGACTCAGGCGTGTGGCGTTGGTGATCAGCACAATCTTCACCCCATCAAGGCCCCAATGCCGATGCGCCCGGATCACCCGGTCCACAGCGCTTTCAAACACCGGGCTGATGGTTGGCTCGCCATCACCGGAGAACGCGAGGTCGCGCAAACGGCGATACCCCTCGGGTATACCTGAAAAAAGCGGGTCTTCGGCCAGCGCGCCGGTCAGGACCGATTCCAGCAACCCGTTGAGCTCTCGATCAAGCTGATCAAGCGAAGGGGTATGGGCACGCAGCGGCTGGCTTCGATTCACACAGCAATAAAGGCAATTGTAGTTGCAGATCCGGTCAGGATTGAGATTAATGCCGATCGAGACGCCCCGGCTTCGTCGGCTGACCACGGGGTAGACCAGCTCAAAGTCACGCCATGTGCGCTCATGGCGGGCGAATGCGCGTTTGAGGCTGCTGTGGGCTTGGTCCTGGGTCGAATCGGTCATGGGCTGACCTTGCTGGAAATTCACAACGGGTTCAAATTGAATCACGAGGCATCATTGGATCCATCGGACTGAATCTGACGCCTCAATATTTTACCCGTTGCGCTGCGCGGCAGTTGATCGATCCGGGAAATCGATCGCGGCACCTTGAACGGTGCCAGATGTTCACGGCAATGCTTCTTGAGCGCTGATTCATCCAGATCAGCGCCTTCCTCAAGCTCAACGAAGGCCACCGGAACCTCGCCGCGCACCCCATCGGGCTTGCCGATCACCGCCGAGGCATGAACGGAGGGATGGCTGTTGAGCACTTCCTCGATCTCACGCGGGAAGACGTTCTCTCCGGCGATGATGAGCATCTCCTTTTTGCGGCCGGTGATGAACAGGAAGCCATCCTCATCCTCATATCCGATGTCACCCGTGCGGAAAAAGCGGGTGGGCTTACCGTGCCGATCGGGCCGCTGGGTAATCACCGATTCGGTCAGTTCCGGCTGGTTGTGGTAGCCGCGCATCAGGTTGGGACCGGCCAGGAGTATTTCCCCCGGCTGACCGGCCTTGACCGGCTTGTCCTGCTCATCCACGATCAGCACCTTGACACCCGGCAGGGCGCGGCCGACGGAATGGAGCTTGTTGTGTCGCGGCGTGGACCAGTGCGTCACCGGGGCGGTTTCGGTCAGCCCATAGCCTTCCAGGATGCCGATGCCAAACCGCTCCTTGAACGCCTCATAGAGCGAAAGCGGCAGCGGCTCACCACCGGATATCGCCATTCGTATCGAGCTCAAGTCCTCGGCTTTGGCCTCCTTGACCGTCAGCAGCGCGTTGTACATCGCCGGGACGCCGACGAAGATTTCCGGCTTGTGCTCTTTCATGAGCTGGATGATGGTGCGCGGCACGAATCGGGCCGAGTAGATGATCGGCGAACCGATATACAGGGGAATCAACGTCAGGGCGGTCAGACCGAAGCTGTGGAACTGCGGCAGAACGCCGAGGAACGCATCGCTCCGGCTCAAGCCGGCATGCTGGACCGAGGCCCGCACGTCGCTATCCAGATTGCCATGGGTCAGTTCAACGCCCTTGGGCATGCCACTGGTGCCGGAGGTATACATCAACGCCGCCACATCGCGGCGCGAGGCGATCGAAGGCCAGCGGAACGGTGGAAAGCCTTCGGTGTCCATCTCATCGATGAAGAACAGCTTGGCCGACTTGGGCAGACCATCCGTACCACCCAGAAAATCGATCATCGGCCGCGCGGTGATGATCATGTCGATATCGCTGTCACGGGCGATGAAATCGATCTGTTTGGGCGAAAGCAGGAAATTGAAAGGCACGATCGTGCGGCCGGTCAGCCACACACCAAGCATCGACATCACAAAAGCACTGCTGCTGGGCAGCATGATGCCGACGTGCGGCTTGGAGGTTCGTTGTTCGATGTTCTCGGCCACGAACATCGCCCCGCCCAGCAGGCGGATGCGGGAGGTCCGCCCGCGATCGTCGGTGATCGCCGGCTTGGAAGGTGCCTTGAGCAGTGTCTTGAGAACGGGTAGCAGAACGCTCATGATCGATCCTCTTGAGCGGCCGGTTCGTCCAGCCATCCGTCGACCGTTAGCCTAACCGATCCAGCCCAACGGCATCACGGGATCAGACAAACGCGGCGCAAGGGCCGCTAATACTCACTCACCGGCAGATTGGCCGGCGTTGGGGTACGCGGCTGGTCGGGCAGCTTCTCCATGGCGGCGGCATCGGCCCCGATGGCCTGGATGATGGCCTCCAGATCATCGGCCACGGCCATCGGACGCACGGCATAACGGCCCGTGGGCTCGGTTCGCGGGGCCTGCTCCTGCACAGCCTTGACATCGATCCCCGTGTGATACTTGACCGTGGCATCCGGATCCTTGAGCACATGCCCGGTGAGAATGCAGACCACCCGGTCCGTCGGCCGGATGATCCCCTCACGGACCAGTTGATGCGCCCCGGCCACCGATGCCGCGCTGGCCGGCTCGCAGCCGAAGCCATACCGACCCACCAGCGCTTTGTATTCCAGAATCGTCGGATCATCCACCTGCCGGACCACACCGTCCATGACCTCCAGGGCACGCAGCGCTTTGGGCAGGTTCACCGGTCGGCCGATCTCGATCGCACTGGCGATGGTCCGCGCGCGGCGACTCTCACGATCCAGCCGCGCGTAGTAGTCGTCGACCAAATCGCGATCGAATCGGCCATCGTTCCACTTCAGCCCGTGTTCATTGACCAATTCGGCCAGTGGATTGGCGCCGGACGCCTGAATCACCGCCAGGCGCGGCAGTCGATCGATCAGCCCAAGACACGCCAATTCGCTAAACGCCTTGCCGAAGGCGGCACAATTGCCCAGGTTTCCGCCCGGCACCACGATCCAATCCGGCACCTGCCAGTCCAGCGCCTCGAGCACGCGGTACATGATCGTCTTCTGCCCCTCCAGCCGGAAGGGGTTGACGCTGTTCATCAGATAGATGCCAAGTTCCGGATGATCCACCGCGAGCTGACGCACGCGCTTGAGGCAGGCATCAAAATCCCCCTGCACCTGAAGCGTCCGCGCCCCGTAATCCAACGCCTGGCTGAGCTTGCCATAGGCGATCTTGCCCGACCCGATGAACACAAACCCCTCAACCCCCGAAAGCGAGGCGAACATCGCCAGTGAGGCGCTGGTATTGCCGGTCGAGGCGCACGCCACACGCCGAGCGCCGACGATGCGGGCGTGGGTGAACGCCGCGGCCATGCCGTTGTCCTTGAACGAGCCGGACGGGTTCAGCCCTTCATACTGCAGGAACAGATTGCCCGAATCCAAGCCGATCATCGGTGCCAGCAGCCGCGCATCCTGAAGGTTTGTCCGACCCTCGCCGATGGTGACGATGTCGCCCTCGGAGCGATAAAAGGGCAGCAGTTCGCGGAACCGCCAGACACCGGAGAAATCGAGCTGCCCCTGTACGTTTTCGCCGCGCGTCATCCAGCGATGCTCAAAAAAACCGAATGATCGCGGCATGGGCAGACGGGTGTAGTCATACCGCACATCCAGCAGTGAAGCCACACCCGACCCGGCACATTTCGGACAAGACACCAGCACCTCATCAATGCGATAAGTTGCTTGGCAGTCCGGGTTAATACACTGTTGAAAGGCGGCATCCACGGGCGGACCTCGATCGGTGGCAAATCAATACCCCGTATCATATCGGAGGCACCGCTGACCGGGGCGATCGCCTGAATGTTGCACATGACGCCCGGGGCAGCCCTTGACATGATCGAACTTCGTTTGCCTTCGCGCCGAGTTGGCTTGGCCGTGCCTAACCGGTGGAGAGAACGCGTTTTCACTCGCCAGGGATCGAGCGTACGCGCAGGCGCCTTGCTCAACACCATTGACCGGCCCGGGCCTCGTGTGCCCCCTCGCCGCGCGGCAAAAGAGTCCGGTTGCCCCAGCCAATCAAAGCTCGTTGCCCAGGCGGCATCAATATATGTTGGCGGATGCGATGTCCCGCAAGCAGCATTTTTCGGCGCGGCAGCTTTTCCTGGATACTTCTGGTTGACGGGGGCACACGCCGGGCCACACGCGTCCGGGCCATTGGCCGCTGCCGCATGCGCCCGGCCCGATCGCGGGTAGAATGCCAAGTTGCGCGGCAATGCCCGGACCTCTCGCTCCTGCGAGCCGGACCCGCGTGAACTCTCCATTTTCCCGCAAGGAGCCCGCCCTTGACCGTTCAGTCACCCTCCGCCGGCGATGCGATCGCCCAGCGCCACGATCAGTTCATGACGCTCAATTATCCGCGTTACGGGTTGACGTTCGTGCGCGGCGAAGGGTCGCGGCTGTTTGATCCCAACGGCCGCGCTTATGTGGACCTGTTCGCCGGCTTCGGTGCCGCGGTGCTGGGCCACTGCCATCCGGACCTGGTCGATGCGGTGAGCGAGCAGGCCCGCAAGCTGTGGCACGCGGGCAACCTGGTCCACACCGAGCCGCAGACGCAGGCGGCTGAAGCGATCGGCCGGGCAGGCTTTGGCGGGCGGTCCTTCTTCTGCCACAGCGGAGCCGATGCCAATGAAGCGGCGATCAAGCTGGCACGCCTCTACGGGCGCGCCAAACCAGGCGCTCAGGGCCCGCGCTGGGGCATCATCACCGCCGATCTGAGCTTTCACGGCCGGACACTGGCCACGATGATGGCCACCGGCCAGGCCAAGGTGCGCGAGGGTTTCGAGCCGTGGCCCGAGGGCTTCAGCCATGTGCCCTACAACGACATCAAGGCGGTCGAAAGCGCCATCACGCCCAGCACCGTCGCGATCATGGTCGAGCCGATCCAGGGCGAAGGCGGCATCCGGGTGCCTGATCCAGACTATCTTTCGCGATTGCGTGCGTTGTGCGATCAACATGACCTGCTTCTGATCATCGATGAAGTGTGGACCGGCTGTGGCCGAACCGGGCGCTATTTCGGCCACCAGCATTTCAACGTGGAACCGGACATCATGACCCTGGGTAAGGGCGTGGGTGGCGGATTACCGGTGGGTGTGATGTGCTCTGGCCCGCGCGCCGCCGATCTCTACGATGCCCGCAAACAAGGCGCCGTGCGCCATGCCACCACGCTGGGTGGCAACTGCCTGGCCATGGCCGTCACCGCAAGGATTTTTCAGGTCATCGAACGCGACGGCCTGCTTGAACATGCGGCCAACCTCGGCCGGCGCGCGATGGAGCGATTGGAGAAGCTCAAGGCCCGGGCACCGTGGATTGGCCAAGTGCGCGGCAAAGGATTGTTCGTCGGCATCGAGTTGGATGAATGTGCCGCGACCGACCGCTTCAAGGATGCCGGCGAGATCGTCCTTCGCTGTCAGCAGCGAGGCGTCCTGATCGGATCGGCCCAGAAATGGGTCGTGCGACTGGCCCCTGCGATCAATATTGAATCTTCGACACTTGATGAGGGAATGGATGTTCTTGAGGATGTTCTGGCAGGCAAGTGACCCCACGCTTGGCCCAAGCAGGTGGCCCCTGTGGACCATGGCCTTGCTGTTTGCCACCCTGGCCCAGGGCTGTGAGACCGGCGATCCTCCGCTGAACCAGCCGCGCATCAGCGATCTGCGCCGCGAGGTGCCGCCGCGCTTCCCGACCATGGATCAGCCGCCTCAATATGCCACGGCCCTGGCGGTGGCGTTGCAGATGGCTTTTCACCCACGGGCGCGGCTCGATGATGCCATCGACATGCTTGATCAGGATGGCTTTGATCCTGATCTCCTGTACCACCTCGAGCGTAATGGCATCTTCCTGGGCACCATTCCGGCCGGCGAGGAAAGCTGGCGGGACTTCAACGACCGCCTGCCGGTGCCGTTGTACACCCAAGCCACTCGTACCTGGGTTCCCATCGATGATCCCGACGGCCTCCGGCCGCTGACGGTTGCGCGCTTTGGTGGGTCACGGCGGGTCGAGATCATCGGCGAAGAATCGGAGTCCGACCCGGATTCGGATGTTCATCCCGCGGTCGCCGGGCAGTGGCTCGGACGGCTGCGCACGCTGACCGGTGGCAATCTGATCCTGGATCTGACGCCCAACCTCCATCGCCCGCGACCCATCTTCGGAACGGTCGAACCCCAGCAGCGTCAGATCATGGGCACGCGAGTTGATGATCTGGCCATCCACTGGCGCGGCGGAGAACAAAGAATGCTGGTCATGATTCACGTGGCATCGGACCGGCCACAGGATCAACCGGCCGAGCCGGAAGCGGATACACGGCAAGACGAAACGGAGGAAAAGGTCGAGCACGACCAGGAGGATCCGCTTGACCATGAAGATGCCACGCCCCGCTCGGAGAACAGCGCCGACCCGGCAGGCCGACCTGAACCGCTCAGCCTGGGCGAAGCGCTCCTGAGCCCGCCGATCCAGGGCCAACCCTCACGCGGCGTGATCATCATCCGATGCCCCGTCGGCCCCATTCAAGAACCACGCCCGATCGTGACGCCTTGAGTGTTCATGTCACCGGAAGATTGCGACGGCGGCAAAAATATGGAGGCCCGATCGCGCGGACACGCCCTACCGCTCGGTCGAGGCGATTTCAACGCGAACGCCGGCCCCCGAACGATCCAGCGCGGCATTGAGCTTCTCCGCCAGAGTGGGCAGGTATGGTCGTTCGGTCTGGGCGTGACCGGGAAGAAAGAGCGTCAGGCCGGATTCACGAGCTTCGAGGATATCGTGATAACGCATCTCACCGGTGAGCCAGGCATCGACTCCGCGAGCCTGCCTGAGCACGCTGACCCCAGCGCCAGGACAGATCGCCATCGTGGCAATCGCATCCGGGCGAGCGCCGGGCGTTACCGGGCAGTGCGATACTCCGAGCTTCTCCTGAATCAACTCGGCGATCCGGTCGGCGGAGCGTGGCGGATCGAACTCGACCACTCGACCGACGCCGGGCAAGCCCGCGATGGTGGGATTCGCCAGCGGGTAGACATCGAAAGCCGGCTCTTCGTACGGATGATGGGTGCGCAGCGCTTCGAGCGCACGCCCGAGGCACGCACCGGCGACGATCAGCTCCATCCTCAGCTCCTCGACATATTCCAACTGACCGGCCTGCCCGATCACGGGGTTGGATTGTTCATTGCCCTGAAAGCTGCCTCGCCCGGGAATCGAGAAACTGCATTGCTCATAGTTACCGATCCGCCCGGCGCCGGCTTCGGCCAGCCGGGCTCGGAGCATATCGGCATGTTCGACGGGGATGAACGTGACCAGCTTGTACTGTGAGGTCTTGTCGTCGGCCTTTCGTGGCAGCGATTCGATGTGCTTGGGTTCGAGCATGTCCGCCAGGAAGTCCGCAATGCCGCCGGGAGCGCTGTCCAAGGCGGTGTGCGGGCTGAAGACAGCCACCTTTGCCGCGGCCAATCGCAGCAGGGATCGCTGCCTGGCATCCGCGGCGGTGAGTCGGGCAAGCGGCTTGAAGATCGGCGGATGGTAGACGATGAGCATGCCATCCTGAAGCGCGCAGGCCTCGGCGGCGACCGGCGCGGTCAGGTCCAGGGCCAGAAGCACCTGACGAACCGGCCATTGACCATCGCCCAGGGCCAGGCCGACGGGGTCCCACGGCTCGGCCGCTTCCAACGGGCAGAACGAGGTGAGCGCATCGATGATCTGCTGCACAGTCATGCCACAGAGAATAACGCGCCGGATAGGATGGGTGCCGGTTACAACCGCTTGGGGGCCAATCCGTGAACGGGAAACATCAGGTGAATCCAAATATCGCGATAACCGGAGCCGGTGGACTGGTCGGCAGTCACCTGTGCGGACAGTTGCGTGATCAGGGCGAATCGGTCATCGGCCTGACACGTTCAGAGCGAAGCCGCCATGCGGTCTTCGGTCCGGGGCCGATGCAATGGACGGTTTGCCCCTACACCGATCCGGAGCGTGCCGTCGAAGCGCTTGAGGGTGTGCGGACGCTGTACCATGCGGCGGGCTTGACGCGTGGGCGGACGCTGGAGGAATACCGGCAGGCCAACGTGCAATCGACCTGGAGCCTGATTCAGGCCGCCATCCGGGCCGGCGTGGAACGCTTCGTGCTGGTCAGTAGCCTGGCCGCCGGCGGCCCGGTGCCTCGTTCGCGACTGAGTGCCCCGGTCGAGGACATCGAGACGATTGGCGTGACCGAGGATGACCCGCCCCGCCCCGGTGACCACTATGGCCAGAGCAAGCTCGAAGCCGAGCGCGTCGCCCTGGCCATGGCCGACCGCATCGATGTGGTCATCGTTCGCCCCCCGGCGGTCTATGGGCCCGGTGACCACAACTTCTTCGATCTTTTCCGGCTGGCGGCCCATCGTGGTCGCTCACTGATGCTTGGGCGCGGCGATCGGTGGGTTTCGCTGGTCAGCGCTTCGGACCTGGCCACGGGGATGATTCTGGCCGCGAACAAGCCGGGTGCTTCCGGACGGATGTACTACCTGGCCAGCGGTCATCATCGCATGAGCGAGGTGATGCAGGCCCTGGAGCAGGCGGCGGGACGGACGCTGAAGGTGATACGTATTCCCGCGCTACCGGCGCGCCTGGGTGGTGAATTGGGCCAGCTCTGGTGGATGATCACCGGCCGCGCTCCGGTCCTCAGTCGGCGAAAGGTGCGTGACCTTTTGCAGCCGGCATGGTTATGTTCCTTCGCCAAGGCGCAGCGCGAGCTGGGCTTTACGCCCAACGAAGGATTGACCGACGGCTTTGCGCGGACGATCGCGTGGTATCGACAGAAAAACTGGCGCTATCCCAAGGGTTGATCTTTGGCCACCGGACGGTGATGCGGTCGAGAACCCGCCAAGAGCAAGCCCGATCCGAGCAAACCCCCCGGACCCGCCCACCAGACCCGCCCCCGGCCTGCTCGAGACGGCACAACGCCGCGGGCACCCGGCATGGGACCGATATGGAAACCACGGGGTGACCTTCAATTGGGCAGCGAGACATCTTCTTCGGCCGACCACGGAGAAGCGTGCCGAGGGCACTTGGGCAGTCCCGCGAGTTCACGTATCTGCCTGACGATCTCGGCGGTTCGTGGAATGCGTGTGAGTTTGTGCTGTCCACCGAGTTTGCCCTGCTGGGCCAGCCAGCGGTAGAACGTGCCCTTGGGCACCGGAGACACGAGCGGCAGCGCCATTCCGAAACCGTTGGCACGATGCGCGGCGTAGTCATCGCTCTGGCGGCAGATGTTCTGGTCCAGAATCCGAGCGAATCGGGCCAACAGGTCTGGATCCGGGTTACGGGTAAACTCGACAAGCCAATCGTGAAATCCGCGGGGGTCATTGGCCGTCGGCGTCTCGCTCCAGACCATGTAATGCTCGATATGGAGCCCGGTCCGTTGGCAGGCATCCGCCATGGCCGATTCCAGATGCTCTTCGATAACGTGCTCGCCCAGGGTGTTGAGCTGATGGGCGGTTCGAGAGGCGAAGACGATGCCCGGCGGGTCGAGCCGGGTGAAGCGAATCGCATCGCCAATGTCATAGGCCCAGATGCCCGAGGCCGTGGTGAGAATCACGGCATAGGCCGGACCGACCTGGACCTCGTCGAGGGTCAGGCGGGTGGGATCGGGCCGGTTCAACTCCTCGACCGGCACGAACTCGTAAAACGTGCCGGTGTCCAATTCCAGGGTCATGGTCGGATCCGCCGGGTCCCACTGGATCGCGTTCATCCCCCCCTCGGACGATGAGTAGGTGTTGATCATGGGGATGGGAGCCCCCAGCATCTGCTCGAACGCCCGGCGGTACGGCTCGAACGCCATGCCAAAATGGACAAATGCTTTTAGGTTTTTCCACACTTCGATCACAGTCTCGACGGGCCTGCCGGCGGCCTGGGCATGGTCGATGAGGTGGCGGAAAAGGATGAGCGTCCAGGACGGCAGGCCCACGACCCATTGCACCGGGGCATCGAGATATCGGGTGCAGATCAGGTTGACCTTTTGCTCCCAGTCATCGAGATCGGATATCTCCTGGGCGGGCAGCCGGTGCCTGCGGGCGATGCGGGGCACGTGGCGCGAGGCGATTCCACTGGCATCGCCGATCAGTGCCCGGCCCTGGGGACGCAGCCGCGTGCATCCGCCAAAATACAGCGAAGGCCCGCCCATGAACCGGGGCCCGATCCAAGGCCGGATAGCACAACATAAACTTTTTCCAGAAATAACGTTATATCGAATTGCCCGGCCCGAAACCGGCATCACTTTGCTGCTACCGGTGGTCGTACCACTGGTCAAGGCAAAGTACCGAATCCGGCCCGGCCAGGTCACATCACGTTCGCCATCCAACGCCCGTCGCCAGAGCGGGTCGAACTGTTCATAGCGGCCGATGGGAACCTGGCTCTGATACTGGTCCACCGAGCGGATGTGCCTGAAGCCGTGCTTCCGGCCGAACTCAGTCTTCCGCGCGGCGTGAAGGAGGCTGAGCAGCAGGTCCGACTGTGTCTTGGCCGGATCACGCCGGGCCCGCTGAATTTCGGCTTCGCGGCGATCGAGGATTCGCTGTACGATCCATTCCAGGAGGTGCATGGCCGATGCTGGTCTCCGATTGGTCCCGTAACGATTTCCGGGCCTGTAAAATGGGCAGAGTTGCAAAGCGGGCGCTGCAAACTAAAGTGTGACGCAAGTTTGGAGTCATTGTACTGACTCCGATTCATCCTGCCCACAGGGGGCAGGCCGATTTCCGCCAGTCTACGGATTTACAGGCTTGGGCGTCGCGGCGGATTGGAACATCCCGAATTCTCTCAGACGGACGCCTACGAGAGAGCGAAGGTGCGTGTGGCCGACATATTCAGTCGATGCGTGCATTTCCTGAACGAGCAACGCATTGCCTCGCCCGAGGAACTCGACGTGGCAATGCGGGTGCTGTTCGATGTGTCCCCGGTCGATAATGCCGGTCCTTATTTCGAATTGGACGGCAGGCGGTTCATCCAGTTCAGCAGCAACGATTACCTGGGCTTGAGTGTGCATCCGGCGGTGCGCCGAGCGGCCGCGGAAGCGGCCATGACGCACGGGATCGGCAACCCGATGGGGGCACGCCCGCTCACCGGAACCTGCGAGCTGCACCTGGAACTGGAGCGGCGCATCGCCGAGTTCAAGCGAACCGAGGCGGCCCTCACGTTCGCCACCGGGGCCAATGCGATGACCGGCATGGTCGGTTGCCTGGCCAAGCCCGGCGACCTGATCATCCTCGACCAGTTCGCCCATGCCAGTCTGATCGCCGGGGCGAAAATCTCCGGCGCCCAGATGAGGACCTTCCGGCATAACGACCCGGCCAGCCTCGAGCGCATCCTCACCCGCGCTGACCCCCGCCAGGCCAAGCTGATCGTCATCGACGGGGTCTACAGCATGAACGGGGATATCGCCCCGATCCCCGAAATCTGCGATCTGAAAGACAAGTTCGGCGCGCGTCTGATCGTCGACGATGCCCACGGCCACGGCGTCTGCGGCCAGCACGGACGCGGAGCCGCCGAGGTGCTCAAATGTGAGGATCGCATCGACCTGCACGCCGGCACGTTCAGCAAGGCCTTCGGCACCAGCGGAGGATTCATCGCCGGGGACAAGGCCGTGGTGGCCTATATCCGCTACCTGGCCCCGACACTGCTGTTCACCAAGGCGGCCAATGCGGTGGTCACCACCGCGACTCTCAAAGCCCTGGAGCTTCTCGAACAGGCCGAAGACCGGCGAGCCAGGCTCTGGAGCAATGCCCGGTTGTTCCAGGCGAGGCTGCGGCAAGCGGGCTTTGATATCGGCCAGACCCAGACCCCGATCACACCCATCAGTCTGGGCGGCAATACCGCGTTATTCATCGCCGACATCCTCCGCCGCGATTTTGGCATCTACGCCGCGCCGGTCCTCTACCCCGCCGTGAGGCGGAATCAAGGCATCCTCCGTACCATCCCCACCGCCATGCACGAGCCCAGCGATCTGCACTACTTCGTGGATTCGCTCGAAGAGGCGTTCAACCACTACACGCGCCGGCAGGCGGCGGGCGTGCTGAGCACCGGTACCTGACACGTTTCACCTGAATCCGTTGCAAGCCATGGCCGAATCCAACCGCCCGATCGA
Organism: Phycisphaeraceae bacterium; assembly: GCA_020831765.1. Classification (GTDB taxonomy): domain Bacteria; phylum Planctomycetota; class Phycisphaerae; order Phycisphaerales; family Phycisphaeraceae; genus JAFIFY01. The sequence goes on along the minus strand of JAFIFY010000044.1, from coordinate 1,277 downwards.
GGTCCGCCCGGTGGCCGATCGACGGCAGCGCGCCGCGTTCATCGACCTGCCCTGGAAGCTCTATGCCGACGATCCGCTGTGGGTGCCACCCATGCGGTTCACACAGGTCAAACTCTTTGACCCGCGGCCGGGTCGAAGCGCCTTTGCCGAGCATGGAATGATCCTGCCGGCGCTGGCCTGGCGCGATGGCCGGATCGTCGGGCGCATCGCCGTGATCCGCAACGATCTGCACAACCGGCATCACGAAGACCGCACGGGATTCTGGGGTTTCTTCGAGAGCATCGACGATATCGAGGTGGCCCGGGCATTGATCGATTTCGCGGCCGAGCAACTGACCGCGATGGGCATGGACCGCATGGTCGGGCCGATGAATCCTTCGATCAACAGCGAATGCGGCCTGCTCGTCGAGGGCTTTGATTCACCCCCGGCGTTCCTGATGCCCTACAACCCCGATTACTACCCGAAGTTCATGGATGCCCTGGGCATGGTCAAGGAGCAGGATCTTCTGGCCATGACGGCCCAAGATCGCGACATGGACATTTCCCACGAACACTTTGACAAGCTCCAGCGCGTATCCCAACGCATCTTCGACCGCCACCCGGGCCTGGTCATCCGCAGTCTTGACAAAGCCGACTTCAAGCGGCAGATCATCCAACTCAACCATCTTTTCAATGATGCGCGAAAGGACAACTGGGGCTTTGTACCGGTTACGGACCGGGAATTCGATGAGCTGGTCGCGGAGTTCCGCTTCTTCGCCGACCCGGAGTTCATCGCGATGGCCGAATACAAGGGCGAGGTGGTCGGCTGCATGCTGGCGATCCCGGACCTGAATCCGGCGTTCAAGAAATGCAACGGCAGGCTGTTTCCGTTCGGGTGGTGGCACCTGCTCATGGCGCGTCGCCGACGGGGAGCGGCGCGGATCTTCGGCGCGGCGGTTCGGGAGGACTGCCGACACATGGGCATCGCACCGGCGCTGTTCAACTTCATGGCGCTGCAGAACGCCAGGCTCAAATATGCACCGGTCGAGTTGTCCTGGATCGCCGAAAGCAACCTCAAGAGCCTCCAGTCCATCCGGCACATGATCAAGATCGAGCCGAGCAAGCGGTACCGCGTTTACCGAAAACCCCTGGGCTGACCGGCAATACTGTCCGGAACCTCGGCGTCGGATCGCTAACGCAAATCTAACATTTGCGCTTTTGCGTTCGGTTTCGCATGATAGGGCTGATGAATCAGCCGTCAGCCAACTCACGACAGGGTCGCCGCCGCCGGCAGCGGCT
>JAFIFY010000038.1 GCA_020831765.1 Phycisphaeraceae bacterium | reverse complement strand
AGGGCACGGCTGTCCATCATTGTCCATGCGGACGCAACAGCGAACCCGCGACATTCACGTTGCAACTCGCGCGTCGGGCGTCAGATAGGGGAAAGTTGTCCACGATTGGCCACGGCTGTCCACCGCTGACCACCAAAGATGAAAAAGCGGGTGATCGGACTTGAACCGACGACATTCACGTTGGCAACGGGGCACTAGCGGCGTCTAACGCCATACGAATACAGTAATTACGCTGCCGATACCTCACCCAGTGCCGAAAACGGTGACGCCGAGACCCGACGCGGGGAATCCATTGGTCCGGGGTGGCGATTTGGGTATAGAAACCCTCTTCCGCTGTTTGCTCGCTGACCTTGAAAATGCTGGATCATGACTGTGCATTTGCTGGGTCACGAAATTGGATTTGCTGGTTCGGTATCCCTGGTCAGCACCTCGAGGTAGTGATGGTAGGCGTAGACCCGGTCGCGCTGTTTGCCGGTGGTTTCACGGAGCACACCCGCATCGACCAGGGCGGCGATGGCTTTGAGGGCGGTGGGTTTACTGGTCCCCACCAGGTCGACCGCTCGCTGCAAGGTCACGATCGGGTGCCGGGGCAGTTGATCAAAGAGCCGGATCGCCGACACCGTTGCCGCGTCGTGCCGCGCGAGCGCCTCGCGGTCCTGATTGATCCGAGCGAACAGCGCCTGCGCCACCGTGACGCCGTCATCCGCCGCTTCACGCACGCACTCCAGGAAGAACCGCGTCCAGCCCTCCCAGTCGCCAGCACTGCGCACGGCCGCGAGTTTCTCGTAGTACAGCGATCGATAACGTTTGAGCGGCAGGCTCAGGTAAAGGATCGGCGCATTGAGCAGTCCCCAGTGCTCGACCAGCAAAGTCACCAGCAGGCGGCCAATGCGGCCGTTGCCGTCGAGAAACGGGTGGATGGTCTCGAACTGGACATGGGCAAGGCCGGCTTTAATCAGCGGGGGCAACGTATCATCACTGTGCAGCCAGCGGTCAAGCGAGGCCATCAGGTCGGGCACGATCTCCGGGGGCGGCGGCACGAACACGGCGTTCCCGGGGCGTGTCCCGCCGACCCAGTTTTGCGAACGGCGAATCTCGCCCGGCTGCTTGTTGTGGCCGCGAACGCCTTTCATAAGACGCTTGTGCGCCTGGCACAGCAGCCGCGAGCTGAGCGGCAGCCCCTTGGGTCGAGAGATCTCCCGGCGGCAATAGGTCAGCGCATCGACGTAGTTGCAGACCTCCTGCACGTCGTCGGGACGCAGGGCCTGCTCGGTCGCCTCGTAATTGAGCACGTCCTCGAGCGTCGCCTGCGTGCCCTCGATCTGCGATGACACGACGGCTTCCTTGCGGACGAACCCATAGATGAACCAATCGGCGCTGGGCACCATCGCGCCAGCCACCGACAAGCGGGCAATCGAAGCAGTCGCGACCGACGACAGATCTCGGATCACATCATCGACGGCCAATGCGGGGTGGGTGGGTGGCAACGGGTGCGGCACGAAAGCCTTGACCTGTTCGCCGCCGACGGCGGTAACACGGTATGTGCCGGTTGCTCGGGACATCGCTGTATAAGCACCTTTGACTAGGGCCGCCGCATAGACAAGACATCTTATCTAGTATCGGGCGTTCGTCAACCCTCCTTTACTTGGGCGGTACGCCCCGCCGTTGGGCACAAGCGGACACCGCTGGCCGGGCACATGGAGCGCGGCAACGTCCGGGCCAGCCGAAAGGCCAGCTTGCGGGCCAGCGCCATGTGCTGGGCAATCAGAGCGTCGGGATGTTGTGTCTGCACGGTTACCGCCGTGGCGTGATCGACGGAGGTGCCGGCTGTCGGAAGGGGTTCGCCAAGATTGTTCCACCGGTGTAACAACCGGCCGTAAATCGTGTTCCTCCGCAGGGGGCGGTATCATCACAAGGGGGAAAGGAGTCGGCGATGATACTGGACTATTTGGGTGACGCTCCTGACCATTGGAAGGGATCGCTGCACCGCGTTCTGCTCGCGGCTCATGCCTTGCGCGATCTTCATGCTCTGCCGATGGCAACGGATGCGGGTCGGTGGCAAGCCGCGCACTATGACGTCTACGCGAAATTGTTGGGCATGCCGCTGCGCCAAGTGTTTCAGGAGGGCATGGCGCTAGGAGTCGCCAAGTATTTTCGCGAGGCCGACAAGTGGCTTCAGAATAAGGGGGCAGCTGCCGCCGACCTTTTCCTCGATCCGAACAAGGGATTGCGCGTCGCTTGCGGAATCCGTGCAACGCACTATGTTCACGTGGATCAACTCGAAATACTGTCGCCGCCAGACTGCGACCGAGTCTTGATGATTTACGATGAAACACAGGACCGCAAGCATGCCAAAGCGGATCACATCACGAAGATCGGTGACGACTTGCGCTGCGCCGGATTTCATTGGGCCGGGTACGAGGCTGGGCGCCAGTTGACCATGTTCTTCGTGACTCGACAGTCTCAGCGTCAGAATCAGATCTACACTGCCTTGGCGGCACTCCTGGGGCCGTGTGCTCAGGGCCAGCACAAACCTCGGGTACGCCAGCGACTGTTCCCATGACAGCGCTCTTCCTCTCCCAGAGGCCGCTCCTTGGTCAGGATACCGAAGCCACAGTGCCGGCACTCCCGTAGACGACAGATGGTCCGTAGCGCAGGACGGGCATGCCTGCCACACATCGAGCAGCTCTCGATGCGGTACTACGACAAAGGAGCCCGGCTGCGGAATGCCGGGTTCGTCTATTGGCAGAAAAGCGTGCTGCAAATGATGCTGCCCGATCGTAACGTCGCCCTCGTTACCGGGATGCAACTCGACCCGCGCCTCGGCTCTGATGTTGAGCGCCTGGCCCAGTTCTCGGCCGAGTGCGGCCGATCCAGCATGATCTACTACCGCTGCAAGCGTCGCGTCCCCGAGCCGTCAATGCCACCGCGAATCATTCTGAGGCGCGCGGCCACCCTGCGACTGGTCAATAATGATCCGTAATGCCCTGCGCTACTCACGGACCGCAGCCAGCGCCTTGTCATCCAACAGGTCGTAATAACCGGTCTTGGTGGCACCGACAAAGGTGATGTGGCCGTCAGCCTTTAGCGTTTCGACTGAGCGTTTGGCCGTGCTGTAGGAGCAGTGCAGACGATTGGCAATCTCCGGCACACGCAACCGTTCGCCGGCCCGAATCAGCCCGATGATCCGCTCCTGCCGTTCGGATTCCGCGTCCTCAACGGGGGCCTCGATCCCCCGGATAACCCGGCCACCCGCCTGGGCACGCGTGGCTTGTCGCAGATCCTTAACTGCGATCCACTTTTTCAGGCGATAACCAGAAGTCGAAGTTTCAATCACGTCCTGGGGCTTGACCAACACACCGAGTTCCCGCCCGAGCAGTTCGGCCACATTGCGCCGAAAATCGCGGATGCTGCCGGCGACACCACCCTGTCCACCCTTGCCGGCAAGGGCGATGCCGGGGAAGGCACGATACCGATCTTCATTGAGCCGCTGCTTGAGCGTGTCGAGGATCGCCCACATCTGCGCTGATTTGCTGCTGGACACCACCGCGACGCCGCACAACTCGACGCGATCGGCGTAAAAGACCAGACCACCGCCTTGGAAAGGCTTGTCAGGCGTCTCGGTGGCGCGATCAGTGGTCATGTGCCTACGACGAGTTCGATCCAGCACCGAATGAATCACCGAGGCCAAGGTTCGCCCCGTCCGAGGGAACGGTTTGTTGATGAAATCCACCACGCCATGCTCGCACAACGACGCGGCGATCTCCAACCCCTCTTTGCCGTAGGCAGTCATCACGATGATCGGCACGCCCTGCATCGTCGGACTCCGGTGCATCTCCTTGGCGAGGTTGGCCCCGTACTCGATGGTGTCCAGTCCGCGCTGGGTCTTGACGGGGATCGACAGATCGAGCAGCACGTACTGGAATCCACCTTCGGCGATGGGCTGGCGGGCTTCTTCCTGCGATCTTGCACACACATACTCGTGCCCGAGCGAGTCAAGTATCTCCGTCACGCGTTCAGCGATGTCTTCGTTGTCTTCCACAACCAAAGCGCGGTGCGTCATGATGATGTACCCCTCATGCAATCGGTAGGACGAGCGTCACGGTCGTCCCTTGATTCTCGTCACTGTCAATGCGAAGGCTTCCCCCATGCGCTTCGACAAAGCGTCGAGCGTTGCACAGACCAAACCCCGTCCCGGTGTGGCGACGACTGGTGCGACCCGGCAGGCACTGGCGAACCTCGTCCAGGTTGGCGGTCGGAATACCCTGCCCGGTGTCGCGCACAACCAGTTGCATCTGCTTGGCTCTTCGGCTGGCCTGCACGCGAATCTCACCATGCGGCCCCTCGCCATCGGCAGGCAGAAAATCGTAAGCGTTCTTCAGCACGTTCACGATGGCTGTGACGACATGAACACGCGACACCTTCGCCGTCAGGTCCGCCGGCACGCTCACCTCAAGCGCGACCTTCCGCGGGTTGATGTTCCGCCCTCGGAAGTTTTCGGTCACAATGCTTCGTGCCTCGGTGAGCAGGTCGGCGACCGGCACTGCAACCCGCTCGTCCGATACTGGCTGGGCATAGTTGCGCATGTCCTGCAGCAGCCGTTCCATGAACGCCAAGCGATCGGCCATCTTCATCGACTTGCGGCGAAGGAAGGCGGGATCGACCGGACCGGCCTCCTGTCGCTCGATGATCCGCGCGTTGTCCTCTTTCAGAGCCGTGAGCACGCTTCGCATCTCGTGGACGGTCGCCCCAATCAGTGTGTCATAAAGCTGCTCCGCCAGACGCCGGGCCTTGTCGGCCGCATCCTTGCCGTACAGGTCCTCAAGTTCCTGGTAGAGCGCGAGAACCAGTTCGACGCCACGTTTGCGCTTCTGCGCCTCGCGGGCGACCTTGCGGCGGCGCTCGATGGTCTGCTTGGCGGCGCGGCGGACGTAGGCGTGGCTGTCTAAGAGGAACTTGTCAACGAGCGTGGCAAGCTCATTGTCGGGGATCGTGGCCAGTGCGTCGGCAACGTCCTTGCGGACCTCCCATTTCGGATCGTCGGCCAGAAGGAGCAAGAGCGATCGAAACGGCTCGGCCGCCTGACCTTCGGACAAGGGCCCTGCGATCCTCGCAACGATCTGGCGGCGCTGCGGCCACACGATGGCTTCGCGGTCCGCTTGCAGGCTGGACAGCGCCTCATTGAGATCGACGGAGGATGGGTCGCCGACGGCTTTCATCAGTAGGCGTACCTCTCCTGCCGACGCTTAAACGCCTGCTCACCGCCTTCGAGTAGATTCACGATCGCCTCACGGCACTCGTCCACGTCGCCTTCGTCTGTCTTGCGGGCGTGAGCGCCGTCGGATTCGAGCACGAAGACACGCTCGGCATCGGCCAGCACTGGAATGTTGGGGTTATGGGTCACGAACACGAGCTGCCGCGCTGCCTTCACCTGGCGAATGCCCTTGATGACCGACTCGCAGACGAACCGGTTGTCCAGGTTGTCCTCAGGCTGGTCCACGAGCAGCGGCGTATCGCTATCCAGCAGGAGGATGGGAAGGATGGTGGTGCATTTCTGACCAGTGGACAGCGCCGCCGAGTCCTTGTAGCTCTCGCCGTCCTTCAACTCGATGCGCGGCCGATCCGCCAGTTCCACCGTTTCCAGTGTGAACAGCGCCTCCGTGGTCTTCAGGGCATCGGCCACCTTACGAGCTTGGTCCGCTTTGAGGCCCGCCCGCTGTACCAAGCCGTCAATATCTCCCCGACGAACAACCGAAACCAGCTCCGCGGGCATGATCCGCTCGACAATGCGCTGGGCGACGACACCTCGCTGTACGCGGGCCCCGTTCAACACCTGCTCCAGCATCGCGCGATACTGGCTGAGGTGACCGGACTGCTCGATGGTGACGCGGATGTCGGGCATGAGCGCGGCGTTGATGCGCTTGGCGATGGCGGTGCGCACGGCGTACCGCTGATCCCGCAACTCCGAGAGCTTCTGCAGAAGCTGCGTTCGCTCGCGTTGCAGCCCGCTTTGTTTCTCCATCAAGGTGTCCCGCTGGCGCTGCTTATCCAGCAAGTCGTTCTTCATCTTCTCCAGACGCGACCGCTCGGTGGCTTGACCTCGTAGCGCTGCATCGTGTTTGATCAGGTCCTGGTACGCCGCCTCCTGCTCAGCGTGGGTCCCGAACAACGACGTACCCACATCACCCAAGGCTTCCTGCATCTTCGTCAGACGGTCTCGCGCCTGACGCAGCAGAACATCAATCTCCGCTCCGCCATCGAGCATCGCCTGCTTGACACCAGTGAGAACCTCGCCATTGGGGCCAGTGAGCATCTCGCGTGTCAGCCATGGCGTCGCGCGATTGGAGATTTGGCCACTGAGATCGTCAATCTGTTGGTCGTAATCCCGCATGAACTGCCACAGCCCATCGAGCGCCTGTGACTCTCGCTGCCGAAGCGATTTGGCCTGCTGGGCTTTGGATACAGCTTCGGCATTCTGCCCGGTGATGGGGCCCAGTGCATCAAGCTTCTCCTGGATGGCGTCCTTGCCGGCAATCTCGCCATTGAGCCCGTCGATCTGCTCCTGCAATGGCATCAGTGTTGTGGCATTGGTCGCCAGCTTCGAGGTCAGCGTCCGCAAATCGGCTGTGATCTGGGCGATCTGGCCGGCCTCGAAGTTGTCGATCAGCGTCAATTGCGACAGGGCCTGGTCGGCGATTCGTTCGATCTCGTTCTGGCTGTAGATGGCGGCTCGGAAGACTCCTGGCACGCCGTTGCTTCCGCCACGCAGCGATACCTGGGTCGCCGCACCATCGGCGGTGACGACCACCGAGTCTTCCTGCCAGGCGCGGATCACGCGGTAAGTCAAGCCTTCGCGAGTCTCTACGGTCAACTCGATTGAGCCGTCGCGTAGGTTTGCCTTCACGAGATTCTCGATCCGCTGCCGCTCCGGATCGCCGGTGGGCGGGAGGGTGTCGAGTGCGTATCGCACCAGTTCCAGAACGCTGCTCTTGCCCGTGCCCCTGGCCCCGATCAGGCAATTCAAGCCCTCGGCCAGGTCGAACGCTGCTCCGTCGAGGAAGCCGCCGGAAATCTTGATCGACCGAAGCCGCTGTGAACCAAGCGTCGGTTGGGTCCTGGGCTGCTTGGCTGCCCCCGCTGATGGTGTGGCCACACTTGTCACACAAAGCTCCTTCCAAAGAAGCCGTTTACTCCCCGCAGCGTCGCCTCTCCTGCGACTGACTCGGCCCAACGTTCCATGACCAGCTACGGGCAAGCTGCGGACATTATGTTCGCTTTTTGTTAGGCTGTCAAGATGCCGTATTTTGCTCGGATTTCCGAGGCACTTTGGCGGCGGTGGGCTGGATCGAACTCAGAAACTCGTTCACCAACTGGGCAATCATGCCTCCCACGGCATCCTTGCTCGCCGCGATGTCCAGCGTCGGACGCCGAACACGCGGTTCGTCGTAAAATTGTTGGTGGAACGGGATATGGTCCCGCTTGATCCAATCGCGTGGGCCGCAACGAGCGGGTGCGGGTTGCTCAGGTTCTCCGCTACCGTGACCGGCTCGAACGCCCACACCATTTCCAGCATCTGCGGATGTCCGGGTCGTAGTTGGGCTCAGGCTCGCTGACGGTCGTCTCGCGACTGTGATGGTCAGGATACTCATTGAACGTGAGCGCCTGGATGTCAGGGGCCGGATGAGTTGCGTCAACAGGGTGACGAGTTATCCCACCTGGCCAGGAGGCGAACGCACATCGAATGCGTTGTTTTTTGTAAGTATTTATTACCCAAATACTTATTCCTTTCTTCCCCTGAACGTAACCCTTTAGGTGACGACTCTCAAATCGCGATAAGTAGCCATGGCTTGCCCTGGAGCGAAGGTCTTCGTCACAACGGGGATTGCCTCTCGGAAGCCGGGGAGTGCGCCTTCTTGTCGACTGATGCCGCAAGCTTCGCAATCGACTGTGGGTCATAGAAGAAGGCATTCCCGCGTTTCGTATATCGCAGCTTCCCGGCCTCGCGAAGGTGTACAAGCTCACAGCCGCTGATTATCAGCAATGCTCGCGTCTCAGTGCTGGTAAGCCATTGCTTCGAATTGCTACCGTCCATCGTATTGTGTCCTCGATGCAGCGTGGCTCTTCTTGACGACTCGATGGCCACGTATCTCAACTTTGTATTCGGCGAGCCTGCGTTCCCAGCCGTCTCGCGTACCGATCGTAGCGGGCTCCTCCAGCAGGCATAGCTTTTCCTCTTGGCGAGTGAGTATTGAGAAGCGTTCGTATCGTTCATCGGACGGGGCCAGGAGCGTCTCTTTGCGATGCAGAATCGGGGGATTTGCTGATTCCCCGAAGTCTCGACATTTCACATCACACCAACCCATGGCAACCCGCATGGACCATGCGAGGGCCGGATGCGCCTCGCGATCGAATGTCGGGTACGCGAGGTAGGACACCTTCGGCTCGATCCGATTCAGCTTGATTACGTTCGCCCCGTCCACACTGCCTAGATAGCTGCGAGCGCATCCCTCATAAATACGCAGGAGCAGTGGTAGCTGATCAAGCGCGTCGATGTGGACGTACAGCGCACCAGGCAGCTTCTTGCCAATCGGGGCGGTGGCGACGGCTACCTCAAGCTCATCTCGGTTGCCGGCTGAGAACAGGACACGATCCCCTTTTTCACAAGCCGCCCGATAGGTGCCGAAGAAGTCACGCATGTCATGCTGAAGGTCTTCAGGCAGATCGCTCAGCCGTGGCCGCCCGATCTTACGGCGCGAGCGACTGGCTCCGGCCGCCTCCGCGCTTGTCTCGTTGAACCGTGACAAGGCCAGGAAGAGAAGCAACTCCGCACGGCGTGCCTCGCGATGTGAATCCCATTGCTCCGGCCCGGTGACCCGTCGCACGACGCTCATGGCTTGCTTGAGCGAACCAAACGCCTCCGCAACCTCCCTGAACTGGTCTCCTTCAAGGCCACGGGGGAGCCGTCCACGTTCGGCCACAAAGGACATTAATGGCTCGAGCAAGTCACGGTGCTGTTCGAACAACTGATCACTTTGCCGAACCTTGGGCACAGCACGACGTCGGGTGTAACGGCTGGCGATGAAGCCCTGCCGGCGTTGCGAGTCACGAAAAACGAAAAAAACACCGGGAGCAGCCGGCACCGCTGGCGGCGTGCCGTCCGGAAGGGTTTCGTTGATCCACTGCCGAAGCTCAGATTGCGTATAGAACTTCTGAAACGTACCCCGGCTGGTGACGGTCCCGTCGCTGAATCCTGTTCCGCCGTCAGCAAGTTGCCGCCGCTCGTGGGTCATGCGGGCAGCGACCACCAGAACCCCGCCTGCCAGCTTCCAAGCCGAGCGCAAGGCTTCAGCTCGCTCGAACGGATCCTCGATAACATTGACAACGTACCCCAGATTGACCACTTCCGCAGGCCGGAATCTAGCTTTCGGCTGATGCACAGGATCCCACCCAGTCGCGTCGTAACTCCCTTTTCTCAACAATCTTAGATCGCTCCCGCGGCCGCAGCCGTAGTCGAACACCGTGCACTCGGGCGTGACAATCCCCGCATCCAGCGCAACGCGAATTGGTCGGGATAAACCAGGCCGCTGAATCGCAGTGCTTCCGCGACGCTGCAGTACCGCCTGCTTGTATTTGCGGTTGCTCATCAATGACCGGCCTGTTGTGATGATCATGGTTGACGCGCTGAAAGTATGCTAACCTTACCCCGCAACGGCGGCAATGTCGGCCGCATCTGTGCGTTTTCAGGTCCCTGAAGGAGTGATCGATGCCTCAGATAACTGCGCTTCAGCAAACAATCTCTGCTGGTGGTCACACATACCCAGTATTTGTGGGATTCCTTTCAGCAGCTGATCTGGTCCAAATTGCTGAAGCCCCAGCTTTCACGCCCAGTACCACCCATGAACAGATCGCCACCAACATCCTAACACCACCGATCAAAGATTGGCAGCGTCCACTGGATGACGAACGCGTTCAGAACATCGCCGATGTCTACAGCAACAACTCTGAGCTAATGCCTAACCCTGTGCTGCTGTCCGAGAACGCGCTCCTTAGCACTTCTGGATATAATGTGTCGCCGCTTGCGCCCAACCAAAACCTTGGTGTTTGGATCATTGATGTACCATTGCCATCAAAAACACACCAGCCGAAGCCGCTCTGGATTCTTGATGGGCAGCACCGTATAAACGGCCTCGCCAAGTCTACTCAAGCAACGAACCCAATACCACTGGTACTGCTACTTAATAATGGCGGGCAGTTCTTTGCGCCAAGCTTGCTTGCCAAGATTTTTGCGCAGGTGACAACGGAGGCGCAGAAACTCGACCCGTTACACGATGCCTGGCTTACCTATGCATTTCGGCTTGACATCTACAGTAACGATCCCGCACGCTCACACTCTATGGAAACGGTTGCGACTCTATGTAAGCTACCACGCATTTCGCCATCCGATCCACCTAATCCTTTCGTTAATCGAATCGATTTCAATGCACGAAGTGGGACCATCCAATCACCACAGCCGGGCGGATTCAGATTCACCTGTGTAGAGCTATCAGACCTGCTCTATAAACACTACTACAACTGCGCCACTCCGGTTGGAGCGCACCTATCCCCAATAGACTTAGCTCGCCACATCGTGCTGGCTCACAACGCCCTGACCCAGGTCGTGCAAGCTCCGCAGGAAAGAACGGTCTTCTTTGCTAACGACTCCCGATACGGGCAACGCATCATGCAGGATGCGTGGTTCGTCGGCGTTCTAGCCCATTTGGCGAACCACTGCGTTCCACACTCGTGGGTAGACTTGTTACGCAAGCTCAACTTCCACACAACTGACTGGAACTTTAGTTCATGGGTCCAATCTCTTAGTGGACGGGAATCAGGTCGGTCACGAAGGCTGGCGCTGCGCGTGTTCCACCAAATGTTTGTCGATGGGAAACCTCCTGCAGGTACGACAAATCTTTCAAACTACCTACAGGGCGATTCTGCGGAACTCACTCTTGAGCTATCTGCGCTTAGCCCTGCCGGCCGCCCCCAAAAAAAAGGTCGCGTTGTCCAATCACTACCTGTGGCTGGGACTCGATCTACACAAGCCAATCAAAATACGCATGTTAAACTGCGACCAAACGCCTCCAACATCAGCGACATATTCGTACACGATGGCACTGTGCGGCAAGGAGTTCCGCAGGAGTACGCCAAGAAGCTGAAGCGCGGTATTATGCTTGATCCAAACCACATAACCCAGCCATGGGCCGTTGAAGTTACAAGTTATCATTATGGTGGCGTGGTTAGTACTACAACGCTAAAAAAGATCAAGTTTTCGCATCTTTCTGTCCGAAGGCAACTTGTGGGAGTTCCCCCGCAAGGAGACCTTTGGCATGGATGCTGACACGATTCTTCAACTCAAGCCCGCTTTGACCCGCTTCCTGC
>JAFIFY010000027.1 GCA_020831765.1 Phycisphaeraceae bacterium | reverse complement strand
ACTGGCCGTAACCCAACAGCGCAACGCCAAGGCCGCCAGAAGCCATCGCAAGCAAACGATCCGGCGATTACATGAGTTGGGCATTACGCTCAATACCCTGATACGATGTCAATGGAAGCCGACATAGCGTTGTAGTAGTAGCCGGGCCAGACGGTCTCCAGATGTTTCGATGCCCTTGCCCGGTGCCCCGGGATGATGGACAATGTCACCATGAGTCAGGATCGCCCGCTGCATGAATCGGTCGAGGGTTTGAGTGTCAGCCCGATGGGGCCGGTCTATCCCAGTCCGGAAAGCTGGCTGGACCAGGTGCTTTACTTCCTGCTGCCGGATCGGTTCAGTGATGGCGATGAGCATCACCGGCCGTTGTTCAACCCCTTGCGCCCCGAGGACCACCGGCACCCGGACCTTGGGAAATGGCGTGAGAGTGGCCGGCGTTTTGTCGGGGGAAGGATTCGCGGCATCACCACGAAGCTGGACTATCTCAAGGAACTGGGCGTGACGACGTTGTGGGTCGGCCCGGTCTGGAAGCAGCGGGCGGACCTGGACACGTATCACGGCTACGGCATCCAGAACTTCCTCATGGTCGATCCGCGATTCGGCTCGCTTGAAGACCTTCAGGAGATGGTCCGCCAGGCCCACCAGCGCGGGATGTATGTGCTGCTGGATGTGATTTACAACCATACCGGCAACAACTGGTATTACCTGCTTGATGATGAACATCGGACCACCGCGCCGTACCGGGAAGAGCCGGCTTATCCGTTCGGTGGCTGGCGCAGCGGCGAGGATGGCGCGCCGATCGATTCGATCAAGACCTGGGAGGATGGCGTCTGGCCGCGCGAGTTTCAGAACCCCGACTGGTACACCCGAGCCGGGACGATCGGCAACTGGGATGCGCCGGGGCGCGAACTTGACCCGGACGCCGAATTCCGGCGAGGGGACTTTGGTGATCTGAAGAATCTGAACCTGGCCGATGATGCGGTGGTCGATGCGCTGGTGCGATGCTACCAGTACTGGCTGGCGGTGACCGACTGCGATGGATTCCGCATTGATACGGTCAAGCATGTGCCGCACGAAGTATCGGCGCGGTTCTGCCACGGTATCCGCGACTATGCCCGCCAGATCGGCAAGGAGAACTTCCTGCTGCTGGGCGAAGTGACCGGCAGCCCGGCGATCGTGCGGGCGTACGTGGACCCCGAAGGCGCGAATCTGGATGCAGCGCTGGACATCGAAAGCGCGCCGCGGCGGCTTTCGGATATGGTTAAGGGGTTCGGTTCATCGGAGGAGTTCTTCAACCATTTCGGCGGCCGCGATGACATGGGCCCGTTGCGCAAGGCCGGCATTCATCATGTTTCGATCCTGGATGATCACGACATGGTCTGGCGCGATGGCAAGCACCGCTTCATCTGGGCCAACGGCGGCGCCGATGGCTGGGGTCAGCTTGCCCACTCGGTGGGTGTGCAACTGGGCACCCCCGGCATCCCGTGCATCTATTACGGGACGGAACAGGCTTTCGATGGGTCGGAATCGAGCCACGATGAAGAATCGGAGCCGCGCGGCGAGGACGGGCGGATTCCATTCGCCGATCGTTACGTCCGCGAGTGCATGTTCGGCGGCGAGTTCGGGGCCTTTCAGACCCGGGGTTGTCATTTTTTCAACCGCGAACATCCGGTCTATCGCCGGATCAACACCATCGCCCACATCCGCACGCGGAACGATGCCATCGGCCAGGCGCTTCGGCGCGGCGAGTTGTATGTCCGCGAGGTGCGCCATGACGGTGAAGAGGAGTACACGCCTTACCACATCGGCGGTGTGGTGGCCTGGAGCCGATTGTCGCCGGAGGCGGCGGTGGTTTGCGTGTTCAACAGCCACGGTCTGGAATCCCGCGTGGCGGAGGTGACGGTCGATAAGGATGCATTCGGCGATTCGGGCCGGGCATGGGTGCACTACCGGGGCGATTGGAGCGATGAGTGGCTGCGATCGCCGCCGCGCGATCAGACGATCGAGGCGGTCAGGCATGAGTCCGGCCGCGTCACCGTGAAGCTGGAACTTCCGCCGTCGGGGATGGCGATTCTCAGTTCCATTCCGCCCGATTGATCGTGTTATCGGTCCGCGCCCGGTGCCCTGGCCACGATCATGCGAACAGGCCATCAGCGCTGCCCGAGCGAAGCGGGTTATACTTCGTCGCTCCCTGGCCCCGGTCCAGGCCATCGAATCGCTGCCGGAAGGATCGGGAAGCCCGTTTTGGGCTCGACCGTCGGCACCCGCCGTTGGAAACGCTTCATGTCCGTACAACCCGTGCAGTTCGTGCGTCTGATGCGGCCCCACCAGTGGGTGAAAAACGGCCTGGTGGTGCTGCCGCTGATCTTCGGCCAGCGCATGGATGACCCCGAGGCGTGGCGGAACGTGGCACTGGCGACGGTCGCTTTCTGCCTCATCTCCAGCCTGGCTTACATTCTCAACGACATCAGGGACCGCGATAGTGATCGGCACCACCCGCGAAAACGCCATCGCCCCCTGGCCGCCGGCACGGTCGGTGTCGGGCAGGCGCAGTTGCTTGCCGCGGTGCTGCTGGTCATCGCATTTCTGCTGGGCTGGTTGGTCAACCCGGCGTTGATGGTCGTGATCGGGCTGTATCTGCTGCTGCAAGTGGTTTACACGCTGGGCTTCAAGCGTGTCGTGTTGCTGGATGTAATGTGCATCGCCGCCGGGTTCGTGCTCCGCGCCGATGCCGGCGCTGTGGCCGTGGGCGTGCCGATCAGCCCGTGGCTGGTGGCCTGTACGTTCACCCTCTGCCTCTTCATGGGCTTCTGCAAGCGGCAGGGCGAGATCACCGCCATCAGCGATCCGGAGCAGGCCCGAAACCACCGTGCGACCCTGGCCGGTTATTCCCCGGCGCTGTTGACCCAGTTGATCGCCATCAGCGCGGCGGTCAGCATGATGAGCTATCTGGCTTACACCATCAGCCCGCTGACGATTGAACGATTCGGGCATGACCTTCTGGTCTACACCATGCCATTGGTCTGCTATGCGATCTTCCGATTCATGCTGCTCTTCCTGCAAGGCCGCTACCACGACCCCACGGATCTGGTCATCCGCGATCGTCCTTTCCAGGCGGCCGCGGCGCTGTGGCTGATCCTGACCGCCTCCCTGGTCGTCTGGGGCCGGGACATCAGCCAGATGTTGCGAAGCCTGGCCGTAAGCGGATAGGCAGAATCCGTGAAGCGACCCACCCAGCGCACGCCCGCCAAAGTCCGTGCCGCCTTGACCGATTCCTGGCTTTGGGAATGACTCGGCCTTGTGCGGAAGCGGCAGGGCGAGGGGGGTTGGGTTGGACAGGTTCAAGCGCGCGTTGACGGCAGAACCTTTTCATGCGGCGACCGCCCGGGAATATTCGTACGTTGAATCGGTTGGAAGCTTGAGCATCGCGCATCGAGACAAGGTCAATTGCGACGGGCGATGTCATGTTTCGGTTGAAGCCGGCCGGTTGGATGAGTATTCTCATGACCGTCGTGGACACCCTGGTGACTCACATTCGGTTGAAATCCGTGTTTTCCAACCTGGAGGCGCTGCATGGCTCAACGACCCGAGACCGCGAGCATCGGTCGCGACGGTCGCTGGCACATCCTCATCAGACTCACCGCTGAAGTGGGATTCGATCGTGGGGTCACCCGTGGCGTCCTGCGGTTCGCCGGGTTGCATCATCGGTGGCGACTCTATGGTCAACCGGCCTATGCCGTGGACCGAGTGCCCAACCTCAGAACTTGGCGGGGTGATGGTGTCATCGGGCGAATCCTGGATCGCGACGTGCCGTTGCCCGAAGGGCATCTGGTCAACGTATCGACGCGTAATCCGCCGCCGGGCATTCCGACCGTGGGTAACGATGATCGAGCCATCGGGCGGTTGGCGGCGCAGCATCTGGCTCAACTGGGCTTGAGCCATTTCGCATTCTTCGGCGATGATCAGTATTGCTTCAGCAGGGATCGGTTGCGGGGCTTCACCGAGGGGTTGCGCGATGCGGGCAAGACCCGGGATGTCACTATGTTGGAATTTGATGAGGAAGCTTCGCATGCCCGGCAGCGACAGAATCTGGTCGCCCAACTCGCGAGTCTGCCCCGCCCGATGGGCATCATGGCTCTGACCGACACTTATGGCTGGAATCTGCTTGAAGCGCTTGGTGAGGCGGAAATCGCCGTGCCGGAGGAAGCCGCGGTGCTTGGTGTCGATAACGATGAGTTCGTATGCGAGATGGCCGAACCTTCGCTTTCGAGCATCAAGGTTGCCTCGCAGGCGATCGGGTTTCGCGGAGCGGAAGTTCTCGATGACCTGTTCGAGGGCCGGCCCGCACCCGAGACGCCGATTCGCATTCCACCCATCGGGGTCATCTCCCGGCGGTCAACGGATATGGTGGCGGTGGATGATGTGCTGGTCGCCCAAGCGCTTCGATTCATCCGCGGCCAGCCGCCCCGCGATCTCTCGCTGGATCGGATTTTTGGAGCCGTCCCCGCTTCACGACGGGTACTGGAGCGGCGATTCCGCGCGGTTCTGAATCGAACCGTCTGGCAGGAGGTGCATCGCTATCGCCTCTCCCATGCCCAGCGTCTGCTGGCTGAGACCCGCTTTGACCTTGAGCGAATCGCCGAAATGAGCGGTTTTGCCAACGCCAAGCAACTCGGCGCCGCCTTCCGCAACGAGCTCAAGACTTCGCCAACGGCATACCGGCGCCGCTGGCAATCGCCTTCCGAAGGTTCGCCTGGAACGACGTAGACCAGAGGCGACATCCGTTGGTGCCGGATTCATGCCCGGAGATCTTGAGGATGCCCGTGAATGCCCCTGGTCAGTTGGTCAGGTGCGCCGGCGGGCGGGGCCACCAGAATTGGTTGCCGCTGGCCTGGAATCCAGAGTGCATCGCTTCCATATCGTCGTGGGGAACCCAACGGGCCGATCCATCAATGAAGGCGGCGTTTCCACCGCCGGGCATTACAGGAAGCTCCGCCACATCGTGCGCCATCCATTCCCCGTTCTGCTTGGTGAGCGTCATGCAGTTCCAGAGCGCAAGCCCACCGGGCGCATCCATGGTGGACATGTCGGCCGGTGGGCTGAACCAGGGCACCTCCCAGAAATTGTACTGATAGGTGATCATGTTCATCACCCAGCCGCTTCCTGTGTCCGGTGAACGCGCAATGATCAATTCGCCGGGGCAGAAGAAGATCGAGCGGCGGTCCTCGGTGGTGAAATACGGCACGAGGAAAGGGTCATTCAATGGACTGACCGCCTGAGGCATGCTCATCCAGCCGCGTCGGGGAAAGTGTCCCCGGTTGTCGGTGGCGTAGTTGGCGGTGCCGATGAAGATCTGCCGAACGTTGGATGCGCAGCGGATGCGGATGGCTGCCTGTCGCGCGGCCGAGAGCGCTGGCAGCAGAATGCCGATCAACAGGGCGATGATCGAAATGACGACCAGAAGTTCGATCAGGGTGAATCCAGCGCGTCGGGACATGTCATCAACTCCTCATTGCGCCTTCTCCGGCAGTGTCCATCTCAATGTGAGGTGGATGTGGATCAACCACTTGAAGCTTCACGCCCCCCCCCGTACTGAATCCGCGATGAGCACCGGCTGCCCACGTGCCAAGCCCCCATTTGCGCCTGGCATCCAACCGGTCCTTGCCGGGCAACCGACCTGGGAAAAGGATCCGGCGCGGATCCGATGTCGATTGTGCGACCTCGGACCCGCGCCGGCTGGTGTCTCTCGCCACGACGCTCATCCGCGACGACGGCTCATCAACATCAGGCCGCCAAGGCCCAGCAGTGCAAGGCTGGTGGGCTCGGGAACCAGCACGAAGTTGTCGAAGGTGTAGGCGAACCCACTGCCGCCGGCGGAACTCATGCCGACCGCGCCGATCTCGGGATTCGTCGTGTAGACGTGCGGGTCGCCGATCGGCGTGCCATTGATGGAGGCCGAAGCGACCCACTGAGCGCCAGTGGTATCCAGCACAACCGACAGCGTGTGGAACACATCCGCCTCGAACGTCCCCGTTCCCGGGCCGCCCGTGTTGTTCTGCGTGCCCGGTCCGGCGAAGTGAAGGGCAGCGCCGTTGTTTCGAAGCAGCAACCACGGCTGCCCGCGCTCATCTCCGGAACCGGTGGCCATGCTGAACGTCGTATCGCTGGGCGCACTGCCCAGGAAGCCCAGAGAATGCCAGTCGCCCGAATCGCTCGTTCCGTCGAGCCGCACATCAACACTTGCGATGTAGACATTGCCGGCTTGCGGCGTGAACGGCAGGAACATGAGTCGACGCTCGGCATCGAAGGTGATGAAATCGCCGTCGGTCTCCACATCCGAGTTGGCCGTCCATGTAGCGCCGGCCGGGCCGATATCAGGTGCCGAGCCATCAAGCTGCCCGACGCGATCGAAGCTGTCCTGATAGATGACCGACGCGTCGGCCGACGGTGCCACCGAAAGTCCCACAGCCAGTCCACTGACGGCCGTGATCATGCACAATCCTGAACAGGGTTTACGATTCATGAGATGTCTTCCTCCGTTTGAGGTTCCTTGGTTTCCGAACAGCCCACACTGACCGCCACCGATCAGGGCGGGTAACGTATGTTCAGAAGTATGACACACTTACGGCGAAATGAAACCCATGATCGCGACAGAGTTTGCCGATATCGCGACGGGCTTGCATGCCCACCGGAAAAACCTGGCTGAATCGCGCAATCCTATTGGTCACAATGCGATATGCCATGGCATCTTCGCGGCCGCGCAGGAGACGTCGGCCCAGAATGGCAATGGGGATAATCGACCGATTGCTCAACAATCGCAGGGCGGCCCATCATTAAACATTGACCACGTCTGCATCCCGCCCCTGGTCGGGGGATACAGTCAGAAAGCTCCGACTATTGCCGGTGGGTCCGGGGCCACGGCATGACCGCCGCGTTGCCGCCGGGCTCGCCGCGCGATCAGGGTTGACGATGCGCGCTTCGTCGCATCAGCAGCAGGCCGCCGATCGAAAGCAGCAGGGCGGTGGCCGGTTCGGGGACGACTGTCATGTTGAACGAGCCGCCATCGGGCTGGAAAACGAACCCGAGATCCGGGATCGGGGCTTGGAACTCGATGCGGTTGAAGTCGAAGTCCGCTTCGCCCAGCACCTTGATGATGTCGAAGCTGTCGCCGATTTCGGGGATGAAATCATTGATGAAACTGAGCAGCAGCTTTCCTTTGAACGTCGCATCGCCGGTGATGATCAGTTGGTCGTATTCCGTGCCGAGGTTCAGGCCGCCGATTTCGATCTCCAGTGTGCCGCCGGTTGCCTGAAGATAGTGGCCGTCGATGGTCAGGATGCCCGCCGAAGTTCCCGGCGCTACGGTGCCCAGTATGTTTCGCAGCAGTCCCTGGCCTTCGCCAAGCCGGACGATGCTGTTGCCCTTGAGCAGGCCGCCATCATCGATATCCAGTTCCGGTGCTTTCATGATGCCGCCATCCTCGACGCTCAGGATGCCGCGCGGCTGTCCGAGCGCATCCTTGCCGCGCCCGCCGATGATGACCTTCTCAAAGCTCTCCCATTTCGAGCCGGTATCCTTGATCTTCACCTCGCCCTTGCCGTGATCGCCGATCGCGCCCAGCTTCCCGCCCTTGGACACAAGCCGCCCGCCCTTGTCGATTTCGAGGATGCCCTTGCCATCCTTGCCCACGACAATCTTGCCGTCCACATCCCACTTCGAATCGATGCCCTCGATGCGGCTCTTGCCTTCGGAACCCCGTTCCTTGCCCAGGAAGGCGGCTTTCTCATCGTCCAGTGGCAACTTGGGCTTGGTGAACACGCGGCCGCCTTCGACGATCAGCAGCCCACCCTTGCCGTGGTCGCCGATGACGGTCTTGCCGGTTTCGAGCCTGCTGCCGGGGTCGCGGACATCGAGCTTGCTGGGCGCCTGGTCGGAATGCTCCTTGCCGATGATCAGTTCATCGGACTTGATGCGGCCGGATTTCTCGATGATGGTCTTGCCCTGGCCCTTACCCCCGATTTTCAGCAGCCCGAGAATGTCCACTTCGGATTCCAGGCCGGAGACGATCAACTCACCTTCGGAGCCATCATCCTCACCCAACAGCAAACGCCCGGCGAGGATGCGACCCTTGTCTTCGACCAGCATGTCGCCTTTGCCCTTGATGCCGATCTTCAAATCGCCATCGACCTTCAGCTTCGAATCCTTGCCCGTGACCTTGCCCGAGCCCTTGGAACCCTTCTCGATGCCCAGCTTGGCATCTTTGAGCGATTCGAACTTACCGGCATCGCGGATATCCAGTCGCCCCTCGCCGAGCTTGCCCAGTTCAAGATCATCCTCGCTGGTGAACTTCGAATCCTTGCCCTCGACGAGAATGTCGCCCTTGGAATCGACCTTGCCACCGACGACGACTTTGCCGCCCTGATCCGGTTGATCGGGCAGCTTGGCGATCTTCGCCTTCCCTTTGTCGCGAATGATCAGGCTCTTTAGCTCATCATCGCCGATGATCAGATCGCCTTCGTGTTCGAGTTCCGCGCCGTCGCCCTCGATGAGCGCGCCCTTGATCGTCGAGTCTTTCTTGAGCTCGTCCTTGATTTGCTGAAGCTTGGCGCGTTGCTTTTCCAGCCAGAGCATCTTGCCCTTGTCACCGTCGCCCGGGAGCACCTTGAATTTCCCATCGCCCTTATCTTTGGTCTTGTCGGGCTCCTTTGTCTTGTCGGGTTCTTTCGTCTTGTCAGGTTCCTTCTCGGGATGTTTGGTGTCGGTGTCCTTGGGTGGCTCTGCGGGCTCGGAATCGGCCACGGCCGCGCCGAGGGAAAGCATCGCCGCCGTGGTGAAGACGGCCGCGCCGGTCAGGAATCGTTTGCTCATGTTGAAACTCCCTCTTTCTCATCGCGCAAGACTACCTCGGTCGAACCCGAGTGACTCAAGATGCTGGGTTGCGTCGCTGGCCTCGCTCGCCGGGCGGACGCTTGCGCGGCGGGCGAGGTCACTCTTCCAAGCAAAATGGTAACCGCGCCAATGTGGACAAGTCAACGGATTTATCCAGATATCCTCGTGTGACAGCGCGGTCGGGCGATGAGCGATCGGTGGTCCTGCGGCGTGGCCACAGCGTGGCCACGGACGGGACTCAGGTTGATCCAGCGCACGTGCCGGCGAGTGCTCCTGGCAAGCCTACCGGCCGCTCGTGGGCGTGAAGCTTTGGAGGGCGTTGGCTTCTGGGGGCGGGGGTCCGGAGTCCGGGTGCGGTGATCGGTGGACTTGCGGACCCGAATGGGAGTCATTACACTTCCCGACCGTTGAGAATGACTCTCAATTGCATTTGGAGGCCACCCCGTGTTCCACCGATCCATCCGCCTACCCGACCGGCCCGCCGCGTTCACCCTCATCGAACTGCTGGTGGTCATCAGTATCATTGCTCTTTTGATCGGCATCCTGCTGCCCGCGCTCGGCGGTGCCCGAAACTCGGCACGATCCGTCGCCAGCCTCAGCAACCTGCGCCAGATCGGCATCGCCCTGACCGGCTACACCACCGATCACGATGGCTGGATGCCCAAGCATTCCTCGGTATCCGGCGGTCCGTGGCCGGGGTTCGCCAATCGGCCGCGCTGGCCGGATTATCTGTTCGCCTACATCCCCGAGGAGCGGGTGTTCCTGAGCCCGAATCTGACCGCACGCGAGCGGGACAGCGGGTTCCTCAAGGCTTTCAGCCACGATCCAAGCCGGCATCACGGCGGCTACGGCTACAACTTCCAGTACATGGGCAACAGCCGGTTCAACCCCTCGTTCCATGCCCGGATCGACAGTGACATTCTCCAGCCGTCCCGTACCGTGGTTCTGGGCGATACGGCCGGCTCGCGCAATGGCAATCCTTCGAATGAGCCGGGAACCGGCGATTCGGCGGTCTACGTGCTCGATCCACCGCTTCCCTCCTCGCGACTCGCCCATCCCAGCGGCCGGCACTACTACGCGGGTGGCACCGGGCCGGAATCCGGGCCGGCGGCGAATTATCTCTGGCGATCGTTCCCCGCTGAGCGAAACAATGGCCGCGCCGGCTTCACCTTCGCCGATGGGCACGCCGAGCAGATGACCATGGAGGAGATCGACGACAGCAACCGGGATGGCACGAAGGACAACGGCTTCTGGAACGGCCGGGGCGATCCGAACTTCAGGTGAGATAGAACATTCAGCCGGTCGCGACGGGAACTGGGGCCCGCCGGTCGGGCCTTGACGCATGGGCGGGCTTTCGGAGGCGGCGGACTTTCAACGGCATCAACCGACGGTCGAGCCGGGCGGGATGGGGCGGATGGGAGAAAGCGTCGCCACATCCAGGATTTCCTCGCCCTGCATGCTGGTCGCGGCCAGAAGCATGCCGTTGCTCACCTCGCCCCGGATGGTTCGTGGCGCAAGATTGGCCAGCACGACGATCTGCTGGCCGACAAGGGCATCGATCTGGACGTACTGCTTGATGCCGGCGCAGATCTGCCGTGTCTCCTCGCCAAGGTCGATCTGGAGCTTGACCAGCCGATCAGCGTTGGGATGGAGCTGGGCTTCGATGATCGTCGCGACGCGAAGGTCGAGCTTGGCAAAGTCGTCGTACTTGATTTCAGGCTTGAACGGCATGATCGGCTCCGGTCGGCGTGGAGGGCGTGAAGCGGTCATCGAGGCAGGGGAGGATAGCGAATCGGTGGAGCGCGGCCAAGCAGGCGGATGCCCCCGACACGGGCCCAGTGGCTACGGGTTGGCGGTCAATCGCTTCCAGCCTTGATGGATGCCCCGGGCACCGGCGCCCAGCAGGCGCCAGGCGCTGTCACCCGCACGCCCGGCCACTCGCCGAAGCTCGCCCGGTTCCGGTGCCAGCCAATCTGGAACCCAGCGCGGCCGCTCAAGGGCCAGTTGGTGGGTGCCAAACCAGCGATATCTGAGCCAGTAATGCTCCAGAAGCCTTGTCCCGGCCACGCCCAGGGCAAAGCCGAGGATGACATCACTGACATAATGCACCCCGACGACCACGCGTGAGCAGGCCACCGGAACCGCCAGCAACCACCACAGATGCCGGAATCGGGGCAACAGGACGACCAGCGACGCGGCAATGGCACCCGAGGTGCAGGCATGGCCGCTGGGCATGGATGCATAGGCGTATCCACTGAAGGAAAACGGCGCGGCGGCCCAGGGCATTTCATCCCCGGCGATCGCCGGCCGCGCTCGACCGATCATCACCTTGAACACATTGACCGCGATGCCCGTCGCGGCCACGGCGGCAAAGGCGAACAGCATCGACAGCGCCGGCTTCTGAACCCGGAGAAAGAAGAAGATGATCGCCGCGACCCCCGAGGCGATCAGAAACCAGTCACTTCGCCCGATATGCGTGATCCGCTGCCAGAGGGGCGACCGGCCGAACTCCTCCCCGCGAATCCAGGGCAGCAGCGGATGATCCACCAACAGCACCGCCAGAAACGCCAGCACCACCCCGATCCCAAGGGTCAACCACGGATCAGGCAACGCGCTGGACGATCTGGAATGCTCAATCATGGTCAGGACCAATGCCCGGACAATCCGGGAGGCCCAAAGAAAATAGCACATCCGGCCGAGGCCGGAAGAGCACAACCAGGGGAGGTCAGGCGGCGTGCCAATCAAGCAGGGTTGGGCGTGCGATTACGGGACTGGAATGTGTTGGGAGTGGCGGCTCCCTGCCAGACTTTGCATGTGACGTGGGAAGCCCCACACCTGCCTTGCCTTCGCCCGGCCACCGTCAGACAGGCAGTTGTGGCACCGGTTGGTATGATGTTGGCAGGGGCCTGGTGCCTGGCAAGGTGACAGACACATCTTGCGTTTGAGTATCGACGCGTTCGACGAGTGAGTTTGCCTTGCGGCGCGGCCCTAAGGAGCGGGTTCTGATACACAAGCCACGGAGGTGAACAGTGGTGGAATGGTGCTACCGGGCAACGGTGACGAGGGCGAATCTTCTAACGACGCTCGACCTGATCACATCCCGCTGTTTCATTTGCCGAACGGCGTACAATACTGCGGGTAGATTGGTGGCGAATGTGGGGCATGTAGAGGTGGATGATATCATTCATCTTTTTTACTCCTTAAATGGCAATTCGAAATATCAGGGAAGCTATGTCGTTCGAGATCCGACGCAACATCCTGATTCTGCTGGGGCCGTATCGCATCAGGGAAATCCACTTTCACTGTTCGAAGTGAATGCAGGAACCACGTTGGACCAAATACTTGATCCCGCTGGTTACATTAGAGATCCGACGCTAGACGTATTCACCGGGTGGTATGTCGAAGAGTTCGACAATCCGGATTTCGACGCTGATCAAGTCAGCTTTCGAGGGCGAGGTGCGCTTCAAAGATTTCTAGGATCGTCGGCAGCCCCACGAGCGGCAGCGCCGGCAGTGAGCGGGCGCGGGTCGTCCAGCCCACCAGTTGTTGCGGTCCAATCGGAACAACTGCGCCCGTTGCCCAAGGGCAAATGTATGCTCGGAGTGGACTGGAGCGGGGCTCAGAATGCGGGGAACAAGATATGGGCCGCTATGCTCTGTTCCGATGCCAGGGGAGTTGCGGAGCTCAAGTGGATCACACGTCCGTTTGACGGTCGATCCGCTGCTGAGGTTGCTGGTCGTTTCGCTCAATGGCTGACTGAGCAGGACTTTCATGTGGCAGGGCTGGATTTCTGCTTTGGCCTGTCGATTCAGCACGACGTCGCCGAGGTTCCGGCTGATGGGCCAGCGGTGCTCGGTGCGTGGCTGGCTGACCGTTACCCGAACCCGGACGTGTTCAGGAAGGCTTTCACTCCGGAGATTCGGCGGCGAACAGATCGGGCAATGAGATCGCCGTTCGCACCGACCAACCTGCGCATGTTCCGCCAGACTTACTGGGGAATTCGAGCCTTGACGGGGATTCAGATGCAGATTCCACCTTGGAACGGGGTGGGTGACGCCGATAAGAGGTCGGTGGTCGAGGTGTTGCCTGCGCATGTGGCCCGGCAGTTTATTCCTGGAATTCCGTATAAAGGACCATCTGAGGCGGCTAGTCAGAATCGCAAGCTGTTGCTGCAAGGGCTGGTGGAACGCTACAGGCTCATAATCACTACGAACGATAAGAACTTGATCATCGGTGATGCTGAAGGCGATGCGATGGATGCATTGATGGCCGCGATCGCGGCTGGAGCAGCGCTGGAATCAGGGTTTGAGGGAGCTCCTCTCGGTCTTGTGCAAGAGGGTTGGATATACTCGATCTGATCGATCTTGGCGATTCGCTTTCCGGCTCGATCGATGCGGCTTTCGCGAACAATGACCTGCCATCCGCCAGAGCATCGGTATCTGGAAGCCTGGCAATGAACCGCTCGATATGGCTCCGGTCGCGTTCATGCGTTCTCCAAGCCGAAGTTTTCCGGGCACGAGGCGTTTTGGGATGACCTCACCACACCGAGCACTTTTGGCACGCTGTTCGCGAATCCCATGACGACCATTTTCGCCGCCAGTGACACCCACGGGGCTGTGTGGGCGCGCATCAGACTGTCCGAGATGGATGCCGTGCTGTTCGCCGGAGACCTCATCAACGGGGCGGCCTCGCCGAGAGAGGATGGCATGTCGGCCAAAGATGCCCAAGCGGTGGAGCTTGCGTATCGGTTGGCGGGGCTGCCGTCTGATCTGACGGCCTACCCTGGACCAGTTCTGGCCGTGCGCGGCAATCACGACGTGGGCGATCCCAGCGGATTCTTTGGCCGTTCCATGGACCTGACCGGCGGAGGCATGCATCAGCTTGATGATGGCCTTTTCGTTGCGGGACTGGGTTGGAGCGGCGGGAAATATTACGACCTGCCACGCGAATCCGACCTCGAGCCGATTTGTCGTCTGATCGAGCGTCAGGCAGACCGGCGGATCGGCTCCCGCGACCGGCTGATCCTGCTGACCCACTATCCCCCGGCCCTCGAAGGCGTGCTGGAGCAGACGCCCGGTTGTACCTACGCCTGCGTCGGCGATCTTGTGAAGCGTCTGCGGCCCATCGCCGTGGTTTTCGGGCATGTGCATTCATGGTTTGGTCAGGCTTGGAGTCTTGCGCATGACAGCGCGGCCACGACCATGTTGCTCAGCCCCGGACCGGCGGGCATGGTGATGGAGATCGAGGCCCGGGGCCAGATCACCCATCGCCCGATTCATGCCGACCCGGACGGACCGCCCACCGACTTCTGAACATGGATCGGACCGGGATAGCCGTCCATCTCGGCAAGCACCAGACGAAAGCGTTTGATGATCGACTGGTAGTATTCGTTCCACTTTCGGTCGCTCTTGGTCATTCCTGGGATGGTCGCGGCCGATTCGCGGCTATGGATGGCTGCGCGGAACCCGGCATCCATGGCCCATCGGCACAGATTGCCAAATCCAAACAGGTGCCACCTCGAAGTCGCCGAAATGAATTGATCGCCCGCGGGCCCGCGGCGTTTCCTTAAGGCTTCGATCACATCGGACTGGACCTCATCGACGAAGAAAAGCTGGTTTTTCGTGTCCACATGCACCCGTAACCAGCCCACGGCGTCCTCGACGTGCTTAAAATGTGGATTCAGGTCTTTGATTTCCGTGTCGTTCATACCACTATCCTCGCGAATCCTCAAATCGCGATAGGCGTCGAACGCGCAGACGTGTACCACCAACTGCGGAACGGCGAAGATGCGCTGCCAACTCTCCCAGACGCTGGTTGAGAGTTTGAACTCCTGGCCGCCACAAATGTTGCGCAGGCGCTCGACTGAAATCGGGTCCGGCAGATCGAGCCACATGATGTCGTTTCGGAAGCGATCGGTGACCGAGGGCCAGCGCTGTTTCAGTTCACGCCAGCGGATCGCGGGTTTGCTCTCGGCCGTGAGCGTGTCCGCGATGGAACCAAGAGCGAAGGCGACTTCATCAGCGGCTCGCCCGTCATGATCGTCGGGCAGATAATCACCGAACAGCCGCATGACATCGCGTTTGCTTTTCGCCCAGGCTCGCCGTCGCCGGTCGGTTGCGCGTCGCTTGGCGAGGCGCTTTTCACGCATCTCGGCCATCCGTCGCTCGAGGCGCTCGCTTCGCGCCGCCTCTTCCTCTGTTCGCGGCCTCGGTTTCTCGGCGACGAGGGCCTGACGCTTCTCCCGCTCTTCGTTCTGTTCGGCATTTGCCTCATCGTTGATCTCTTTCCATTGCGACTCGGTCAGATACCGTCCGAATTCGTACTCAACTTCTTTAAGCCAGCGTCGCACCGACCGGCTCCGTAATTCGGGCGTGCAGTGGATCACCGGCAGTCGGGAGGATTCGCCGGGATGGAGAGTCTGCGTGTCGATGTACATGCCGATCAGGGACTTGCTGAGTCGGACCATCTGCATAACCGTCACGTGAATTGGATACTTGAATTCGTTGGGGCAATTCCATTCACCCGCATGGGCCGAGAATTCGTTCTGCTGAACGACTTTCGTCCAGACCCGCTCGACATGCGATCGAGTCAATGTCCTTTTCCTCCGACGCATCTGAACCGAGTCCAAGCGCTCAAAGGCCTCTTCAAGCGTGGGATTGAACATCCCCGGTGGCGGGGGTGTTTCCCGCCAAGGGGTACCTGGGTCCGTCTCTGGATTGAAACCTGGAACCGCAGCCATAGATCGGCCTCCCAAGCCCTGAACACAAATGGGCAACGTTTGAACGGTGAATCTATTGAACGCCTCGGCGGCAGGTGGGGTTGCACGAAAGTTGGCTCGGTTTCCAACTCGGGTCGGAAGATGGCCCGAAGACGCTCGAACCACCGGAAATTCCGGGCCGAGTACGAGACGATGTCGGGTGCCAGGCTCCGGCATTCGCCCCTCGCCGGCCCTGCCCGGGCATCTCGACAGGCGGCCATCCGGTGTAAAATCGCCATTGAACCGGCATGGACGGGCGTTCGTAGCTACCATGCTTGGCTCGATTTGGCCTTCCACTGTGATTCTTCAGGATGGTTTTGCCCATGGCCCAGGATGTTCAAGAGCCTTCGGAGGCAGCGCCGGCCGCGGTTCAGCCGTCGGGTGCCGGCGCGGCGACGCATCATCACCATCACCACCACCACGACCATGACCACGTGGGCAAGGGGCACGACCATGTCCGGGAGGGGCTTGGCCTGGGGTCGGAAACCGGACGCGTGGGTCTTCAGATATTGGCCACGCTGCTGGGCGGGGTGCTGCTGATCTGTTCGCTGGTGGCCACGTTCATCTTCGATCATGAGGCACACGCCGCGCTGCTGGGCATGCTGGCCGCGGCGTTGCTCGGGGCGCCGCTGGTCTGGGTGGCGATCAAGGACCTGCTGCACGGCCATGCCCACATGAACGAACTGGTTGCCCTGGGTGTGCTGGCGGCCTTTGCCCTGGGCAAGTATCAGGAGTCGGCGGCGATCGCCTTCTTCATGATCCTGGCGGTGCTGATCGAGAACCGAACCGCCCTGGGCGCTCAAGCTTCGATCGAATCGCTGATCCGCATCACCCCGACGCGGGCCCGCAAGTTGGTCAAGCAGGGGGCCGAGGCATCAGGCGACGGGCAGGAAGTGGAAGTCGAGGCGCATGAACTGGTGCCCGGCGATGTGGTTCGCGTGCTGCCGGGTGACAATATCCCCGCCGACGGCCAGATCGTCAGCGGCCAGTCCACGGTGAACCAGGCGACGATCACCGGTGAATCGCTGCCGGTGGATAAGAACCAGGGCGATGATGTCTTTGGCGGCACGATCAACCTGACCGGCGCGATGGATGTCCGCGTGACCAAGGCCGGCGAGGATACGACGCTGGGCAAGGTCAAAAGCCTGATCCTCCAGGCCGAGAGCACGCGCATCCCCATCATGCGGATGATCGACCGCTACGCGGGCTGGTACACGCCCACGGTGCTCATGGTCGTGGCCATCTTCCTGTTCCTCTGGTACCACAGCGGTGTGACCGATCCCTGGGAGCGTGCGATCGCCATGCTGGTGATCGCCTGCCCGTGTGCCCTGATCCTGGCCACGCCCACGGCGATGGTCGCGGCGCTTTCCTCGGCGGCGCGGCTGGGCGTTCTGATCAAGAGCGTGGTCGATCTGGAAGCGGCCCGCAATCTTACGGCCATGGTGTTCGACAAGACCGGCACACTGACCACCGGTGAGCTTGAGGTGACGCGGCTGAGCCCGGCCAAGGGCGTGGAACCGGCAGCGCTACTGCGTGCCGCGGCATCACTTGAGCAAAGTTCGCGGCATCCGGTGGCGCGTGCGGTGGTGGGTGTGGCCCGCAAGGCCAAGCTTCAGTTGACGCCGGCCGAACAGGTGCGGGAGATCGCCGGACGCGGGCTCGAGGGGCGGTTGGGCCCGGATGTGGCGCGGGTGGGGCGCGGCGGGTGGCTGTTGGACCACGCCCCGGAGCTGAGCGAGCAAGCCAGGCAATACATCCAGAACACGCTCCAGCAGCCGGAGGTCGAGGGGCTGAGCGTGCTTTTTGTCGCGGTGGGCGATCGCGTTCTGGGCTGGATCGGCCTGTCGGACAACACCCGTCCGCAGGCGGCCGCGGCGATCGACACGCTGCGCAAGCAGGGCATACGGCGTCTGATCATGGTCACCGGCGACCGCGAATCCGTGGCCAAGCGCGTGGCCGGCCAGATGCACACCGAATACATGGCCGAGGTGCTGCCGCACGAGAAGCTGGAGCTGGTGGATGAACTCAAGGCCTCGGGGCATAAGGTGGCGGTGGTGGGCGACGGGGTCAACGATGCCCCGGCGCTGGCGGCCGGCGATATCTCCATCGCCATGGGCGCTGCCGGCTCGGATGTGGCCATTCACTCGGCCAAGATCGCCCTGATGAACAACAACCTCAACCGCATCCCCTTCCTGATCGACCTCTCCGGGCGGACGGCCAGGATCATCCGGCAGAACATGGTGTTCTCGGTGGTGTTCATCCTGTTCGGCCAGGCGGCGGCGGCGGCCGGTTATGTGGACATGATCTCGGCGGCCGTGCTGCATGTGCTCAGCGGCCTGGTGGTGGTGTTCAACTCGGCGCGTCTGGTGCGGTCGGGTGAAGACCTTGAAGCGATGGACCGCGTGGAAGAGGCGGCCCATGATCAGCGCAAGCCCCGGCGTCGGCCGGTGTCGCCGGATCAGGAGGCGCAGCCGGTGGTGGCCTAGCCAGGGCGCTGGATGTCCGGGTGTGATCGTTGCCGGGCCGCGGGCAGGATGTGGAAGCGGTGAAGGCTTGGCGGGTGGGGCGCCATGGACCGCGGCCCTGGGGCACGGGATGCGAGGCTGAAATTGATCG
The DNA here is from genome assembly GCA_020831765.1 of Phycisphaeraceae bacterium. Taxonomy (GTDB): domain Bacteria; phylum Planctomycetota; class Phycisphaerae; order Phycisphaerales; family Phycisphaeraceae; genus JAFIFY01. The sequence goes on along the minus strand of JAFIFY010000027.1, from coordinate 1,830 downwards.
GATCAAGCGCTGCCGATAGCGCTCTTGCTGGAGTCGTTGCCTACTTGGCCGGAAACGCTCAAAACCCGACCACCCCAATCCGCTGCTTTGCGCCGCGGGAAAGGTTATCCGCCGGCTCGGACAAACGGGGGCCGGGCGGTGATGCGTGGTCTTTGGTTCTAGCCCAGTTGTCGGCGCTGGAAGAGGGCGATGGCGACCATGACGGTGGCCGCGACCAGGCTCAGGGCATAGGCCGAAGCCGAGAGCAGGAAGGAGCCGGTCAGTTCGCGTTGCTGGGCCAGGGCATCGCCGGGCCAGAGCAGCAGCAGGTCGGGAATGATGCGGCTGATCGAATCCAGCATCGGGTTTCCATCCACCAGCCCGCCGACGAGTCCAGCGCGGCCGATCATGCCGATGGCCACCGCGATCAGGGTGACGGCCAGGGTCGCGGCCTGCGAAAGCCGTGTGGATGCGGCAATGGCCACGCCCGTGAGAAACCAGGCGCTCAGGCCCACCAGCAGGACGGCCGCGGGAATCTGCCCGGCCTGGAACATGCCCTCCTGGCCGAACTCCACGGCCGGGGACTGGAAGGCGAAATCCTTATCGATGAAGAGCAGCAGCGCGGCGGCCACGGTCATGCCGCCGGCCAGATAGAGCACGAACCGGCTGGTGAACGGGTGCTGATAGAGGTAGTTCATCGCCGCGCTCACGCCCACCGCGCCAAGCGCCGCCAGGCTGCCCAGCAGGATCACCGGCCAGTCCAGCCGGTCGCTGGCCGTGCTCATCACACCGTGGCGGATGATCAGGGCAAACAGCAGCGCCAAGGTCCACATGGCCAGGAAGATCGCCAGCGAAACGCCCATGAACTTGCCCAGAATGAAAATGGGCCGGGGTACGGGCTTGGTCAGCACGGTGAGCACCGTTCGATTTTCGATCTCGCGCGTGATGACGCCCGTGGCGGTGAACGCGGCCAGGAGGACGGTGGTGGTGTAGAGCCAGGAGATGCCCAGTTCCATCAGGAACCGGAGGTCTTCATCCATCGAGTAGGCCGTCAGCGAGGGCATCAGCATCATGCCAAGGCCGCCGATCACCAGCAGGACGCTGTAGATCGGCTGTCGAATGCTTTCGACGAAGGTGTTGGCGGCGATGGTCCACGTGGGTTGGATCATGCTGGGGGTCGGCGGGGCGAGTTGGAATCCATGTCGCCAGCATGCGTGGCGACTATCGAGCATGATACGCTGTCCAACGGCCCGCGTGGGTTTTCCGGCATGGGTGGAGCGTATCGTAAGGGCAATAGTCGATGAAACCAGGAACGGATCAGACGGTTTATGAGCGGGCGATCGGCGCTGCGCGTGTCGGGCTTGCGGTTCAGGTCGCGATCACGCTGATCGTGGGCATTCTGGCCGTTTACACCGAAAACCCCGCCCTGCGGACGGCGATGTGGCACCTGCTGGGCGGTTGGCCCATCTGGATCATCCTGCTGTTGATCTATCAGCAGCACCGGATGGAGCGCATCGAAACGCTGGAGGCCGAGGCGCTGGCGGCCGGCAAGGCGCGGGGGTCGGAGCTTTTCGAGGCGGATGCCGATGAGCTTTCGCTGACGCGAAGAAGGCTTGACCGGCTGTATCGATGGGGTCTGCCCGCGGTTTCGGGGCTCATGGCCGTCTACCTGGCGGGTGTGGGGCTTTGGCGCTTCTTCCCGGCGTTGGGGGCGTATCGAACACCGACCCAGGAAGGCGCTTCCAACCGGCTGCTGGATACTGTGCTGGGCGCGCGGGCGATGGATGCCGATCCGCTGATCGTCATGGTCGTCGTGGCCCTGGTGACGTTCGGGCTGTTCGCCGTGGCCCG
>JAFIFY010000021.1 GCA_020831765.1 Phycisphaeraceae bacterium | reverse complement strand
CCCCCGCTCGACGGTTCCGCATCCCGTCTCAATCCAGCGGCCGCAGCGGCGGCGCGAGCCCCGCGGCGGGTCCGGGCACGAAGCCGAGTTCGCGTAGCCGATTCGCCGCCGTCTGGTTTTCTTCATCCAGGAACAGCACGTGCCGCAGCGAGGATATCTCCTTGCGTTGATCGCCGGTTCTCCGGTGGAACTCGGCCAGGGCCAGGTGCGTTCGCGCATCGAACGTGCCCCGCCCGGTGACGATCGCCTTGTTGAATGCGACCTTCGCCCCGTCCATATCCTGAATCTCCATCAGGAAGCGGCCCTGGCGCACATAGTCGTACGAGGTGCCGTACTGGTCGATGGCCTCGAACAGGAACGCGCGAAGTTTCCCATGGGCATCCTCGCCCTGGGCCAGGATCGATTCGGCGATGAGATCGAGAATTTCGGGGGTCTCGGGGTGATTGCCCTTCATGCTCCAGGCGCGGCGGAACGCCACCTCGGCATCGACCGGCCGGCCCTGCCGCATGCGAAGCTCGCCGATGAGCCATTGCGTCCGCCAGTGCGCCGGTCGCCTGGCCTCGGATCGAGCGAGATTCTCCTCGGCCATGGCCAGATCCCCCCCCGCCAGGTTCCGCTCGGCCCGCTCGTTGAGCAGATCGGAGGTCACGCAACCGCCCAGGCCGACGAGCATCAGCAACAGGGCCACAAGGCCGATTGGCCGGAAAGTGGGGGAAAAACGATCGGTGGACGGTCCGTTTCGGTGCTGCATGGGTGACAATCCTTTGAAACCGGTACTCGCGGCCGGCCGAGGCGAGTCCATTCCGGCGCGGCCATCGGCCTCAAGTCAGAATACGCCGATATGATGCCGCTGACAAAGTCGCCCGAACGGGAACAGCCCGCTTTCGCCCTTCCGGCCAGAACCATGATGCCGCTGAAATCGGTCATTCTGCATCACACGCTGCCCCGGATGTCCCATTTCGACTGGATGTTCGAGAATCCGCGGGATCCCGGCGGCCCGCTGATCTGCCTGCGCCTGGGGCACCTGACGCTGTTCCACGACCGCCGCGCCGTCGCCCTGCTCGAAGAACTCTCGCCCCACCGGCGTATCTACCTGGAATATCAAGGCATCATCGCCCCGCTGAACGTCGCCGACCGCCGAATCGAGCGGGGCCGGGTCGAGCGTGTCATGCGGGGCAGGGTGTTCGCCCAGCGCTGGAACGATCGCGATCGGCTGATCCAGTTCGATTGGCGTGGCTGGGAAGGCTGGGTCCGGATGGTCAAGGCCGGCGACCGGACCTGGCGGGCGATTCGTGTGGATTCGAAGGGGTGACCGCTCGCGGGTGCCCCTGGGGTGCGGGCTTGGCGGATTCGCGGGTGCCGGCCCCCGGGGATCAGCCCGTGCCGGCAAGACGCCGATCGACTTCGGCACGTGTGGGAATCGATGCGATGGCGCCGGGCCGCTCGACGCAGATCGCCCCCGCGCAAGCGGCCCATCTCGCGGCGTCCACCGTGTCGTGACCCTCGCTGATCGCCGTCAGGAAATAACCGATCCACGTATCGCCCGCCGCGGTCGTATCACAAACCTTGGCGGGAAATGCGGCCTGGTGATGAAGACCCCGGTCATCAAGCACCATTGACCCCTCGGCCCCGAGTGTCAGGGCGATGATCGGACGGCGACGCCCCCCGCTTCCCGCCGGGCGAATCCTGCGCTCCAGGGCCCGGAGCGTTCCCTCGGCCGATTTCGACTCGCCCAGAAGCGCCTGCGCTTCGCTCTGATTGACCACCAGCAGATCGACCTTTTCAAGCGGCCAACGGCCGACTCGCTCGTTCATCGGTGCTGGGTTCAGGGCGATGCCCAGCCCCGCCTCGGCAGCCGCATCCAGCCAGCGAGCCCCCAGCGCCACTTCGTTTTGAAGCAGTACCCACGCATCCGGTCCGGCGGCCTCGGCCAGCGCGGCCTGGACCTGATCAGCCTCGATGCATTGGTTGGCTCCAGCCAGGATGATGATGGCGTTCTCGGCGTGCTGATCCACCTGGATGATCGCATGGCCCGTCGCTTCTTCGACCTGTCGAATATGCCTGGTATCGATCCCCTCGGCGGCCAGTTGTTCCTTCAGCCAAAGACCATCCGGCCCGATGCAGCCAACATGCATCACCCCGCCACCCGCACGGGCGATCGCGACCGATTGATTCGCTCCTTTGCCGCCGGCGTATACCGCGCGCGATGCCGCCGCCAGGGTCTGGCCCGGCATGACGATGGAATCGACCTGATACACATAGTCGATATTCAGCGATCCGATGTTCACGATCATGAGGCGTTTCCTTCGCGTGGCCGGGACCACCGCCCCTGATCATCGGATAGTCAGGCCCCTTCGACAACTCCGCCGGATCGCGTTCGCTCGCCGATGACCGGCCAGGTGAGTACAGTCCATGGCAATACGGAAGATTCCAGGGCGTTGGGCAGCGCGTGCCCAGAGACCCATGTCTGGCACAGGTCGAGACCCGGCAAGGCGGGATCGATGCGGTTACAGGGAGTCACGGAAACCATGGCTTTTCGAATCGTCCTCGTGCTGATGATCGTCCTCGGATCGGGCTGGCTCGACGGCTCGCTTTGCCGGGCCGAACCGAGCCGGGAAGAGCAAAGGAACCTCGACCGGCTGGCCGGGCGGATCGATGGCAGCATCGTCTTCACGCACCGGAACCGCATCCACCGGGTGGACATCGGAGACTGGAAGCCGGTTGAACTGGGCCCCGGCGGTTTCGCACGCTGGTCGCCGGACGGCAAGCGCCTGGCGGTCTGGCATGATCGGAGGGTGTATGTCATGGATGCCGATGGCGGCAATCGGCGCGAGCTGCTTCGCGGCGCTGATCAGATGCACGATTCGCCCATCGCGTTCCATCCGGATAACGAACACATTGTCTATCTCATCCGCAACCGGGGGCTCCACCTGGTCAACATCGAAACCGGCAGCACCCGCTCGATGGACCTGCCCGGGCAGTATACGGGCGAGGTGGGCATCAGCGCCGATGGCAAGCGATTGGCCGCGCGTTGGCGAAATGATCTCTACGCCGTCGATCTGACCAACAACACCCATCGCCGCTATGCACGGGGCTGCTCGCCCGGTGTCTCGCCCGATGGCACGATGATAATGAACAATGTCGGCGGCCACCGCGCGCTGGAGATCCGGAGGTGGAACGGCAACCGCATCAAGCAGCTCTCGGCCGACGATGCGCGGCCTGATCAGCGATGGGACAACCACCACTGGTCCAACCACGCCGACTTCATCGCCGCCGAAGGCGACGGCAGGCAGGGCGAGATCTACCTCGTGCAGGTTTCCAACAACGATGTCTTCCGAGTCACCTGGCTGGGCAAGTGCGCTCACCCATCGCTGTTCGTTCGTGGCCAGGACCAGAGCGTCGCGGCGCGCCGCGATGAGGCCGAACAGGCGGACGATCGGCAAGACAACTGGCCCCTGCATCGCGAGAACCTGGCCTTCGCATGGCGGACCATCGCGCAGGACAACGAGCTGTACAGCCCGCGGGGTGAGCGCATCGGCACCTGCCGGATCGAATCCACGGGCTACGCGTACTACGGCCGTCACCATGACATGGTCCTTCAGCGCGGCCGATTCAGCATCGAAACTTCGGGCTTACCGATCCACCAGACCGCCTCACGCCGCGGCGGCATCACCCTGGCGATGCCCGGACGCCGGTCCTCACGCTCAGTCAGCGCGGCCGCGACCTGATCGCCGAAGCCAGTGGACAGATGGTGACCATCGGCCACGCTGCGGAAGGCAGGCCAACGCACCTGGCACTGACCTGGGACGGCCGGCAACTGGCGGCCTATCTCGACGGTCGCCCCGCAGCGCAACAACGAACCACCGACAACCCGACCTGGCGGCGGGCGCGCAACCTCTTCATGGGCGCAGGGCCGGACGATTCCGACCACTGGATGGGACGGATGGAGGGCGTGGCCATCTGGGGCGGCGCCCTCAATCCCGAACAGATCACCGCTGAACACACGCGATACCGGTCGCTGATGGCCGATCGCAATCCGGTAAGCCGAGCGACCATCCTGGCCCGACGAGTCGAGGCAACGCCCGTTCCCAACCCCGCCCGGATCGACCCCTACCGCCGCGCCCTGGCAGGCGATGTGTTCGAGGTGGTGCGCGTGCTGGAAGGCCGCCTCGAAGCCAAGCGCATCGTCGTCGCCCACTGGATGATCATGGATGGCACCAAGATTCCCTGGCCCGAGGGCGATACCGTCACCCTGACGATCGAACGTTTCGAGGATCATCCGCAACTCGAAAGCGAACTGCTGCACACCGAAAACGAAGACCTCCTGCTCCCCATGTTCTTCGCCGTCCAGCCACCCCAACCCGCCCGCTGATGTGGCGATCCGCATCCCGGTCGCGAATGGCCAATAGATCTAAGCCAACCGCCACGCACGATCGCAACTCCGATCATCCTTTGTGCCTTGGTGCCTTTGCGAGAGCATGCATCAAGGTCTCTCACGGAGGCACAGAGGCACAAAGTTTCTGGAGAGACGAAAGGGAATCGCCGATCGCGCCCTTGCCCCGATGCGCGGCAATTACCGGGTGATGGCCTGTGATTCGGCGATTGCCGCCGATCGTCTGGGCCGCCGCCCCCGCCCCCGGAAGCCAAAACCCGGGAGCCAATACCCCGGAGTGATTGTCGTTGGCCGAAACGATCAACCAGCCTGAATCCGAGCCCGTATCGTCGGTCGAGCCGGATGCGGTTCTCAGTGCATGCAAGCGCTGGCTGGCTCTGGGGGTTGATCCGTATGTCATCGCGAGGCGGCTGAAGAAGAAGTTCGGGCCTGAAATCGCGCAGCAGGCTGAGATTTGGATTCGCCGCGCTCGTGAAGAAATGCTGGCCAGTCTGAATGTGCCGCATGAGCAGCGGACCGCCGAAGCGGTCTGCTTTTACAAGTACATCATCAGTCATCCCAAATCCACCATCAGCCAGAAACTCCGCGCCCGCACCCGTATCGATCAACTCATCGGCCTCACGCCGATGCCAACCCCGCGAACGCCCGGCCCCGGCCCCGGAAGTTTTCCCGCCCCCGAGGGCTATCCCGGTTACGAACGTTTCTCCGTCCCCAACTCTACCCCTGGCAGCGCCCCGACCACCGGAGGCAATCTCGGAACATCCAGATGGGGAAGTGTCCATGCGTTCGGCAACCCGGCAGGAAACTTTGCCAGCGCGCCCGGTGGTGAGCCCCGATGCCCCGATGTTGCGTCCGACACGGAGCGTTGCGGGGATGATGCATGGGAAACCGTCCCGGCGGCAAACCCCGGCGAAGATGAACAACACAACGACCATGCAACACTCGCCGCGCAAGACCGGCCGCCGGTAACACAGGATTCAGCGAATACTCAACGCCGACAGCAGCCTGACGATCGGCGAGACGGTGTGGCGGCTGCTTATCGTTTGGATTGCGAGAGTTCCGGAGGTTCCAGCGACTTCGGCGGCCTCGTGGATTTCCCTGCTCCGCGTAAAGCTTCGCAAGGCAGAGCCGGGGGCAGGGCTTCCGGGGGCGCTTCCACGGGCGGCGGCACTTCCGGGGGTGTTTCCCGGCGGTTGCCGACACGTGCTCAGCGTCGTGCTGCGGCAAGGGAGCAACAGAAAGCAGCGCGCCGGGCAGCGCGATCGAGTGGTTCCTCTCAGCCGATGGCCGGTCCGATTTCCAGCGCGCACGCCACGCGACCGGTGCTCGCCGCGCACGAACGCGCCCCGCCTTGATCCACCGCGCTGATCCAGAACCATCGCCTGGCAACTGATTTGAACGCCATCTGGGCTGTTGCGGCTGTGCCTCGACCCTGAGCGCAATGTACACTTGCCCGGCGGGGAGTGTGGCCGGATGCTGGACAGCGGCTCGGGCTGTTCCGTGGTATCTGGTCTCGAGCGCCAGGACAGCGCGGCAAGGTTCCCGGCCGGACCTGTTCATGGAGAGTAACCGTGAAATCCAAGACCGAATACCTGACATTCAACGTCCCCCAGCGGATGGGTTTTGTCAATATCACCGGCGAGGTTGAGCGGATCGTCGGAGAAAGCGGCGTGGCCGAAGGGCTTGTGCTGGTCAATGCCATGCACATCACCGCCAGTGTGTTCATCAATGATGATGAGTCGGGTCTTCTGGAGGATTATCGCAAGTGGTTGGAGGAACTGGCGCCGTTCGATCCTTCGCCGGAGCGGTATCGCCACAACCGCACGGGTGAAGACAATGCCGATGCCCACCACAAGCGGCAGATCATGGGCCGCGAAGTGGTGGTGGCGATCACTCGGGGCAAGCTGGACCTCGGTCCGTGGGAGCAGATTTTTTATGGCGAGTTCGATGGCCGCCGCGCCAAGCGCGTGCTGATCAAGGTGATCGGCCAGTAAGATGGGCGGATTACTGGTTCGAGCCATCGTGGAGTCCCCCCGTGAAATCGATTCATCTTCAATGTCCGCACTGCAGCGCTCTGATGGAGCTCGATGCCGGGTTCGCAGGCGGCGTCTGCCGATGCTTCGAGTGCGGGACGCTGATGACGGTGCCCGCGGATCCGAACCAGGAATCGCCCGAAATGCTCGTTCGCCAGGCGAGGCCGGAACGACCGGACGCCCCGGCCTCAGCCGCCCGATCCGAATCGCCGGGCGCGCGTGGCGATGTCGCTTCGCCTTCCGAATCGCTGCCCGGCTCAACGCCGCGACCGTCCGCTTCGATGCCCTCTTCGGCAGGCTCGGGGCTGGCCGGGCAGGATGAAGATGACCCACTGGCGGCACTGGCCGCCGAGGCCGAAGCGCTGTCAAGCTCCGGCCTGCGCACACGAACCGATAAACGCACCGCACCTCCGCCCCCGGAACCCCCGGAAGCCGCCAAAGCCGCGAAAGCCGCGAAAGCCGTTGAATCCGCCAAACGCCCCGAATCGTCAGAGCCCTCGGACCGTCCAGCATCCACGCAACCGCCCGTCGATGTTGATACCGCCCCGGCCGGTGATGCCGTCGTGGAGAAACCAGGTGGCCGCGCGACGGGTGAAGTATTCGTGACGCCCTCGGGGCGAAAGATACGAGTGACGGACGTTCGCCGCGTGCCCACTGCCCGACGACGCCGCAAACTGATCATTCAGGGCACGACCGCCGTCGTGATGTTCGCCGGCGTGGCGGTGCTGATCGGCGTGATGGCATGGCTGGTGATCATGATGCTTAATGCCGGGAAGGTCGATCCTGATGATCCAGCTCGATTCTGGCAGTTCAACGCGCGTGCCAATCCGTTTCGATCCGACGCGGCGGAAATCCTTCAAGTGCCCATTCCTCGACGCGCGGTGGTGTCGATGCAAATCGGCGGGCCGCTCTTGAGCAATGAGGCGTGGGATATGGTGGTCGAGCATCTGGACCAGGTGCTCAATCGGCTTCCGGCGGATCAGGAGCTTTCGCTGCGGTTCTGGGAAGCGGGCCCGATACGCCCATTTCCCGAGCCGGGCGACCCTCGCCGCTGGACCGAGGCCGATCGTCAGGCGTGGACGATGTTCAAGGAGCAACTGACCACCTACGGACGGCGCGGCGAACCGGTCGAAGCCCTGCGTGATGCGCTTTCGGGCCGGCCCGGACACATCATTCTCCTGATCGGCCAGCGACTGGATGACCAACAGCGAACCGATGTTAGGGCGCTGCTCGATCAGCACGCCGATGTCGGTGTGGATTTACTGGTTCTGGATGTCGATGAACGCGACTTTGGAAAGGTAATCCAGGACCGGGGCGGCCGATTCGTGGCGATGCCCGAATCGCAGATCATCGCCTGGGCCGAAGCCGCCGGCCTGATTGAACCAGCGCCGTGACCGGCATCATGTCGATCGCGGGGCGGGGATGGGTTCAACCGCCCCGCGGCTGATCACTGACCGGCCGCTCGACGTTTTCCCGGGCTCGGTCACGGCGGGAATCGCGTTCGCTCAGGCGACTTCGCACCTGTTCGGCGGTACGCGTATCGCCGATCTCCTCCAGCACCGTGGCGTATCGCTGCCCGATCAGGAACCAGGGCGTGGTCCAGGCATAGCCGGAGATGTCCGGCGCCGCCATGGCCGACCAGATGGTGCGATAGAGGATGCTCAGACGCTGTTTCTGATCGAGCCGGCGCAACACCGCATCGATTCGATCCGTGGCATCGAGCACGATCGCCGGTTGCGAGACGTTGCGTGTGGCGACCTGGCTCCAGATGGAAATGGCCTGGTCGTGGCGTTCCATTTCGGCGAACGCATCGCCCTGGGCCATGCGCATCCGCGCGGTCAGGTCCGGCCGACGCTCAAACATCCTCATCTGAACGCTGATCATGCGGACACGTTCTTCCGGTTCGATCGATCGAAACATTCGGACCAGAAGCTCGTAGGCGAATTCATCGTATCGGCCGATGGCGAACTGGCGAAGAATACGGATGACCTCGTTCATCTCGCTTCGGCTGTCGGCCATGTCGCCGATGTCGTCGGCCAGGGCCAGCCAGGCGCCGTGATTGCCCGGCGAGGCATCGATCGCCTTCTTGAGCCAGCGGATGCGATCATCGCCCTCTTGAATGTCCGCCGCCCTCAACAGCGCCAGCGAGATGCGGCGTTGCTCGGCCGAGGTGTGCCAGAGCTGCGAGCGAAGGGAGACATCGGCATCGGTGACTTCACGCCGGGTTTGCGGGTCAACCACCATGGCCGACCAATATCGCTGCTCGGGATACCGCGCGGTGTTGAAGTCCCAGGCAGTGTTCCCGCCCGCCGGACCGATATAGCCGATCCAGCAGTGATAGCCCACGCCTCGCCCGCTCTTGCCATGCGCCAGCACCGCCGGAATGCCCACGGACAGGGATACATGCTTGGCAAAGTGCGCCTGGTCCTTGCAGACGCCGCCGTGCTGAACCAGGTTGGGCAGCGTGTAAGGCTCGCCACCGATGCCTTGCCATTCGCCGTAATAAAGACCGGCCTTGTCGTAAGGCACATCGAAATAAACTTCGCCGATCTGATTCGCCGGCCGATTGGAATAACGCTGGTGAGCCCATCGCAGTTCCTGCACATCCGCCCGGCCGTTGGCGAGATAGATCGCAAGCTCCCAGGGCAGATCGCGAAGGTTCACACGCATCGGCCGCCGCCCGGAGGTGTAATGATCGAACAGCGCAACCATGTGACGGTCGCGGTCCTGATCGTCCATGTTCATGTCCGGCGGCTGGTCCCAGACGATCATGAATGCGACGGTCAATTCAGGGAAAGCCACGACACTTTGTTCATGCTCGCGTCGCAAAAGCCCGAGGATGCGCAGCGCCTCGACAGGCTCATCATGCTCGCTCATGGCCAGGGCCAGTGGAACCCACAACTCCCGCCGAGACGCCAGCCAGGCGAGCTCGGCACGCACATCGTCGAAGCTGTAATCATCACTCGCGGCGATATCCCCGAAATGGCGGACGTATTGGCGGATCGCCGAAGCCAATATCAATCGTCCATGGTCGGCCTCTTGCAGTTGCGGCTTAGCCAGCAGACCAGCCAGAATGGCTTGGGCATCGGCCGCAAGGCGATCCAGCGTTCCGGCTTTGAGGTGCGCCGACAGATCGGCGGGCTGGAGTGGGTTCCGTGGAGCCGACACCTCCGGCTTGGGCGTTGCGCTCCAGGCCGGGCTGGACAGCACGGTCATCGCGAGCACCGCCGGGCCAAGCACCGCCACAGAAAACCATCGGAACACACCAAGAGCCGGCATCGCGGCGGAATCATCAGGCATGGATCAGGCAACTCCATTCTTGCCAAGGCTAACCTTCCACTTACTGTATACCCCGCCCATGTCCGAAGGTGTGCTCTGCCCCGCATCCGCTGGAATGCTCAGGACCTGGGCATGATCACCCGAGCGGCGCTTGGGCTCGTCAGAAGGGTAATCCGTCTGCTATTGGAAGAATAACTGCCTGTGCCTTGCGGTGTTATTGAAATTGTTCCCAAGTTATCCACAGAAACCCGGCAGCCCATCTCCGGGGATGGCTGGCGGCGATTGAGCGGTCAATCATGGGCTCCCCGTTCGGGGCCCATGCCATCCATAGCCGGTAAGGCGGCACAAATAACGCATTTACGAATCGTGAGCATCGCCGGCGGCAGGGTCAAAACTTGAAACTGAGTTCTTAACCGTGGGACTCAGGCCACGACGCGTCGCACCGTTGCGACATTTGGCACACTCTTTCCACAATGGAAATCACGGTGCGGACGAAATTTACAGCAGAAATAACACCCAATGGTCCCCAATACTGGACTTGCCCCGCCCTGCGCGAGCTGGGGGTGCCGCACGCCTGGACCGGGCGCATCGGAGGGGTTAGCAAAGGACCGTTTTCGTCGCTCAATCTCGCTCAGGTTCTTGCCAGCCAAGCCGCCGCTCCCTCCGGGCCGGTCGATCAGCCCGAGCATGTGGCGACCAACTGGAAGCGCATTCGAGACGCTCTGGGCATCGCGCCTGATTCCTTGCAGCGGCTCCAGCAGGTTCATGGCGACCATTGCATCGCCGTGGACCAGGTCGCCTCGCCCTGTCCCGAGGCCGATGGGGCATGGACGCGGCGGGCCGGACGATGGCTGGGCGTTCAACTGGCCGATTGTGCCGGGGTGCTGCTGGCATCGAGCGATGGGAGCTTGGTCGCCGCGGTGCATGCCGGTTGGCGGGGTGTGGCAAAGAGGATCGTGAATCGAACGATCGCGCGGCTGCTCAAAAATGCGAGCGTCTTGCCGGACAACCTGATTGCGGGTGTGGGGCCGTGCATCGGCGTGGAGCGATTCGAGATCGGGCCGGAAGTGGTGCGGGCGTGGTCGGATGTTGGACTGGAAAAAGCCATTGAGCAACGCAACGGCCGCCTATGGGGCGATCTGGCGGGCGCGGTCGCCATGCAGTTGATCGATTCAGGGCTTGTAGCCGAGCGCATCCAGATCAGCGATGAATGTACGTTCGAGCGAGAGGACGCGTTCTTCAGTCATCGACGCGACCGCGGCATCACCGGCCGACAGGCTGCGCTGATCTCGCCGCGCATCGGTTGACCGGACGCCTCAGGCCACGCGGGGCGGAGTCGGGGGATCATCGTCATCGGATTCGGCTGGAAACCCCGGGCCGAATCGTGGATTGCCACTGTTGATCCCTTCTTCGGCCAGCATCTCCTCGTGGCCTTCGACGGTGAGCGAGATGCTTTGAAAGTCCTGTTCGACCGCTTCAAACGCCCGGACCACCGCCGGGTCGAATTGCGTCCCAGCGCCGTCGCGGATGATCCGATGAGCCTGCTCGTGGCTCATGGCCAGCTTGTAAACCTTGCGGCGCGTGAGCGCATCGTAGACGTCGCAAAGCGCGATGATTCTCGCCGCCAGGGGAATGTCGGCGTCGGCGAGGTGATCCGGATAGCCACCCCCATCCCAGCGTTCGTGATGGGACCGGATCACCTGACGCGCCATCGTGATCATCTCGTCCGGCCCGTGGAGACTGAGCACCTGATCGAGGCACCGGGCACCGATGATCGTGTGCTCCTGCATGATCAGGCGCTCGGCATCGGTGAGGATGCCCGGCTTGAGGAGAATGGAATCGCTGATCGCGGCCTTGCCGATGTCGTGCAGCGCTGCGCTGAGCTTGAGCCAGTGGACTTCCTGGCTGGAAAACAGGGCGCGGCGGGCGCGCCCGCGTATGGCCGTGCCGAGCAATTCCGCGTAACGCATCATCCGCTCGATATGCCCGCCCGAGGCATCGTCGCGGGCATCGGCCAGGCACGCGATCCCCACGATCAGCGCCTCACGCGCCGCCACGTCCGAGCCGCCGCTCTCCAACTCGCTTGAACTGGTCAGTCCGCCGAGGATTCGTTTCATGTTCATGGGCACCAATTGCAGAGCCCCGCCGTAATGCCGTCCCGGCACCGACGCGCTCCACTTCAATTTCATCGACCGAATCCCGGCAACACTTGGACGGCAACAGGCGCAACACCCAATCTCCCCACGATCGGCCGACCCGACTCCCGCCCTGTTGTCCACCACAGCGTTGGGATCGCCCGATCAACGGCCGCCAGCCGCCTAACGCCCGACGCCCGCACCGCGCAGCAGGTCGATCAAAGCCTCAGCGTTATCGGGCGCACCGGCGACGGCCACTTGTCCGATCAGCATCGTGGGCACGCCCGGCCCGACCGGTTGCCCGGCTTCCGTGATACCGCGGCGAAGGCGGTGGTTGACCGCGATACCGCCTTCAATCTGCTGGTCGATGATCGGATTGGCCAGCGCCTGTTCGAGCCGTGCGGTGCCGACCAACTGCTGGGCGAATCGGTCGGCATCGAGCGGATCGCGCGGCGCTTGCCCGCCCATGAGCCACTGATCGAACCGCGCAAAGCTATCCCGATCGGCCATCCAGACGGCCAGCGCCAGACGCGCCAGGTCGCAACCGGCGGCGAGTTGAGGGCTGTCATCCCCGTGCGTGGGATTGCATGCGACGTGCAGCGGAGCGGGAATCACCACGACCGTAAGGGCATCGCCGAATGTCCGCCGGGCCTGCTCCAGATCGCCATGAGCGCGCCGGCAATGGGGGCATGCGTAATCGGTGAAAAGCAACACGATCGGATCGTTGTCGAGCCTGCCGATTCGCGGGAAATCGTGTGCCGGAAACTGGATGCCCTCGACACTCACGACACGAAAGCCCGGCTCTTGGGTGAACCACTGCCCGGCGGCCAGGATCGCCACAGTCAGAACGCCCACCACCAACGCCCCACCCATCGTCACTGGCGTGAACTGCGCTGCCATGCGCGATGAATCCGCGCCTGGGGCTGCCAGCGGCGATGCGATCTCCGGGGCGGGGTTGGCGGTACGGACCGGTGCGAAGATCAGCAACAGGGCCGTCAGCAGCAGGCCGCAGGTATGCACCGCCATGCACCACGGGCAGAACTCGCCGACGACAAAGCTCTGGATGAAGATGAACCAGATCGCGCTGCCCGAAGCCATCGCGCCCAGCAGCAGCGCTGCGATCCAGGCGACCCGCCGCCGCGATGGCACGACGCGAGGTTCCAGCGCGGCGGTCGCCAGCAACAGGACGGCATAGACCACGATCGCCAGACCGCTGACCGGTATGCCGACGATATCGGACCATGTGCCGCTTAAGAGTTGATCACAGCCTGAACCCGGTCCGCAGCCCAGCGGGGCGGGCGCTCGCGTCAGGCCGGTGGCGAACAGGTAGGACGTCACGCCGAGCGCGGCCAGGGCGAGAATGCGCATGAGCCAGCGGATCGCCGGCGCTGGCAGATCGCGAACATCGGCGGAGGATTCAGACATGGTCGCATTGTAGTCATTGCGTCATGGCCGCGCGGAGGCTGCATCGTTGGAGGTCGCAAGCGCTTGGGATGCGCAGCTATGATGAAGGGCATGGCACGAATTCGAATCAAGATATGCGGCGTCCGGACGGTGGATGATGCCCTGGCCGCGGCCAACAGCGGCGCGGATGCTGTGGGCCTCATGTTCGTGTCCGGTTCGCCGCGCATGATCGATGGCGAAACCGCCATGCGCATCGTGCAGGCGTTGCCGGCCATGGTGGAGCCTGTGGGAGTGTTCGTGGACATGCCCCACGCCGAGGTCCGCCGCATCGCCCTGCACTGCGGGCTTCGCACAATCCAGCTTCACGGGCGGGAGGGGCCGGGTTATGTGCGGGAACTGACGCCCATGCGGATCATCAAGTCACTGCCGTTTGACCAGCGGATATTCTCCAGTCACCTGGCCGTCTGGCACGTGCCCTGCCCGAACCTCGCCGCGACGATCGTCGATGCCCCCCCGCCGGATGGCTCAGCCCCCGGCGGCATGGGAGCACCGGGGCGGCCGGAGTTGGCCGGTGGCCAGGGCCGGACCGTGAACTGGCGTGAGCTGGCCGGCTATATGGAACGCGGCGCTTTCAAGGGCCTGCCCCCGATGATCCTTTCCGGCGGGCTTGATTCAGAGAATGTGGGTGAAGCCATCCGCACCGTCCGTCCCTGGGGCGTGGATGTTTCCAGTGGAGTGGAGCTGATGCGCGGCATCAAGAGCGCACAACTCATCGAGGCCTTCTGCTGCGCCGTCCGTCAGGCCGAGACACAACTGGCCGCCACCCCGATCGAGCCGATCGAACCGGGCCGCAAAGCCTGACGGCCCGCAATCCAAAGCACGGCAAGCCTGAGCCGATTATCCACCATGGGCTGAACCGCTGATGCACGGAGGTACCTCTGGTTGCGATGGGCGGAGAATTCAATCGGATTCGGGGTTGTGTGGATTCGCCGCGAACCTGGCGGAACCCCACGTCGAGTCCTGGGATGGGTTTCCATCACTCGATTCCCAACGACGTCACCACGAAAGCCCCCAATTCTCCGACGAGGGCTACATCGAGGGGCGCAGGCGCGTGCGGGTGATGTTGCCCAACTGACGGTTGGTTGGGTCTGCGCGGGGTCAGTTACGCGAAGCGTTGACCCGACAACCGATGCAGGCGCAGATTCGGTTTCGATGTGACCTTGGACGAGTGCATGGTAATGCGTTTTAGGACAATCATCGGCGGTCTGATCGGGCTCGAACTGCTGTTCGTTCTGCTATGGAACTCCGGCTTCATCGCGGCGGAGTACGGACTGCCCAACACCGGGCCCTGGACGCTGCTGTTGTGGCGCTATGCGGCGTTGTGCGTTCTGCTCGGGCTGTGGCTGATCGTAAGCCGACGATGGATATGGCCCGGGCGAAGGGCACTCGGCCACACGGCGGTCGTGGGTGTGCTGGCTCACGCGGTATGGCTGGGCTGCGTGCTTGTTGCGATCGACATGGCGGTGCCGGTGGGCATCATCGCGCTGGTCACCGCACTCCAGCCCCTGGTCACCGGCGCTTTATCCGGGCTGGTGGTCGGCGAGCGGACCGAAGCGAGGCAATGGCTGGGGCTGATCCTCGGGTTCTGCGGTGTGGCCATCGCCGTGGGAGCCCGCCTGACACTCGATACTGAAACCGCCGCGCTGGGCTACCTGCTGCCCTTTGGCTCGGTGGTGGGGATCACCATCGCAAGCCTGCTGCAACGCCGATGGGCCCGGCGCGGAGTCAGCCAATCGCTGCCGCTGGATTCAACGCTCTTCTTCCAGAGCGCCGCCACGGCCCTGGCGGTGTTCTTGCCCGCATGGCTGTTGGAGCGATTCGCAACCCAATGGACGACACCATTCGTGGCCACGATGGCCTGGCTCGTGGTGGCCGTATCGCTGGGGGCGTACTGGGCCATGTGGCGGCTGCTGTCCAGGCAGGAAGCAACGCGCGTCGCCAGCCTGTTCTACCTCAGCCCGCCGGTAACCATGCTGATGGCCTGGATCGCGTTCGGTGACAAGGTGATCCCCACCGACCTGCTGGGCCTGGCCGTCGCGGCCATCGGTGTATGGCTGGTCTACCGCCGCCGCGCCATCCAACCAACCCTCCGCCCAGGGCCGACCCCGCCGTGAATGTCCGGTATCGTGCTCGGCACACCCGGCGTGCGGACCGTTGACCTCTGAGGTGGAAGTCCGCATACTGGCTTTCGATTCCAAGGGTTGGTTGTACTTCGCGGGCACGGTCATGGAGAAGCCAGTGATGAAGCGAAACGGTGGTTTTGGGCTTGTGGCCGGGCTTCTGGCGATGATCTGTCTGGCGGGTTGTGGCGGGGAGCGGTCGTCCGAACCGACCATGTCCGGGGACAAGCTCAAGGCGCATCTGCTGGAGATTCTCGAATCTCGGCGCGCCGCCATGTTGGAAGGCGATTTGGCCAAGGCCCGAACGTTTAATCTGCCATATGCCAACGCCGAGGCCAAGGTTTTCTGGGAACTGATCGGCCGGTCATGGGATGCAGTGCCCACGGAAGCGGACTTGGAGGCGGCTCGAGATCTTCCCGTGTTGTTCTCCGGTACGACGCCCATCAAGATAAGGCAGGCCGGTGACTGGGCTCACCTTCTGCAGGTCGATGATGACCGTGCCTCGAACGCATATTTTCTCTTGCGGGATGAGAAGTGGTGGGTGGTTTCGGCATATTTTGGCGATGCCCGGCCCGCGATGGGCGATGGGTTCGACGATCGGCGGGCTGAAACTTACTGGCCTGACCACATCGCCGATTACTTTCTCCTGCCTCAGGTGAAGCTGGAGATCGCGCCGACAGCGGAGCCAATCGAGCACCCGTTCCACAACATGCAGTTGTCCTTGCATGTCACGAACACGAGCGATGCATCCATCACGGAAAAGGCGATGTACCGGCGTTTCCGAAGCGTTCAGTATGTGATCGGCACGAGCCAGAGCGCTGTCGAGCCCTCAGGCGGGGAGGCGTTCAGGCAAGTGAAGCCCGGCGAACGCTTCTTCGTCGGGAATGTCCAGCTCCGAGTTCCCGAAGATAAGGAATCGGAGATTGTCTTCTACGTCGGGCCATACACCTCAAACCGCATCCGGACACCATAGCCAACGGTCCAGCTTCAAGGGCACCCCAAGACTTTCCGGGAGACCTACCCATCAAACGGTGGCACGAATCCACAGTTCATCCTGTCGCCCGGCGGGCATTGGCCAGGGTGAAGGTTGGCAGGCTTGGATCATCGCGGAGTTTGTCGGCCATGTCGCCCAGCGTCTCCCAGCGGGCGGGCGGGCGGAGCAACTGGGTCAGGCGATCGGGGGCGTGTCGCAGGCCGGTATAGGTTCGCAGGCGGTTCAAGCGCGAAAGCGGCATGATGGGCAGGCCGGTGTCGAACTCCCACGGGTGGAAGTAGAGCGTCGATAGCCGTTGCTCCCTTGCCGCGTCGGCCAGCCCCCAATGCATCAGGCGAAGGGGCAGCAGTCGGAAATATCCGCCACCGGCGACGGGCAGGTTCCCGAGTCTCGTGGGCCAGACCAGGGCGGGAAATTCAAGAATGGTCGGCCCGCCCGGTGCTGAAGCGAGGCGATGCGGCGTGATCGGGGCATCGGAAACGCCATAGCCGCGCCGGGCGACGGGGAAGATCGAGGCGTCGTATTCCAATCCCAGATTGACCAGCGCATCAACCGCCCAGGCCGTGGTGCGGGTGAGGCTCCACGATGGTGAGCGATAGCCGCGCACCTTCTTGCCCGTGATATCTTCGAGCATCCGGCAGGAGTTCTCGACATCGCGACGGAAGCTTTCCGGACTCAGGCGGTGCAGCCGGTCGTGATTGCTTCCGTGACTGGCGATCTCGTGGCCCGCCTCGGCGATGGCCCGGACCACCCCGGGATTGCGGCGGGCCACATCGCCAAGCACGAAGCAGGTCGAACGCACCCCCATTCGCTGGCAGAGACTCAGCAGCAGTTCCATCTGCGCCTCGACCCGGGTCGGCCACTCGCGCCACCGCCGCGGCCCGATGACCGGATACGCCGCCTCGATGTGGTAATACTCCTCGACATCGAAGGTCAGGGCACGAAGAGGAAGGGAACGGGATTGCGGCATGGGATGGGTCAGCCGAGATTAGCAGGTGGTCATTCCGCTGATAATGTAACCGAACGTTGCCTTGTGTGGCGGCAACCCCGGACGTATCTTCAGCATGCGCATGCGTCCATGCCGCGGCAATGTACGTCCTCTCTAACCCACCGAAGATGGACGAGCGGGCACGATTGGAAACCACCCACCCAGCCGTTCGGCCGGAATCTCGACGATGCGGTAGCTGACAAATGCCAGAACCATCGAAAGCAGAACCATGAAAACGATGTTCGGTGGTGAAAGCGGATCGAGAATACGACCAAGCCCCGGTACCCACTCGGCGGTCCGCTCCACGATATAGCTCAGCGGATAGCCGGTCTTACCCACAACAACAATCACCACATGGATCGCGGCCAGATGCCAGACATAGATTCCATAGCTTAGATGACTGAGTAGCTCCATGAACCTGCTTCCGAGGACCATACTCAGCGGCTTGATCTCCAGCCGCATCAAAATGCCGAGAATCGAAAAACACAGCAATGCATCGATCGTGGATTTCAGGACGAAAACGGGCAACTCGATCCTGGTGCCGGTTTCCACGATCCTGATGGCCAGATACCCGCACAAACCGACAAGCCCGCCGCCCAGATACACCATCCGTTCGAACCGGTCTGCCGGGCGACCGCCCTTCTTCCACAGCATCCACCCCAACAACGAACCCAGCCCCATGGCGGATGTCCAGGCCAGGGGAAGCGCATCCCAGCGTCCGGGGCCATGGGGCAACTCATGGATGATCAGCCGATAGATCGGGCAGATCAGAATCAACCCGACAATCCAGACGAGGAACGTCTTTCGGGGAAGGAAGAGCAGCACACCCGCCAGCAGGAAGAGATACTGCTCCTGCGCGCCGAGAAACCAGAGGTGATCCAGATACTGGGTAAAGCCGCCCGTCCACGCGAAGTACAGATTGCTGAGCAGCCCGGCGTGCCAGAGCAGGGACGCTCTGAAGTCGGTCGCCCCGAGGATCACAAGGGTTGCCAGATAGAAGCCCACCAATGGGAATAGCCGGATGAACCGGCGAAGGGCGAAGCGGCGCCATACGACCGAGGCATCAAGGCCTCCGACATCCACGCGATCGCGATATCGCAGTAAGGATGCTGTTGCCAGGAAGGCACCCACGATGAAGAAAAACGTTACACCGACGCCACGCCACCAGATCACCCCGGGATATCGGTCCACCGACATGAAATGGACGGTGACCACCATCAACACCGCCAGCAGGCGGATCCCGAAAAATTCCCTGTATATAATCTTGCGTTCTCGGAGCTGATCTTGGGATTTCTTGATGCTCTCCATGCACGTAAGCGCCATTTGTTCCAGGGCAGATCGTTGGTGATCACCTTGCTGCTGAATTTCGGCATCGGTTCAAGCTTCCGGCTTGCCGGTTGCCATGAATTCGTCCCTGATCCTCGTGGAGGCTAGTATTTTCCTGAATGTCTATCGGGCAAGTGCCAGCCATTGCTGTATTATGGTGGCATTGGGCTCCCCGTACGGTTCTTCGGTGGTTCACGGCAGCCGAGGATCGGATTCACCGGGGTTGCATCAGCGTTCGGCGCCCGTGGCGGAAACGGCGGTGGCTCACACCCAATCCCCGACCACGGACGATCAGGATTCACTGCGGACGTTGAAGTCCGAAATCAGTAAGCTCCTCCCGCCGTTTCCAGAGACAGCCGTATCCAAACCCGCATTAGCTTGATGGAGATCAGGATCAATGACCGCCAGTCCCCACGCCTCGACCCTTGAAACCCTTGAGGCCACCGATGAGCAGGTATTCAAGATCATCGCCGCCGAGGAGCGCCGCCAGGCCGACACCCTGGAGATGATCGCCAGCGAGAACCACGCCAGCAGCGCTGTGATGGCCGCCGTGGGCTCCTGCATGACCAACAAGTACTGCGAAGGTTATCCGGGCAAGCGGTATTACTCGGGCTGCGCCCATTACGATGAGGTCGAGAATCTAGCCATCGAGCGTGCCAAGAAGCTCTTCGGCTGCAAGTTCGCCAACGTGCAGCCGCACTCGGGCGCCAATGCCAATCTGGCGGTATTCTTCGCCCTGCTGGAGCCGGGCGATACCTACATGAGCGTGGTGCTCAGCGATGGCGGGCACCTGACGCACGGTTCGCCGGTGAACATCTCGGGCAAGTGGTTCAAGCCGGTGCACTACCCGCTGGTTTACGATCAAGCGCGGCCGGACTTTGGCCACATCGACTATGACGCGGTCGAAACCATGGCCCGCCAGCACAAGCCCAAGCTCATTCTCTGCGGCTATTCGGCCTATCCCAGGATCATCGACTTTGAACGGTTCCGCAAGGCGGCCGACAGTTGTGGCGCGTTGCTCATGGCCGATATCGCCCACATCGCCGGGCTGGTCGCCGGGGGCAGCCATCCTTCGCCCTTCCCCCACTGCGACATCGTGACCACCACGACGCACAAGACGCTTCGCGGGCCGCGTGGCGGGCTGATCCTGACGGACAACGAAGGCCTGGCCACCAGGTTCAACAAGGCCGTCTTTCCCGGCACCCAGGGCGGGCCGCTGATGCACGTGATCGCGGGCAAGGCCGTGGCCTTCGGCGAAGCGCTCAAGCCTGAATTCCAACACTACGCCCACCAGGTCGTCCGCAACGCCAAGGCGCTGGCCGATGAACTGATCCGATTGGGCTGGAAGCTCTCATCCGGTGGCACGGACAATCATCTGGTGCTCATCGACCTTGCGCGAAGCGGCGTTCAGACGTCGGGCAAGGAAGGCGCTTTGTGGCTGGAACAGGCCGGCATCATCACCAATAAGAACACCGTGGCCAATGATCAGCGGTCGCCGTTCGTGACCAGCGGCATCCGTCTGGGCACCCCCGCGCTGACGACGCGCGGCATGCACGAGGTGCAGATGATCACGGTCGCGCAGTTGATAGACCGCGCGCTCAAGAGCTGCGGCGAGGCCAGTGCGATCGAGAAAGTCCGCGAGGAGGTGCACGGCCTTTGCAAGGCGTTCGCGATGCCTCATTGATCGAAACGCGCCCGGAACGCCATTTCGAGGGCCTGACGATGAACCGGCTCATTCTGCTGACCCTTGCCATCCTCGGCCTATTCGCGGCGCCGTCGCTCATGGCCGGGCCGTCCTTACCATCCGGCCAATTCCGTGCCCATGTTCATCCTCGCCGGCTTCTTTGATCATGATTACGATCGCCTGCTGGGTTCGGTGCTGGAAGCCAACGACATTGAACTGGACTGGTTGAATCGTCTGGACAAGCTGATCGTCCGCGCGGTACGCCCCGGCCCCGGAAACGCGGACGATTCGCAAGCCCGGGATTCAACGCCCGAATCCGCCCCGTGACATCGGTGACCTATAGCCCTTCGACCGGACCAACCAGCTTGCGCAGATGTCGGCCGTATTCGATCACCCGCGCGATGATCTGGTCGGGGCTTTCGGTGACGACCAGGTGATCGCCGTTGATCAGGGTGATGATGGTATCGGGGTTGGCCTCGACGGTTCGGATCATCTCGGCGTTGAGCACATATTGCCGCCCGTTGAGGCGTGTGACACGAATCATCGTTCAGCGCTCCTTACCGCACCACGGCCAGAAGTTCCTGCATCAGCCGGTCGCTGGTGGTCATGACCCGACTGTTGGCGCTGAAGCCGGTGCTGGCGGTGATGAGATTGATGAACTCCTGCGAGAGCTCGACGTTGGAAAGCTCCAGCGTCCGCCCGATCAGCGAGCCGCGCCCACCGGTGCCCGGCTCCCCGATGATCGCCAGGCCGCTGTTGGCCGTGACCGCGAACAGGCCATCGCTGATCTCGCGAAGCCCTTCGACATTGGCGAAGTTGGCCAGGAGAATCTGCCCCATCGGGCGGATGGCGCTGTTGGAAAAAAGCCCATAGATCACGCCGTCCTGGGCGATGTCGAAGTCCTCCAGCGTGCCGATGGGCACACCGTCCTGCCAGAGCGCTGAAAGCTGGCTGGTGGTCGAGTTCAGAGCCGAGGTCACGCCGTCAGGGCTCTCGAATCGAATCAGAATGTCCTGAAGCGGAAACGCGCCGGTGCCCTGGCGGTTGATCGTGACGTTCGGGTCCGTGACCGAAAGCAGCGCGCCATTGGAATCGAATGCCACCGAGCCCGTGCCGACAGCGCGGGGCAGACCGACATTGGCCTCCGACTCGGCATAGAAGCGCCACTGAGTGCCATTGCCGGCCTTCTCTTCGAGCACGAGGGTAAGGTCCATGGTCAGTTCGTTACCCAGGCTGTCGAATGCCACGAACGTGGTCCGGACGGATTCCCCATCGGCCTCGGCGACCTTGGTCATCTCGAAGGGCAGGCTGGGCGAGGTGGTTTTATTCACGACAATGTCCGAGTTGCGAATGGACAGATCATTGCTCTTGCCCGTGTTGCCCGTGATGACCATCTGGCCATCGGGATCAACCGCCACGCCGACGGTCGGATCCGCGGTATTCTGCAAACCCAGGGTCAACTGAAGAAAGCCCATGAAATCATCCAGCGTCGTGCCGAAATGGGTACTGTCGGTGGTATTGGCCGGGCCGACCTCGAACGTCTTGGGTGGCAGCGTGCCGCTTCCCTTCTTGATGCCGCTCAAGGACACCACATCACCGATACTGAACAGGCTCACGCCCAGCGCGTTTTCAAGGTTCTCCAATGCACTGGCCGCGGTCGCCGGCAGGCCGGTCGAGCTGTCGGTCATGGCGTTTGTCGTAAGGATCGAGTTCTGAGTCGCCACTTGGCCGCCGGCGTTCAGATTGCCGGCCAGGCGCACTTCCGTGGTCGCTTCGGCCAGGGTAAGGCTGCCCAATGGAATCTGAAGATCAGTGATCGGGCCCTGGATGATGTTGAAGTTCTCATCGATTCCATAGCCCTGCACGAAACCGCCGGTGTTGGGGCTGACGAGGTTGAAGTCACGATCCAGACCGAAGTTGCCCATTCGCGTGTAGTGCTGGTTGCCGTTGACGTTCATCACGAAAAAGCCGCCGCCATCGATGGCCGCATCCGTGCGAATGCCCGTGGGCTGCAACGCGCCGGTGCTGAAGTTCCGGTCGATGCTGCCGATCTTCACACCCAGGCCGATCTGCGCGGCGTTGGTACCGCCCAGGAACGCCGAGGGTGGCGAAGCGTTGCGCTTCATGTGGTTGATCTGCGTCTCGAACACCACGCGACTGGCTTTGAAGCCGGTGGTGCTTGTGTTGGCGATGTTATTGCCCGTGACGCTGATGGCCTCAGAGTGGTTGGTCATACCCGACAGGCTGGTGAATAGCGTTGTGTTCAAGCCCATGTTCTACTCCCATGTTCATCCGTACCGCCATGAGGCGATCGGCTTGTGTTGCATCTTCGATCCGTTTCCTTCACGCTCCGCCCCTCATCCGCATCACCGAGGGGTTGTCCATACGGTCCAGTGCGGCCAGAAGTCCCAACGTGCCCGGCCGTTCGGCCGCCTTCACATCGCCTGCTTCATTTCCGGCAGCCTGAGCCTCCATGCCCACGGCCTGTCCTTCACTTGATCCACTCGGCCTGCGCTGTTCGATCAACAGTTCATCAAACGAAAGCGTTTCGATCGGCCGGATCGGAGCGGCATGCGAAGCGCGACCATCCGGACGGACGGGCGGCTCAAGCATGCGCAGCAGGTCAATCGATCCGCTCATCGAACCACTCCAACCACTCAACGCCGAAGGGCTCAGTTGGCCACCGGGTCAAAAAACCTGCGGACCTGGATCAACGGCACCGTCAGACCATCCTTAAGCTCCAGCACCGTGGTCCCACCCAGGCTTCGCACCGCACGAACAATTCCCGTCACCGGCTCACCGTTCTCCCGAACGGCCTCGATCCCCTTGCCGACCAGGTCACTTTCGCTGCTGCCCAGTCGGGTCACCTTGTCCATCGGCACCACAGCGCCGCCCTCAAGCTCGAGCTGAACCTTGCCATCGTGGATGTGGACGCCTCGCACGGCTCCACGCACCGTCTGACCGGTCATGTCGATGCCCTCGATCGAGCGGCCGATCATCGCTCCGGAGCTTGCGACCTGGTTCTGCTGGACCAGCTTGCCGATCTGATCCTGCAGCGCCATCTGGCTCTCGATGTTGCGCAGGCTCGATAGCTGCTCGAGCATGGCCGAAGAGTCCTGGGGCTTGAAGGGATCCTGATTGGTCAGTTCCGAAATCAACACCTTGATGAACTTATCCGAGGAAAGCTCACCAAAAGCGCTGCCCTTCGTGGGAGGGGCGGAGTGGTTGGCGAGGCTGCTGATCATGGACATCGTGTCGGCACTCCTTCTTGTTGATTCGTATCAAGTCCGCGACGCTCAGGGTCAGGGCTCTGCGTTGATCCGGTCGGCCAGGCTGGTGGCGAACTCCGCGGTCGGTTCCGATTCGGCGTTCAATCCATCGCGGCGATGCTGGCCGGTGTAGCGGTTGCGGCTTCGGCCGTCACCGGCAAAGCGGCTCTCATCGCCGAACTGCCCGGCGCCTTCCTGTCCCTGGCTGGGTGGCATCTCGCGCACCACCAACCGCTCAACGTGCAGGCCGTGACGTTCAAGCGAGGCACGCAACTGCTCGACACTGCGTTCGAGCATCTGCCGCGCCTCGGGGGTCTGCGCCGCGAACCGCGCGGTCACCGTGGTATCGGTCACCTGTAGCGAAACACGGACCAGTCCCATTTCCGGCGGATTCAAACGAAGCGTTACCGACCCGCCCCGCTGGGCAATGCCCGAGTTCAATGCGCGGCCAAGACGCGCGACATTGGCCTGATCCTGGGCATCATCCATCTGCCGAAGCAGCTCCATCCGCGAAGCACCGGCGTCAGTACCCACGCGCTCAAGAAGCACGGATGCGGGCTGCGATCCACCCGGCAACGTCGCCGCATCCACCGGCCTGGCTGATGCCCCTTCACGCATCTCAACACGCAGGGCCCCCTCGACCAGCCGGAACCCGGCCAGTTCATCCAGCCGCACGTTCCCTGGTTGTCCCGAACCGCCCTGGCCGGCCATCGACCGTCCATCCCCTGCCTGGGCCTCCGCTCCCGATTGGCCGCCGCGCTGACCCATGGCCTGCTGGGCCTCAGGGTCAACCATGCCGCCATCGGCGGTGCTCATTCCGTTGAGCGCGGGGTTCGCCGGGGCACGGGCCGACGAATCCATCATGCCGGTTGCGGTGGCAAGTTCAGACAGAAACAGAACCACATCCTCGGTCGGTGATTCATCGGGGTTCGATCCTTCCTCATCGCCGACGCCCGCGCCCACATCAGGCGAATCGACCGTCGCCCGTTGGACTTTGTTGTCGTCCGCTTCCACGTTGCCCTGTCGCCTCCCGGATTCGGCGGTCGTGCTTCGACGATCTGATGATCCGGGATTCGAAGACGCCCGGGGCTTGGAATCGGTATCGGGCCGGTCATTCGACTGTCGATGACCGCCCTGTGCCCGGTGGCGATCCGCGGACACGACCTGGCCGTCGGCGGAATCAGACACCGCATGGCGAGCCGAAAGGACATCGACGAAAAAACCCTGATTCGACGAAACCGAACGCCCAGC
This sequence comes from Phycisphaeraceae bacterium, assembly GCA_020831765.1. Taxonomy (GTDB): domain Bacteria; phylum Planctomycetota; class Phycisphaerae; order Phycisphaerales; family Phycisphaeraceae; genus JAFIFY01. The sequence continues at coordinate 28,630 of JAFIFY010000021.1, read as the reverse complement.
CCGACCTGACAACCCATCAAGTTTGACCGCATCCACCTGCGGTACCCGCATACCCATGATCATGGCTCCACCTCCATCGCGTCGGGCAGCTCGATCGCCTGCCGCTCAACCTGGCCCTGGTTCAGTTGATCCAGCACGCGAACCGCCATTCGAATCTCTTCGGGCGTGCGGAACTGCTGAAGAATCTCGGCCGCCGTGTTCGGATTCATCACGCGCAGCAGCTTGACCACGTGATCGAGCCGTTCCTCCTGAATCATCTGAACCATGAGCGTTTTGGCCTGGCGCGGCGGCTGCCGCTCCATGATCTCCAGCAACCGCTTGAAATCCTCATCCTGACGCAGGCTTGTCAACTGGTCACGCAATGCATGGAACTCGGCCATCTCCGTCTGAAGCCGTTGGGAGCGCTGATCGAGCTCCTGCTGCTTAAGCGCAAAATCAGCCTGCATCGCGCGGATCTGCTCCTGAAGCCGCGCAATCCTTGCCCGCGTGATATCCGACGCGACATTCTGCCTTTCGATCCGCTGTCCCACGGTGATCGGACCCTCGGCGATCAACTCCAGGTGGGCCAACTCCCGCTCGTTCTGCTCGGCTCGGGCCAGCGCGGCGGCTTCGGCCTCCCGCTGGGCCATCTCTTGGGCCTCTGTCAGACGGAACATCTCCACAACCCGATGTAACCGCTCCTGAGTCAGGCGGTTACTGCCCCACAGCCAGCCCACGAAGCCCAGCGCGGCCAGGAGATGGACCAGCAGAAAGATTTTCGCGGCCAGCAGCACGGGTTTCATGAACGAGTCCCATCAGCATCAATCAGGAAGGCCGGACTGTCGCAGATGCCCCTGCGTGCCCAGTTCATCCAGCTCCTCGGTCTGGCGACGTTCCATCCGCTGGAGCCATTCCTGTTTCTGACGGTCTCTAAGCAATTCCAATGCCTTACGCTGCTTCATGGCTTCCAGCAAACGCCCACGGGCTTCGACAACCTCTCGCTCCAGTGCGGCCAACCGACTCACCAGCCCCTGCGCCCGCGCCCGCTCTTCAAGGGTGAATCGCGCAAACCGGCCGACCTGCTCCATCACCACGCGCCCCCGTAAGGACTGGTTCAACTCATGGCGAGCATCGTGGATCGACTCCCGCATGGACCGAAGCTCATTGAGCATCGCCTGTTTCCGCCCTTGCAGCACGGCCAGCTCGCGCTGCGCCCGATCCTCGGCCTCCCGCCGGGCGTTGAGCAGCGTCTGGAGTCGAAATCGGAACAACGTGGGCATGATCAGACCTCATCCGTCATGGAAACGTCATCACCATCAGCGCTGCTGACTTCGTGAACCCGCCGAAGCGCCTTGCCGCTGGCGATCCGAACCCAGTTGCCGGGTTGCCGCCTGAAGTTGCTGGTGCATCGCCAGGAGTTGTGCACGCGTGCGGTGAAAGTCGCTGGGCTGGGTCTCACTGCCGGACTGGCAAAGGAACTGATCAAGCATCCCTCGCGCCGCCAGGGCCAGATCGAAGTCCGGATTGCTCCCGGCCACATACGCGCCCAGGTTGTTCAATTCCTCAACCTGCCGGTAACTGTGCTCCAGCCGGATGACCTGGTTCCGCGCCGCCTGATGGGGCGCATCGGTCACATCGATGGCCACGCGGCTGATCGAGCCAAGGATATCGATGGCCGGCCAGTGGCCCTTCTCGGCCAATGTACGGCTCAATTGGATATGCCCATCGAGGATGCCCCGTGTCGCATCGGCGATCGGATCGGTCACTTCATCACCCTCGACCAGGACGGTATAGAACGCCGTGATCGACCCGCGCTCGGTGCGGCCGGCACGTTCGAGCAGCAGTGGCAGCGCCGCGAACACGCTGGGCGGGAAACCCTTCGTGGCCGGCGGCTCGCCGCTGCTCAATCCCACCTGGCGCAGCGCCTGACAGAAGCGGGTGACCGAATCCATCAGCAGCAGAACATCCTTGCCTTCATCGCGAAAAGACTCGGCGATCGCGGTCGCCATGTGCGCCGCCCGAATGCGCATCAGGGCCGGCTCATCACTGGTCGCCGCGACCACCACACATCGCTCCAGTCCGCGCTGGGCCAACTGGTTCTCGATGAAATCACGTACCTCACGGCCCCGCTCACCCACAAGACCGATCACCGCCACATCCGCATCGGTCTTCCTGGCCATCTCGGCCAGTAGCGTGCTCTTGCCCAATCCCGGCTGGGCGAAGATGCCCAGGCGCTGACCACGACCGACCGTGCAAATGCCATCGATCGCGCGAACGCCCACACTCAGCGGCGTGTCGATCACCGGGCGCGTCATCGGATCCACCGGCTTTCGATGCAGCGGCACCAGCGTGGCTCCGGCCAGCGGTCCATGTCCATCCAACGGCCGGCCCAGGGCATCGATCACCCGCCCCAGCATCGCCGGGCCGGACGGGATCATCTGTCGATACTGCACCAGACGCACCCGGTCGCCCCGCGAAAACCCATCCGAAGCGCCAAACGGCATGACCACCGTCGTTCGCTCATCGAAGCCGACCACTTCCCCTTCCACACTCGCGCGATGATCGCCCCGAGGCGTGATTGTCACCAGCGAACCCACCGACACGGGAAAATCACGAACACGGACGGCCAGTCCCCGAGACTCGCTCACCACGCCCTCGATGCCCATCAGCGCCGCATGCCGCGCTAGATCAATGGCCGCATCAATCATCGGCGTTCTCCGGATCGGTGGGCGTCCGGTCCCGTTCGGAGTCATGGAAATCGCAAGTCCCAGCGGCGGCCGCTTGCCCGTTCCGGCAGGTCTCAAGTTTGGATGCCATGGGATTGTCGCTTTGGCCGGTCAACGGACGCAACGTATCGATGAGCCGCGCAAGCTGGGACTCGATCCGACCATCGATCGTGCCCTGACCGGCCTGCACGATGCATCCGCCCCGGCCCACTTCGGCATCGGGAACCACTTCAAGCGCCGCATTCGCACCCATCGCCTGAAGCAAGGTCGGCATCGCCTCGTTAATCGTGGGCTCATCTTCCGGATGCACGCGCACGATCACCGCCTTGTCACCCAGGATGATGTCCAGGGCCCGACGCACCTGATCCACAGCCACCCGGACATCGACTTCAATCGTTCGCAAGACCAGACGCGAGGCGACCAGCAGGGCGAATTGCAGAATCTTCTCCGCGCCCTCGTTGAGCATGGCCTGTCGCGTTGAAGTCAGCTCATTCATCCCGTTCCGCCAACCTTCAATCAGGGCCTTGAACTCGGCCTGGTGGGTCTGAAGCGCTTCCTGGTGGCCGCTTGCGCGACCTTCCTCCAAGCCTTGGGCCAGCCCCTCCTGGTAACCCTTCCGCCGCGCTTCTTCGGCGGTGCCGCGGGCCAGGGCCATGGCCTCGGCACGGGCATGCTGGATGATCGCCACAGCGCTGGCCCGGGCATCCTCACGCACGCGATCGGCCTGTCGGGCCAGGTCACCAAAGTCCAGCACGATGGTGTCGCGCATCGAAACCGACTGATTGGGGGATTTGATCAGGGGCATGGTCAGACGATCAGTTCCTTGTCACCGCCACGGCCGGTGATGATGATCTCTCCGGCGTCCTCCAGCCGACGCACGATGTCCACGATGCGCTGCTGGGCGGCCTCGACATCGCTCACCCGGACCGGACCCATGTATTCCATGTCCTCCTGAATCAGTTGCGCAGCGCGTTCGGACATATTGCCGAACACCTTGTTCTTCAGATCATCGCTGGCCGTCTTGAGGGCAAGGGCCAGTTCGTCGTTATCCACTTCCTTGAGCACCGCCTGAATACCCCGGTCATCCACCAGGAGAATGTCCTCGAAGACGAACATCAGGCGACGGATTTCCTCGACCAGGTCGGGGTCCTCGGACTCCAGACCTTCCATGATGCCCTTCTCGGTGGTGCGGTCCACCAGGTTGAGCACCTCGGCGACGGTATCCACGCCCCCGATCTGTTCGAACGACTGGGTCAACATGTTGCTCAGTCGCGATTCCAGACCGCGCTCGACCTCGCTGACCACTTCCGGGTTGGTCTGTTCCATGTTGGCCACGCGCTTGACCACTTCGATCTGTTTGGGCCCGGGAAGACCCGCGAGGATTTCCGCCGCCTTGTGGTGGGCCAGGTGGCTGACGATCAGCGCGATGGTCTGGGGATGTTCATCCTGGATGAACGTGAGCAGATTCTGCGTTTCGGCCTTCTGCAGGAAGGAGAACGGCGTCTTGCGCACGGCGGTTTGTATCTGCCCCAGGACGCGTTCGGCATCCTTGGGGTCCATGCTTTTCATCAGGAGCGCTCGCGCATAGTCAAGGCCGCCCTCACTGGCCCACGACTGGGCCAGGGCCAGCTCGTAGAACTCACCGACGACCGCATCGCGGATTTCCTTGGGGACGCTTTCGATACCGGCGAGTTCGCGTGTGATATCCTCGACCATTCGCGGCTCGATCTGCTTGAGCAGCATGGATGCCGACTCCTCATCCAACGTAAGCAACAGCACGGCGGCCTTCTGGTGGCCGTTCATGTCATCAACGGAATTGAATCGTGGTTTGGGGGGCATGGGGAGAACGCCTGTGCCCGGTCAGCGCCGGGTTCGGGTTGCGGTTTACGCCGCGTCGGTGCGAAGCCAGCGGTTGAAGATGCCGGCGGCTTCGGTGGGATTGGAGCGGATCATGTCACCGATCTGACCGGCGATCTTGCGGGTGCGAAGTTCGCCTTCATCCAGTTCCACACCCGACATCGACTGGTCCACTTCATCAGCCTCACCGACCAGATCTTCATCGGAATGTAGCGTGGGCGGGATGCCGGCCAGTTCTTCGGCGGTGGGAATCGGCGGCTGCTGGGTGGCTTTGCGAACCATGCTGAACATCAGGCCCAGCGACAGGGCCGCGAGCAGTCCCAGCGCGGCGGTCGTGACCCAGCCTGAGTCCAGGAGCGACTCAACAGCGCCGGCCTGCACCGGTTCGGCCGCCGCCAGAAGCGTGCCATCGGGCACCATCGCGGTGAACACCGTGCCCTCGTGATTCTCGGTGGCGATCAGCGTGCGTACCTGGCTTTCGATGCTGGCCAGTTCCCGGGTGACGATCGGCTCGAGCGCCTCGTCGGAGGGCCGTTCTTCCTCCGGGTTCTGGGCGCGGAAGAGCGTGACGAAATAGCCGCGCGGAATATTGACCGTGACGTTGACCTGGCGCGCCCGGCCACCGCCGTGCTGGCTGGCCGTCCGCCGGGTCAACTGCAAGTTCTGAAATCTGCGCTCGGTCTGCTCACGCGTCTCCTCGGTGGTGGTCCCACCCCCGCCGCCGATCGAGGCCCCGACATTCGACCGCGCGCCCGGCTCACCGGCATCGCGCGAGCTGCCGCGGCTTTCCATCACCGTCATCTCACTGGCCCGGACCGGCTCCTCAAGATACTCATAACCCTCTTCCTGTCGGCGAATCTCGCTATCCACCTGCACGTTGACCGCGATAATCACACCGGGAATGTATCGCAGCGTCTGGCTCAGCTTCTCCTGATATCGCGCTTCAAGCGCCGCGGCCACGCCCAGGGCGTGCGTGCTGAGCAGGTCATCTTCGCTCTCAACTGTCCGCGATATGTTGTTGCCCGCATCGATCACCTGCACATCCACCGCACGCATGCCCGCCACCGCGCCGGCGATCAGATTCGCCACCGCGCTGACGAACTCCCGGTCCATCCGAGCCCCCGAATCCAGCGTGACGATGGCCGAGGCCGTCGGTAACTGATGCGTTCGACTGAAACCCTCGTTGCGCGGCCGATCGATCACCACCGATGCGGTCCGCACGCCCTTCATGCTCCGCACCGTCTGCGAAAGAAAGCTCTGCTTGGCCAGAAGGAACGACCGCTCATCCTGCGGATTGCTGCGCCAGAGATTCTGGCTGCGCACATAATCATCGAAGGCCGAGGCCGTATCCGCGGCAAGGAGCTGATCATTGGCCAGAAGCGCCAGGGCCTCGAGCCGACGATCGCTGGGCACCATGATCTGGTCGCCCTGCACCCGAACCGGAATGCCCGCATCCTTCAGACGGCTGGCCGCCTGAGGTCGTTGATCGCCGATGAAGCTCGAGATCGACTCCATATCCGGCGAGGCGGCGTACTGAATCAGCAGAAAACCGACCAACAGCAGGATCACCACGAACGAACCGATCAACACACGGCTTTTGCCATCGAGTTGACCGGCCTGCTGCTGAATCTGATGCCAATACCGCTTGATCGTGTCCATGGACCTTGGGCCTCCTGCCGTCGGCGATGGTGCCCGAACCGTATGCTTCCCGGGGCGGGCGTTCCGGGGCTGGAACTTCCAGGGGAAACTTCCGGGGGAAATTTCCGGGGGTTCGGGCTATCGTCGACTTACCCGGCTCCGCCGGGGGTAATCCGCGCGGGCATCAGCCCACGCGGTTGGATGAGTGTCTATTCATCCGTTACACGCGAACCTGTTTGATCTCCTCATAGGCGTCGGCCAACTTGTTGCGCACCTGCAACAGCATCTGAAACGCCATGTCCGCCTTCTCCTTGGCCACCAGCACCTTGCCCACATCGTCCCGCCGTCCTGAGACGAGGTCTTCGATCGCCATTTCCGCGTCCTGCTGAAGGCGATTGACCTGATCGATATTGGCTTTGAGCACATCCTTGAAGCTCGGGCCTGTTTCCTGCCCGGGGCCAACCGGCGGCCTGGTCACGGCCGGCCGTTGTACGGAACCAATTAATCCCAGGGGATCGGTCATGCTGCTGCTCCAACTCCGCGAAGGGGTCTTCGCGGCCTTCTACCTCTAGGCCAGAATTCGAAGGCTGTTCCGAAACATCGTCTTGGTCGCCTCCGCCGCCGTAATGTTCGCTTCATAAGCCCGTGTGGCCTCCATCGCATCGACCAGCTCAAAAGTGGAATCGACATTCGGAAACGCCACATAACCATCTTCATTGGCAAAGCGATGGCCAGGCATGAATCGCATCAGCGGGGGCGATTCATCCATCTCGATGGCCCGCACATGCACACCCCGACCGCTGCCCGAGCCCGGGTCGCCCACGGCAAAGGTCACCATCCGCCGCTGATAGGGGCTGTGCTCTCCATCAGGCCCTTCGATCGCCTGCTGATTGGCCAGATTGGCCGAAATCACCTGCAATCGCGTCTTCTGGGCGACCAGCGCCGATGCCGAGATGTCCAGGGTTCCGAACATGGTCTACTCCCAATTAGGGCCAGGCGGCTCACAGCCGGCCGCGAATCGCCGTCTGCATCATGCTGAACTGGTTCCGCAACAGATGCGTCGCCAGGTCGTGCGCCATGGTGTTTTCCGCCAGGCGTTGCATCATGCGTTCCAGGTCGCTGTTGTTCTGATCGTGCCGAAGGATGCCATCATTGGAGGCTTGCGGCTTCCAGGCCGATAACCCATCCGTTCCGAACCGAAGTTCCCGCGTGTCGTGCATCACCAGCTCACCGCGAACCGGGTTGACTCCGCGACGACGTCGCTCCTGCGCCTCCTGAAGCGCCGCCTGAAAGCTCTTGGGGTCCATGTCCTCCGGTCGGTAATACGGCGTCGAGGCGTTGGCGATCGAATGCGACAGAACCTTCTGCCGCGCTTCGGCGAATTCGGCCAGCCGTTCGAGGCTGGCGGTTGCGCCGCCGTTGACCAGGGAATGAATCAGGCTCACGTTCCGTTCCTGTCGCCGTGGTTAGGCTCTTACCGGCAAGCAATCGGCTTGCCATCAACGCTTGCGGATCGTCCGAACCCTCTCGGCCGATCCGATGTCTCATTCAAACCCGGGCCGAATCGCGGATCGCGCCGGTCCACCGGATCGGCTTTGGTCGATCATCCGCGCCAGGCTGCGCCACCACAGCGCAATTTCTGCGCGACTTGCCGCGCAAGACCGACCCTTTTTGCGCTACACCGCCGCGTCAACCAGCCTTGCTTCCTTCCATTTCTTGAGCTTGAGTCCGAGGGTTCGAAGCCCGATGCCCAAAGCCTCGGCCGTGCGGCGACGATTGCCACCGAATCGCTCCAGCGTCCGCAATATCTTGGATCGCTCGGTCTGTTCGAGCGTGGTCATCTCATCATCAGGCAATGCCGGCGCACCGGCGTTGGCGGCCGGTGCCTGGGGGTGCATCGCATCCGGAGATGCACGTCCGGGCAGCACCTGTTCGCGCATCGCTCCGAGGGCCGTACTCCATCCGCCGCGAATCATCGCCGGCTCACGGACCAACGCCCGCCCGGCTTGCACCGCTGAAGGCTGATCCCATTGCAGCCACGATCGAATCGTCTCCGGGCCGATGGCCGAATCGCGCGTCATGATGTGCGCCCGCTCACAGATATTCTGAAGCTCGCGGACATTGCCCGGCCAGTGGTACTGCATCATCAAGTCCAGTGCTTCGGGCGTCAGCCGCTTGGGTTCAGCGCCGTCCCGCAAAGCCGTGCGGTCGAAGAAGTGCTCGCTGAGTTGGGGAATGTCCTCAAGCCGTTGTCGAAGCGGCGGCAACACCAGCGGCAGCACGTTGAGCCGGTAGAAAAGATCCTGCCGAAACTGCCCGGCGGCGACGCTTTCGGTCAGGTCACGGTTGGTCGTCGCGATCACACGCACATCGACATGGATCGTGCTGGATGAACCCACACGCTCGAACTGGTTTTCCTGGAGCACGCGAAGCAGCTTGGCCTGGAGGGCCGGGTCGATCTCGCTGATTTCATCCAGCAGCAGCGTGCCGCGGTCGGCCAATTCGAATCGGCCCTTGCGCTGGCTGTCGGCTCCGGTGAACGCGCCGCGCTCATGGCCGAACAACTCGCTCTCGAGCAGCGCGCCACTGAGCGCTGCGCAATTGAGACAGAGCATGACCCGGTCGCGGCGCGGCCCCATGGCGTGCAGCGTTCGCGCCACCACCTCCTTGCCCGTGCCCGATTCGCCCTGGATCAGCACCGTGCCGTGGCTCTGGGCGATCTTCTGAATCTGGGCACCCAGTTCCCGCATGACCGGCGATCGCCCGATCAGCGAAGGAAAGACCGGTTCACCGGCCGGCGCTTCATCGTCACCACCCCGCCGCCGCCTCGTGCGGCACGTCTCGACCGCACGGTTGATCACCGAAATCAGTTGCTTGCCATCAAACGGCTTCTGGATGAAGTCGAACGCTCCTTCGCGCATCGCTTCGACCGCCGTTTCGATGCTGCCGTAAGCCGTCATCAGCACCACAGGCAGATCGCGATCGATCTCACGCAGACGACTGAGCAGTTGCAGTCCATCCATCTCCGGCATCTTCAGATCGGTGATCACCGCCACGGGTTGATGCTTGGCGTGCTGGCGGATGGCCGAAGCGCCGTCACCGGCGGCGATCACCATCCAACCGGCGCGTTGGAGCATGGCCCCGACGCTGTCGCGCATCATCGGCTTATCATCCACCACCAGAATCTTCTGCCCGACATTGGTCATGAATCGACTCCCTGACTGTTCACCCGGCCCGTCGGCCCGCTGCCCGGGACTGTCCCATCCGTCCGGGGCTGTGCCCTTGGCAGATGGATCGCAAAGACCGCGCCCTGGTCGTTGTGTACGGCGATGGTGCCGCCGTGGGCATCGACGATGCGATGCACGATCGCCAAACCCAGCCCGGTGCCGGTGTTTCGCGTGGTGAAGAACGGATTGAAGATGCGCTCAAGGTCACCGGTCGCGATGCCCGGGCCCGAGTCGCGTACCCGTAGCACCATCCATCCATCTTCGACCGCGGCGCCAAGATGGATCCGACGCCGGCCGCGCTCGATGGCGCCCATCGCCTCGATCGCATTACGCACCAGGTTCAACAGCACCTGACGCATCAGGTCTTCATCCAATTCAGCAATGGGCGATCGGCCCTGTTCATCGGCGGAAAGATCGACATCAAGCTCAACGCCCTCGGTTTCGAGCACATGGGCCTGCGTGCTGATCACATGATCGAACAAGCGCCCGATCGAGGTCGGCCGCGGGCGCGGCCGTATCTCCCGTGAGAAGGTAAGTACATCACCCACAATCGCATCGAGGCCGCGCACCGCGTGAACGATCCGTGTCGCCTGCTCACCCAGCCGATGCCGCTGCTGGAAAATCCATTGCGCATCGCCGCCCCCAAGGTCTTCGGCCAGCATCTCGGCATAGAGCCCGATCGCGCCCAGAGGATTGCGAAGCTCATGCGCCATGCCCGCGGCCATCTCGCCCAGCGCGGCCAACCGACGCGATCGCTGAAGCTGCTCATCCTGGCTGGCCAGACGTTCCTTGAGCGAGGCCACCTCCGCCGAAAGCCGCTCATGGTTGTGTTGCAGCTTCCGCATCAGGCCCGTGTAGGACTCGAGCATGATCGCAAGGTCATCGACCGCTTCAGCGCCGACTGAGGCGGTCGGGTCGACCGGTGGGGATGTGGGTGGGGACACGCTCGACACGCCGAACTAAATCTCCTGGTCGGTGAAACATGCCGCGTTCAGGGCACGCGTGGGTGTACGCTGGTAAGCGCTGATGACTTTGCCCCCGGTCTGCACGCGCGATAGCTCGCCCCGCAACGCCTGCTTGCGGGTTTCAAGCCCTGCCCGGACCTGGTCATCAAGCTTGTTCAATCGATCCAACGCCGTATTACGGAGCCGCAATTGCTGGTCCAGCCGCTCGACCTCGCCCGGCTCGCCGGTTCGGTGGATCGCCTCCCAACCGGGCCAGAGCTCGGCCAGGCGCGCTTCCAGCGCCCCGAGAATTCGAATCAGTTCATCGCGCTGGGATATCCACGCCGCCAGAGGAGGGTTATCGGTCTCAACGGGCTGGGAATCCTGCCACTCGGCCAGTTCACAAAGCCGGTCGATGGCGCGGCCCTGAGCCTGGACCAGGGCCAGAAGCTCTCCCAGCGCAACCTCAGCGGTCGCGGATGTTCGGCCCGTGGATAGCGGCCGGGCGGTTGCATGGGGTGGTCGGGTCATCCAGACCTCACTTGCCGCGCTGTTTCGGATCCTCCGATGGATCGATGTACGTTCGATCCCCAGCGGCGCGGTTCCCAAGCATCATCGGCGCGAGGCCGATCCAGCCATGAACCCCCCTTGTGCGCGGCTCAACCCCTTTGGTTCGGCGGATGCTCAACACCGAGGCCCGCCAGCCAAGCCGGAGGTTGCGGCCCCATCGGCGCCCCAATGGATCGGCTACGCCTGAAGAACAAGCCGTTTCGATCCGGGCCTTGCATTCATGGGCCGCATCGCCCCTCCGCGACCGCTGACACAACCCCGGGCCCGCATCCAGACATGACCCATTCAAACAACGCAGGTTAGCGTACGCCGCGGGTCAACGCACCCCGCATCATCAGGTCCGAGAACACCTCCTCGGGACGGTCCTTGACCTCCACCAGCGACCGATAATCCACGCGGCAGAACCCCAACCCGCGCAATTGGTCGTAGAAGCTCAACAGTGGATCGAAGAAACCCCGGTCATTGATCAGATACACCGGCCGGTCCAGGTAGCCCAGCAGGCGAAGTGCCAACACTTCGTGCAGTTCATCCAGCGTGCCCAGTCCGCCGGGCAGAATGATGAACACATCGGCCAGTTCCTCCATGCGGCTCTTGCGCTGGTGCAGGCTCTGGACATGCTCCAGTTCAAGCGTTGGATAGTCGTGCCAGTCCGTCTCGACTCTGAAATCGGGCAGGATGCCGATCACCCGGCCGCCGACTTCCAGCGCGCCGACCGCCAGGCTTTCCATGCAGCCGCACCGCGATCCCCCGAAAACCAGCCGGGCATGATGCTCGGCGACCAGGCGACCTGTTCGATGCGCAAGCTCCAGGTAGTGAGACTCCACATCCGGGCTCGAAGCGCAGAACACGCAGCAGTGAAGAATCATGATGCATCCTCCTGGGCGATTGCGGGCCAACGAACATCACACAGCCCGCTCCCGCCTGGAGCATCAGTCTATGAAAGGATTGTTCAGGAGCGGGTCGGACCAGCCCGCCGACTCCCCGCCCCTTGATCGGTCACCGCCCCAGGTCGCGCTCGATCTGGGCGAAGGCATCGTGATTGTGGATGGATTCATAGTTCTCGCTGCGCACCCGGTACCACGCGATGCGCGGCTCGCGCTCCATCGCCAGCGCCAGATCGCGCACGATGTCCTCAACGAACTTGGGGTTCTCGTATGCCTTCTCGGTGACCCACTTCTCATCCGGACGCTTGAGCACCGAGAACACCTGCGTGCTGGCCGCCTGCTCGACGCGGTCGATCAGTTCCTCAAAGCTCATCGATGCCCCCTCGACGATCCGCACATGCGCTTCCATCTCGCACCGCTGATTGTGCGCGCCATACTCGCTGATCTGCCGTGAGCACGGGCACAGGCTCGTCGCCGGCACCTTAACGCTCATCATCCAATCGTTGCGACCGGTCGGCCCCACCTCCGCCGACAGCCCGGCACGCACATCGATCTTGCCCACGACCCCCGAGACCGGCGCGGGCTTATCGATGAAGAACGGGAAATCGACGCGGACGAACGCATGGGGTGCCTGGAGCCGACGCTGAACATCCTGGGCCAGCTTCAGCACATCCCGCGGCACCATCGGCGAGGGCTGTTCGTTTAGAACCTCCAGAAAGCGGCTCATGTGCGTGCCCTTCTGATCATGGGGCAGCGAGACCGAAAGGTTGAACTCGCCCACGGTGGTCTGGCCCCGGCCATCACGCGTGGACACCGTCAGGGGATAGCGAAGATTGCTCACGCCGACCCGATCAATCGCCAGGTGGCGATCGTCTGGGCTGGCCTGAATATCGGGCAGAAGTTGTTCGGCGGCCTCAAGGGGAGGTTTCATCAGGCGGTCATCTTTCCCTAAAGCTATTTCGCACTTGCGGTTGCAGAGCGATGATGCGCAAACAGGTTGGTAATATTAGGTCCAAACCGGGGCGATTTCAAAAAGCCCGGCCAACCGGGCGACCCACAGCGCCCCGGCCATGCCCCATAGGCCCCCAAGCCCGGTCCCCCGGCCCCCCGGTCCGCTCGCGGCCAGCCTGGCTAATCCAGCGGCAACGGTATCGGCAGGTCATCCTCCTCAAGCGACCCGCGTGCATGGTCCCGCTTCGGATCATCCGGAAGCGGGATCGGCAGATCCCAATCCTCCTCGCCCCCGCCCCCGGAACGCCCGGAATCACGAATACCCCCGGAATCTCGCGAGCCCCGAGCAGCATCCCCCGATCCGTCCCCGCGTCGCGAATCGCCCTGGCGCGGCTCATCGTCCATAAAGGCATCGTGGCCGGTCAGCGGCATCGGGATCGGGATGAACGGATCGTCCTCATCGCCCTCATCCAACGCATCGAACTCGCGGGAAACCGGGATCAGGCCCGCATCGTCGGCGAACTCCGGATGCACGCTCGAAGGCGAATCCTTATACCTGGCCAGCAGCGCGGCCAAGGGGCTGAGTTGCACCTCGACCTCGGCTTCGAGCACACCCTTGCGATGTAGCTGGTAAACGGCGTTGGCCACCTCGCTGAAGGAAAGGTCCAGCCCCATCTGCGGCCGCTCCATCGTCGGCCGATGGCCCAGAAGCCAGATCAGATTGGCCACCGTCGGCGCGATGGTGGGCGTGCGGTTGCTTCCACGATACGGTTGATAGAAGACCGACAACATCTCCTGCGAAGATGGAGCCCGAAGCATGAGCCGATCATTCCACAGGCGCACCAGCGCCGGCGTGCGGAAGCCGGTGTCGGGCGAGAAGATCACGATGCGCGGCGTGCGGACCTGGCTGATGTAGATCAGGGGACGCTCGGCCGGGACCAGATCGAGCCGGAACTTGGCGTTCGAGCCTTCGCCGAATGTGCGACTCTCGATAAGCCGCGAATCCTGGGCCGACAATGTCTCGTACGCTTCGATCCGAACGCGGCGATCCGAATCACTCAGCAAGCGGCCCAGCGCCGTGGTGATCTCCTGCTCTCGAGGGAAGACCACCATCAATTCCGCGGCCCGAAGCCTCAATTCCGGATGCGGATCACGCGCATGCTCGATCAGCCTGCGCATGGTCGCCCGATCGCCAAGCCGCGAGCCGGCCTGCAGCGCGGCGAATCGCACCTCTGGGTCCGAATGGTCGTAATAGTTGGCGATCTCGGGCAGGGCCGTCCGACCCAGCACCTCCCACACGTTGGCCACGACCTTGGCCTTCGATGGGTCCTTGACCAGCAGCCCGCCCATCTCCCGAGCCTTCTCGGCCTCGAAGCCATCGTAATGCCCGACGAACGTGTACTGGATCTTCTCCAGAAGCCGCAGGGGTTCGCCGAAATATCGCGACGGAACATTGATCCGCACCACCTCATCGGATAGAGCCACCGCCGTATCCAGTCGGTCGGTCGTCTCGCGCGGGAATCGCTGGTTGATCCGCCCGGCCATCATCCGCGCCAGCCTGGCATCCGGACGATTGAGCACCAGTTCCACCGGGCGATCGCGCTGCACCACGCCACCGGCCAGGACGACCGCCTCGCGCTCCAGCTTGAAGCGCTCATCCTCGGGCTTGTCCTCGGCGAACGGGTCGATCAGCAAGGCGCCCTGACCCATGGCTTCGGGCTTGGTCCACAACCCATCGCGATTGAGGCCCGTTTCCGAGAGTTCGGTGGTCCAGAGCATCCCGCCCTGGAGACTGATGGTCTGGGTGCTCGGCTCGGCGGTCACGACCAGATCGAATCGCGAGCCGCGCGGCGCCGCCGGCGGAATCACACCGCGAACCTCGACGATCGATGTCCGCGAGCTGGCCAGTACCCGCCGAGGGATCAACCCCTCGCCGCCCATCTCCGGGTTGCCAAAGCCGTATCGACGCATCCGGTTCTCGATGTTGGCACGCAGATACGAGGGCACATCCGACGAACCGGTTCCGTTGAGATTGACCACCACGCCATACCCCCCCACCGCGATCGGCGTCAGGCCGCGCGGCCGGGTGTACGAGCCGACCGTGCCGTGCAGATATTCCGGCCCATGGAGCGCAGGCGGCGGCGGAATGTCCACCGTATGCTGCTGCTGAGCGCAACCGGCCGGCAGACCGATCAACAGCAGCCAGCCCACGATGGCCGGCACCAGGGCGACACCGGAAATGGCCCGGAATGAACAGCGCGGCGGGAGAACTGACCTTGCGATGCGTCGGCAGCACGCCGACAGGGGTCGAACCTGCATGGAATAACCTTCCGTGAACCGATTGCGATGCGAACAGGCGGAAACCGCCTTCGAGGATCGAAAAGCGGGATGCTCTATTCTCCCCCAGGCCAACCCCAGGGTCAACACCAACTTGTCCGGCAAGATCACCCCGAACGCCGCCACGCCCGATCCCAACCGGTCGCACGACCCAAAACCAGCCTTTTTCCATAAAATTGTCGATCCGCACCGGCCGCATCCGGGGTCTGGAATCGCCAAAGCCATCCCCCCGGGCTCCCCCCTACTGCCGCCCGAGCCGCTCAGCCAGCTTCGCCAGCCCCGCGACATCCTGGCTCTCGAGCACGCGCTGCATCGTCACCGGGTCGGCCTTGAGCCCCTCCAGCGCCTTGCGGGCCCGGGTCCAGAGTTGCTTGCGCCGGCCCTCGGTCTCGGCCAGGTAAAGCTCGCTGACGATCTCGGCCAGGTTGTTGGAGCGGATCGTGTCCTGGTGCTCGTAATACCGCTTGACAATCCGCTGCTGGCCGCGCGTCAGATCAGGTCTTTTGGCCATGGCTGATCTCCTGTAAGTTGTCGGCGCGGGCCAAGGGCAGCCAGTTCAGCACGGTCTGAATCCGCTCGTCCCAGTAGCCCCAATCATGCGCCCGGCCGGCATCGGCATGCCACTCCGGCTCGAGCCCCAGTTCCCGCAGATGGTCTCGAAAACGCTCGTTCATTTCAAAGAGCCCATCCTCATCGCCGCAGCAGAGAAACAGCCGGGGCACTGACGGGCCGTCCGAGGCCACGCGCCGGGCCAGCTCGAAAAGGTCATTCTCCGAGCCGGCGAGGCTCGATGGATCGTCGAAGACCGAGTCCCAGCGGAAGCCGTCCCGGCTCGAAGCGCTGCTCAGCGTCCGGCACCCGATATCCACCACGCCCGACAGGCTCGCCGCGGCCGCGAACCGATCCGGGCAACTCAGCCCCAGCTTCATCGCCCCGTAGCCCCCCATCGAGAGCCCCGCCACGAAGTTATCCTCCCGCCGATCGCTCAACGGGAAGAACGAGCGGGCCAGGGCCGGCAGCTCTTCACTGATAAAGGTCCAGTAGCGCGGCCCGCTGGCCATGTCGGCGTAAAAGCTCCGATCCACCGCCGGCATCACCACCGCCAGCCCCAATTCCGCGACATACCGCTCGATGCTCGTCCGCCGCTGCCAGATCGTGTGATCATCACTGAGCCCGTGCAGAAGATAAAGCGCTGGATGAAGCCCCCGCCCGGCGCGCCCCGCCATGCCGATCTGCCGGGAAGTCGCCTGAGGCAGAATCACATCCATCGAACAGCTAAGGCCCAATGTCTCGGAAAAGAAGTTGCAGTGGATCAGTGCCATGGCTGGATCATACGGCAACTGCCCATGACGCGCCATCTCGCGAGGAGCCCGTGAAGCGGCACCAGAACCCTGGAATTCGTTTCGCGTTGGTGTCCGGCGGAAGAACATAGCCTGACTGCCGAGCGATAACCGGACCTCAAAAAAACAACGCGAGGGGTTGCATTGTTGGCGAAATTGTGGTAAGCATCAGTTCGGGAAGACTTTGGTCGTCATCGCTCGGTGGCGGGTTTTCCGGCTGGGATGCGCGGTATGTGGAGATGATCCACGGGTTTGACCATATTTCGACTACCCGTTGAATCGCCTCGCATGCAGCGCAGGTTGAGAGAAAGAGAGTTGGATCATGTTCAAGGTGAGCGTTTGGGCGGGAGCTATCCTTCTGGGTAGCGCATCGGCGGGACTGGCCCAGGATCATGTTCTTGTCGGGAGTTGGGCGGACGATGTCATCTATCGTTACGATGCCGTAACCGGTGATCTCCTTCAGGTCAACCCGATCGAGGGGCCTTGGAACATGTACGGTGTTCGAGGGATCGGCCTGGGTGACCACGGTATTTTGTTCGCAAGCGCTCCGAACAAAATCTACCGGATCAATGCACGAACCGGGCATATTCTCAGTGAAACATTGGTGCCGTTTCATGGGGCACTTTTTTATGACTTCCTGCCACGTCCAGATGGCACGATACTTGGAACAAACTTTGGGACATGGGAGATTGACCAGAACACGGGGCATTTTCTTTCAAGGCCCTTTGTCCTCAATCAAAGCTTTGGTCTGGCACCGTTGCGGGGATACGATTTCGGAGGGCTGATCTCGCATCGCGGCACCAATTCAATCTCCCGCTGGGGGAACGATCTGGGGTCAAGCACCATAATCCCCTTCGATGATCAGTGGGTTCTGGATGGTGACGGGACTTACTCGATATCTGACAACGCGATGCGGGTGGAAGTGACCGCGGATGCTGACTTCCACAGCACTGTTACCCTTAAACGAACGATCCCGACATTCGATATTGGTAACACTTTGCGGGCGACTTTTGTCGGGGGCGCCTCAAATAGCATGTTCGAAGTTCTTGTGGATGGAGAGTTGGTCTTCGAGAGGCAGAATAGCTTTTCGCTCTGGCCCGGAATCGATGCCCATGGCATTGCTCCGGGGAATCGTGATGTCGAACTGAAGTTGCGTTTGACCGCGGCACCGGGGACCAGCGCCGGCGTCGAAGTCAGCAATACCGGAGGAATCTCGCACACATCCACCGTGGAAAGAGGTTTCATCACCAATCGCCCGGACAGTCCCGATGCCAATGAACAGATGGGCTTGAATAATATTTATAATATAAGAATCGGCCCTGACAAACTCCTGTATGTTGCCAGTCAGGACAATCACCAGATTCTGCGATACGACCCCTTGACTGGTGAATTCATCGATGTTTTTGTCGGCCCTGATCTCAACGAACCTGATGCGGAACCAGACTGGCTCCGTTCACCCCAATTCATGTCCTTCGCGCCCGATGGCAGCTTGTTCGTCACCAGTAACCACGAGGGACTGATCTACCACATCGCGCCGGACGGGTCGCTCATTAAGACGTTCGGTTCCCATGATCATCCCGCGTTTATCCAGTACTACTCCCGTGAGATCACCATTACGAATGGCGCTTTTCTCAGCGGCGGTCTGGACCCCTGGTATGTCGTATCCGGGTCGGTGGAAATCATTGAGGATCCGGATAACCCCGGCGAGTTTGTCGCGAGCATGACGGCGAATTCCGAAGCGGGACTGGGCATTCATGTTGATACCCTGGCGGACGACTTTTTCCTCAGTTTTCTCTACCGAATCCCGGACCCGGTCAGCGGGTGGCTCGATGTCTGGCTTGATGAGCAGTTGCTCGCATCCATCGACTTATCAGAAATCACGTCGAACCAATGGCTGGAGGACCATCTCAAGGTTCTCGACCCGTCTCTGTTCGCGCTCACCGATGCGGAGCTGGAATTCATTCTGCGAGATGCATCACCTGGTGCAACGGTATGGCTGAACGATGTGGACATCACCTCGGCCGCCATTCCCGAACCGGGCACGTTGGCCGTCCTGGGACTGGCGGGCATCGCCGCGCTATACCGAAGACCGCAACGCCGCACACGATGACCCATCGGTAACCCAGACGCGGGCATGGAATCGGGATGGGAGCCGGCCGATGAATTCCTGTCGCCCCATCACGTTCAGGCGGACTGTAGCGCCGGCTCCCGCGTGTTCTCCGCCGGGCAGCAGATATCCGAACGGCTGTGCCATTCGTGATCGATCTTGCGCATCAGCAGGGCACAATCGAATTCGATCGAGCCGGGCTTGAAGATGGATGGGTTATCGAAGTAGCTGGAGCGGACGGCCGAGACGGTCAGGGGCTCGACGTTCCACTGGCGGCAGCGAAGTTCCATTCCATCGTATCGCATCGCCTTCATGGCCGGTGAATAGCCCAGTGAACCAGCCTCGAAGAAGGCTGATGCCTCTTCCAGTGAACCGAAGATCGAGCCGCGCGGCAATCGGTCGGCGACCTGCGCGGCCACGGACAGGTCGGTGTGGCCATCATCACTTTTCAGGGTGATCTGGTAGTCGGTTTCGCTTTCGTGAACAGTGAAGCGGGCGTGGTGGTGGATGCCGGGGAAGATGCGGCCGCCGGTCAGGACATTGAGCCAGGAGCTGGAATCGCGCCGCTGGATGAAGACTCCTTCGGCGATGCGGTCGCCCTCATCCCACTCGACGGCGATCCGATGCGCTGCGTTCTCCGAGCCGATGCCCAATAGGCCCGGCATGAACCTTGGACGCACGCCGCGCAGACGGATCAGACAGATGCCGGCGATGCCGTGGCCCTGGTGGAGCTTGGGCCGGAACGGTGCCGGCAGCACCCCGGCAAGAATCTCGGGGTCCACGCGAAAGTTGACCAGGATGCGGCGGTCGATGATGCCTCGAATGATCGGCAGTTTCATGGTTGAGCCTCACGTCCGGGGCCGGCGCTCGGGCCTGGTCAATGCCCCGGCAATACGGGTCGCCCGCGACCGCCGCGTCGCTCGCGGAGCATCTTAGCCTCCAGAGCAATGCTCATTCCTTGTCCATCGAGTAATCGATCATGTCGATCAGTTCCGGAAGCTCGAAAGGTTTGGCCAGGAAGCGGGCGTGGGGAAGGGCTTCCAGGCGGCGTTTGAGTTCAGGCGCCGGATAACCGGACATGATGATGATGCGGGCATCGATGCCCCGGTCGAGCAGAATCCGGCCCAGGTCCACGCCATCGGCGTGATTGCGGAGCATCCAGTCGGCGACGACCACATCCGGATGGAATCGCTCGGCCTCGGACACGGCGGTACGCGTATCCTGCGCCGAGGCCACTTCGTAGCCCCTTCGGCCAAGCGCCGCGGTCAATGCCGATAGAAACGGCGCTTCATCATCAACCAGCAGGACTTTGGCCGCCATGGTTTGCCCCTTCACGATGATCTGATTCACAGATCGGCAATGAAAACCGCATGCTTGTCCCGAGGTCCGGCACGCTCTGAATGAGCAACTGGCTGCCGTGATCGCGCAGGATTCTTTCGCAGATGCTCAGGCCCAGCCCCGTGCCCCCTTCGCCGAGGCGCGTTGTGTAGAACGGATCGGTGACGCGCTTGACCTGGTGCTCGGTCATGCCTTCCCCATCGTCATCGATGCAGACCGTCACCCGGTCGCGTTCGGGTGTCAGTTCGCCGCGCAACACGATCCGCGATGATCGGGCCTGGATCGCGTTATGCACCAGGTTGATCAGCACCTGTTCGATCTCTGCGCGGTTGGCCCGGACCGGCGGCGGCCGTTCCGGTTCCTCGATGCACAGCTCGACGCCCGAATTGCCGGCCAGGTGTGAGGTCATCTTGACGACGAACTCCATGACCTCGCTCAACTGGCAGGATTCGAGCGTCGTGGTCTTCGGTCGGGAGAACTCCAGCACCCGCTTGACGATGCCGGCGCAGCGCGTCGCCGCCTGCTTGATTTCCCCCAGCGATTCGGCCACCGTCGGCCCGGCGGCGAGCCGGGCGACTTCATCCTCGATCAGGTCCGCATGCAGCAGGATGGTGCCCAGGGGATTGTTGATCTCGTGGGCGACACCGGCGGTGAAGGTGCCCAGGGCCACCAGCCGTTCGCCCCGGCGCGTGGCCAGTTCGGCCAGGCGCGAATCGGTCACATCCACAATGACCCCCAGAATCTCGCGCTTGCCGTCCCGGCCGTCACCAAAGCGGGTCAGGCAGAAGAGCATGCGACGCTCGGTTCCATCATGATCCCGGGCGCGGAGTTCGGCTTCAACGGTCGCGGGAACCTCGGACGGGGTCTTGAGCCGCTGATAAAGCCGATCCAGAACCATCAGATCGTCGCTGGCGATGCGGCTGTGGATGATCCGGTTCCCATCGGGCTGATCGCCGCGCAAGAAGAAACCGCGGAAGCCGCGGTTGGTATAGATCAATCCGCCGGTGGATTCATCCTGGAGAAAGACCATCCCCGGGAGCATCTCGCTGATGTTCTCCAGAAGCGAGCGGATGCGGAGCAGTTCGTTGTTGGAGCGGAGCAGTTCCTCATTGGCCGCGGCCAGCGCTTCGGTGCGTTCGGCCACGCGCTGCTCCAGAAGATCATGGGCATCGCGCAGGGCGCGTTCACTGAGTTTGCGCTCGGTGATGTCGATGACAAACCCATCGATTTCAACCAGTTGGCCATCCACGAACGTGGGCCGGGCGCTGAAGGCCAGGTGCCGACGCTGGCCATCGTTGGGCCGCACGATCTCGTTGTCCACGGCCCGGAGCGATTCACCGGACAGCACACGCTTAAAGCACGCTTCGAGCATCGGCCCGGTGTGCGGAAGCGCAATGAGGCTGAAGTGCCGCCCCACCACATCCTCGCGCCGCTCATAGCCATGGATATCCAGCCAAGCCTGATTGACATCGGCAAAACGTCCCTGGGAGTCGATCAGGAAGAAGCCGGCCAGTGAGTTGGCCACCGTTTCACGGAAGCGCTTCTCCCGGCGAATCAGTTCTTCACGCGTGTTCACGAGGTCGCTGATGTCGGCAAACGCGCCGATCGCGCCTTGCGGATCACCGGCCCGATCGCGCAATGGCTCGATGTTCCCCCGCAGGTGAGAACGCCGACCATCGGCGAACTCGACAATCATCTCGCAATTGCGCATCGCGCGGCCGGAGTTGGCGACCTTCTGGACGGGCAGGTCCGCACCGGTGACTTCCCGGCCCTGGTGAATCACGCGGTAATGTGCCGGACGCGCAGCCTCGGCGGCGGTCAATGACGGATTGGCCCCCTCGGGCAACTGGAGAAACTCGCGCGAGGCCTGATTGCCGGTGATCCATCGCCCTTCGACATCGTGGGCGATCCAGACGATGACGGGCACGGCATCAAAAAGTGCCTCAAACTGGCTGCTGTGAACGTGGGACCTCTTCTCCAGTTCCCGCACCGCCTCATCCCGGCGCCACTGGGCGGAAAGGTCCTGCACGCTGCCGGCATATCCGATGGCATCGCCGCAGCGGTCACGGATTGGACGTCCCTGATCTTCAACCCATCGATACTCGCCATCGGCGCAACGAACGCGATATCGGCAGAGGAGATTCCTTTGCGCGGCCACCGACTCAACGAAAACATCGCGAACGCGTTCCCGATCTCCGGGATGGACACCATCCAACCATCCCGAGCCTCTCTCCTGCTCAAGCGTTCGGCCGGTCAGGTTGAGCCAGGCATCGTTGAAGTGGATGCACTGGCCGTCCAGAGAAGCCAACCACATCGGCCACGCCGCAGCTTCCAGAACGCCCAGCAGCTCTTCACCGCGCTCCAACAAAATGGCAGACCGCTGTTCCACGTCGCCTGTTGCTCCCGCCATGAAGTCCACGTATCCGTCGGCAGCGTTGCCTGGTTGGCAAGTGATCGGGAGCCGTACAGAAAAGACCTTCAGGCCACAGAATCATTTTATCAAGAACGACACACAACTCCAAGCCCGTACAAACATCAACATGAAAAGATTTAGATATCTTTTTGTATTTCTTCCTCGCCCCGCCGTTCCCAGCTTTTCCTCAACGTCTCATAAAAGCTTATCGGCACCTGGCGATGGTTCAATGTAATCCCCGGCTTCATCGAACCGTGATAGTCACTGCCGCCCGAGGCCATCAAGCCGAACCGTTCGCACAATTCCAAAAGCCGCTTCACAACATCTTCCCCATGATCCGGGTGCCACACTTCAAGCCCATCCAATCCCCAGCCCTGAAGGCGGTCGATCCGCTCTTCAAGCTCCCGGCCCATGCCGCATCTCAGTTGTACCGGATGCGCCAGTACCGCCAGGCCCCCGGCTTCGTGAATCGCATCAATCGCATCGCGAGCCGAGAGGCGATCCCGCCGAATGAACGCCTTGCCACTCCGACCGACATAGCGCCCGAATGCTTCCTTTATCGACTGGCAGAAGCCCTGTTCAACCAGGGCGTTGGCCAGATGTACCCGGCCCGGCACCCCTTCAAGAAGATCGAAGACCGTGGCATCCAGCTCGATGCCCGCTTCAGCCAGTTTTTCAAGCATCATCGCATGACGCTCCCGCCTGGCCAGGAGCATCTCACCGGCGATTCGATGCAGTGTGGGATGGTTCGCATCGATGAACAATCCCAGGATATGCAGCGTCCCGCGCACCGGCTCTTCATCCGGCTTCGCCGATAAATCGCCGGGGTTGGCGGACAACTCCACCCCGGGCACGAATTCCAACCCCAGTTGATCGCAAGCCCGGCGGCACTCCTCAATCCCCGCCATCGTGTCGTGATCCGTCAGGGCCAGGGCCGCAATTCCTCGATTCTTGGCTTTGGAAGCCAATTCCGACGGGGTATCCGTCCCATCCGATGCGGTGGAATGACAGTGTAGATCGCAGAAACTCACTCCAACATCATAAGGCGGCAATCGGGCGACGCGGGCCGGCCCTCTTCGTTTGATGAAAACCGAGCAAGTGTCGAGATCGCATCGGGATCGGGCGTAAATCCGGCCTTTTCGACAGCCAAACTGCCCGCCACGGCCGCGCCAAACCGGGAATCAAGATCGGTCTGCCATAAACCACCGCCCTGAAGCGTTCCTAGTTTTGACGCTACCGGACCATTTTCCGGACACGCACAAGTACTTGAGGATGCACACCGATGACCCGAACCATCGCCCGGCACACGATCTTCGCGCTCAACTTCCGTCGGCTAGCGCTGCCGGTGGTGCTGTTTGCCGCGCTGCTCCCGCTCTGGGCGACATCGCCCAAGGCGCGTGCGTCCACCGAGCCGGTCGCCTTTGAATTGAGGCTCGATCAGGGGCTGGTCCACTACGCCACCACCGCCCAGATCGACCCCACAGGCATCCGGCGCGAGGATGCCGTCATCCGCGCCACCCGGCGAGGCGATCAATGGCACAACCCCCGCCTGCGATCGACGAACCACCAGCTCGATCGGCGGCTGGCGGTCTACGACATGGACATGAACGGGCTTTCGTGGGATGGCGAGAATCTGCGCGGCCTGATCAAGGCCAATATCGGGCGCATCGACTTTGAGCGCGACTACGGTGAAGGCGAGAACATGCACTCGGCCCTCAAGGCCCGCAGACGCATCGTGGTCGGCTGGCACATCGGCGGGATCGATCGCATCTACCCCAGCCCGCACCGGCTGGAAATCAATGCCAGACGCCTGCCCGACAGCCACATCCTGGACCTGACGCTGGATGGTCTTGCCGGCGATAATCCGGATCAGGCTCGGCCGATGCGCATCACGATGAAGTATCGAAAGGGACAATGGACATTTGCCGAAGGCTTGTCGCCCAACTGGAACCGGGCCGTCCACAGTGTTGATGCTTCAGAGCTTTCGATCAGGGACGGCCGCATCACCGGCTCGATGAACATCCGCATCAATCCCGATCCCTGGGTGCCTCGATCCGGACCGGATGGCACGCGCTTTCGCCACTGGACCGTCGAGCTGGACCTGCGCCCGACGCAAGGTCGAATCTCCGGCCGCTACCAGGCGAGCCAGGGTGAGACGAAGAGGTCCGGCGACATTCGCGGCACGATGTGGGACTACCTGCACGGCACCTATGTCATCGAAGGCATCGACGGCAGGCTTGGCGGCGCGATTGTCGGAAGAGCCCGTCCGGCCGATGCTTCGGCCGACGAAGAACAAGTCGAGGTGCGCGATGATGATGGCCAGCCGGTGGCCGCGAACGACTCGCCACAGACCCGCCGATGGAGCGACCTGGCCCATCGCCTCGATGTCAAGACGGCTCTGCATCCGGACCTGCACGGTTACTACACCGGCCGCGCTCGACACCACGATGATGTCAATCCGCCGATGCTCTTTGACATCGCCGAGAACACGAATATCGCCTGGCGTATCCCGCTGCGCGGCACACCGGCCCCACCCGTGGTGATCGACGATCGCATCTACTGCGTGATCCCGCCGGATGTCGTCGTGTGCATCGATGCCCGGACCGGCCGTGAACTCTGGCGGAAGTCGATCAATGTGATCGAGGATCTGGCGCCCGAAGTGGACGGCCAGCCGGGCGCGATGGAAGACCTGCGGCAGGCCGCCGAACAGCAGCAGGAACTGACCACGGAGCTCCATCAGACCCGAGGCCAACTCCGTCGCGAGCGCCGCACGCTCGATGATGATCAACGAAGCGAACTGGAATACCGGATCGAATCCCTGGAAGGGGAAATCAACTCGATCGTGGATCAGTGGCGTGATGCGCGCGAGCATCTCTCTTCGATCGGCATCACGGACTACCGCACCCTCGACCAACGCGCAGGCGCTCCGGTGGTGACCGATGGCAGCCGCATCTGGGTTGTGTTCGGAACCGGTGTCGCCGCGTGCTTTGATCTTGATGGCAATCGCCTCTGGCAGACCCGCACCGGGCTTTCCTGGACCGGCGGCGCTGAACATGCGCCGGTGCTGGCCGGAGACCAGCTCGTCCTGATGGGCACGGTCGAATCGCCCGACGATCCGCGCAGCCGCCCCTACGTCGTCCTTTCGCTGGATGCCGGCAGTGGGCAGGAGCGATGGCGAACCCGGCGACTGGGAACGCCGGCGGGCCTGGCGACCCTGTACATCCCGGCGAGGGATGGGCATGCCCAGCGGTTCGTGCATGTCACCGCCGATGGCACCCTCATCGATGCGCAGGACGGCCGGGTGATCGCCCGCTCGCTGATGGACATAAGCAGTCCCATTCCACCACTGGCCTATGGTGATCGGGCCTATCTCGTGGGCATCAGACATGGTCAGATGGCTATCAGGGTCAGCCTCGATGACGATGGCAACATCCGCCATGAGCAGCTCTGGCGCATCAGACGCGCCGGCACCAGTTCCCACCAGATCACCGCCCCCGGGCTCATTCATGATGATCTTCTTTACCTGCCGCGCAGCACCGATGAATCCGGCGGGCATCACCCGATCCCCTGGTGCCAGTTGGACAATTACGAACTGGCGTTCGGCCAGCACGTGGCCCGGCCCAACGCGATCGTGGTCGATACCTTCACGCCGCTGCCCCTCGTGCGGGCCGGCGATGTGCTGGTCTTCTCCGACCGTGGTCAGCGCGGCCAGACGAATCCCCCGTTTCCCATGATCAGTTTCGTCACCCCCGGCCAGCGACCCAGCCTTCTTGCCCAGGTCAGGCTTCCATCCGGCCACCTGTTCACCGCGCCGGTCTTTCACGGCAACCGCATGATCATCCGCCTCAATAACGAATTGATCTGCATCGGCTCGGATGATCCGGAAATCGCCCAGCGCCAGGCCGCCGCCGTTGCCCGGGAGTTGATCGCCTCGATTGGCCATCGCCCGCGCATCGAAGCCGAGGAGATTTACCCGGCCGCAAAGGAGGTCGATTCGGATGTCTGGCCGGTCTCCACGCTGGAATCCAATATTCCGCCGGACCATTGGCTGATGCTCGGTCCATTCACCGGACGTGACCAGGCCATATCCCTGGACGCCGCGGCATTGAGCAGCCGTCTGGACAAGGAAGTGTCCATCGGCGGCAAGAATATGACATGGCGTCAACTGCCCCGGGATGTTGGCGTGATCCGTGGCGCGGCCATGGTGTATCGCAGCGAAGGCACCTTCTACCGGACCAGCCAGGGTCTGGATGTCGGCAACGCCATCGATCGCCAGGAATACAGCAAAGTCTACTTCCTCAGCGTGCTTCATGTGCCCCAGACCGCCGCCTACTCGCTGCGTAACCAGCTTGGCGAAGTCTACATCAGCGGCCAACGGGTCGAGACGACTCGCCCGGTCCAACTGGAAGCGGGATACCACCCGATGGTGCTCAAGGTCGAGATCACGCGAATCCCGCCCGTGGGCCGAATTATGGCCGCGCCACTACTGCTTCAGGTGATGCCGCCCCAGCAAGCGATCGCCAATTGGCGCAATGAGGTCAAGCGGCACGAGTCGCGACTCCGTGAGATCATGCAAGGCGGTGCGGGCCGGGACATGGCCCTGCGCGCCCGCCGATTGCTCGAAGCCCTGGAAGATTGAGCCGGGCCGGTAACCCGCCGAATCTCGGCGCGACCAGACCCATGCACCCGCCATTCAACTCACCGGTTTCATTTCCGATGACCCGTGAGGTAGGATTGATCCGTCCGCATGGTCGCGGCGAAGATGCAATCCGGGCAGGTCTTGAGCATGGTCACGCCCTCCGCACAGTCTGATGATCCCAACACCTCGTCACCGGACATCGAAGCCGGGGCTGCTTCGATCAGCTTTCGCCGGCGCCTGATGCGATGGTTCCGGCGACTGGTCGTCGTGGTCGCGATCTTCATGGTCGTGGGCTTGGCCTGGCTGGCATCCCTCTGGCACCACCATCCCCCGCCGATCGAGCGACTGGCCAACTGGCCAACCAGCCCGAAGATCGAGGATGCCGAGGGGCGCATGCTGCTGGAACGGATCGGCATCGATGAACAGTGGCGTCATCCGATCGGGTTGGATGCGATGTCGCCCTGGCTGATCCAGGCGACGCTGGCGGTCGAGGATCGGCGATTTCACAGCCATATGGGCATCGATCCGGCGGCGGTGGTCCGCGCTGCGGTGCAGAACGCCACGTCCGGCCGGGTCATCTCGGGCGCCAGCACACTGAGCATGCAGCTCTGCCGGATGCTCGACGACAAGCCTCGCACGCTGCGCTCCAAGATCATCGAATCGCTCCAGGCCGTGCGGATCGAGCGCGCCATGACCAAGGATGAGATTCTGGCGGCGTACCTGAACATCGCTCCTTACGGCGGTAACCTGCGCGGCGTCGAGGCCGCTTCCCGGTTCTGGTTCAGCAAACCCGCGGCCGATCTGGCCCTCCACGAGGCGGCCCTGTTGGCCGGCCTACCCCAATCGCCCGTGCGACTCAACCCGGCGCGACATCCGGATCGGGCGGTTGCCCGGCGGAACCTGGTGCTTCGGCGGATGCACGAAGAGGGCATGATCAGCGCCGCGACACTCGATGAAGCCCGATCCATGCCGCTGGAACTGCGCATCGGCCGCCGCAATGCCCTGACAGCGCCAAGCATGGCCTGGCTGGCACTGGCCCGGCGACCCGACGGTGGGACGATTCATCTCGATCGCGAGTTGCAGGCTCAGTGCCAGCGACTTGCCGAGCAGGCCGCAGCGCAACTGCCTGCCGATTCGGACCTCGCCGTCGTGGTCATCGATATCCAGCGCGGCCAGCTCGCGGCCATGATCGGAACCGTCCGACCCTTCGACCCTCGAACCGGGCAGGTCAACAGCGCCCTGGGCTGGCGCTCCCCCGGCTCGGCACTCAAGCCGTTCGCTTATGCCCTGGCGTTCGAGCATCGAAGGCTCAACGCCGCTTCCACGGTCGATGATCGGCCGATGACGCTGGCCGGATGGCGGCCGGAGAACTTTGACCGAACCTTCTCCGGGCAGGTGACCATCGCCGAGGCGCTACAACGTTCGCTTAACCTGCCGGCGGTGCGCATCACCGAACAGATGGGGCTGGCCGGCGTGGTGGGCATGATGGAAGCCTGTGGCGTGCAACTGTTCGACGATGCAGCTCGCCGGGGTGGGCTGGCGACGGTGCTTGGGGCGGTGGAGGTGCGATTGCTGGACCTGACCAATGCCTATGCCACGATCGGGCGCGGCGGGTTGAGGCGGGCACCGGCGCTTTTTACCGATGAATCCGATGCCCCTGTCCGGGTGCTGTCGGAGATC
>JAFIFY010000015.1 GCA_020831765.1 Phycisphaeraceae bacterium | reverse complement strand
ATGCGTCGGCCGCGCGACCAAGCTTCCAATGTCTTGCGTTGTTCGTCCGTGAGTTCAATCGATGGTGCGATGCGCATGGCCTTATTCTCCGTCGGTACAGAGAACAACGCCAAAGACGACCTATTCATTGCAGGAAATATGACTCGATACACTAGTTCCCTGTTCAGGGGCGGCCCATGGCTCAATTCCAGAGGTACCGTCTCCATGGCAAGAGGTTGTCGCCATGGAACGGGCTATTGGCTTCGGGTGCAGCCCCTACGGTCGTTCGCGGGCGGGTGGTGTCGCCCATGGCGGCTATCGGGTGGGGCACTGTGGTTCCGGTCAGGTATCCGACGACTCTTGGGCGCTCAAGATTCGGGTGATCACCTCGCAGAAGACTTCTTCGCGGGGGCTATGGCGTCGGGCATATTTGAAGACCAGCTCGCGCAATGGCTTGGCTATGGACATGTCCGGAAACTCATCGGGAGCATAGCCGCGCGGCCAGCCTGATTTGACCCACCGGGTGAGATCGATTGACGGGACGGCCGAGGTCACGTAGGGGCGCCAGAGACCGCCCTCCTTGACCAAGGTCTGGTCGATCTGTGCGGCAAGCTCATCAGAGGCCAGATCGCTCATGGCGCGGCGATGCACTTCGAGCATGCGGGACGCGGTTCTCGCCCCGACACCCAGCCAGCGCGCCACTTCCCTGGCGTTCAACGTGCGCGGCAAACAAACCATGGCCCATCCGCCCAACAGCCACGGACGCAACTGGCGAATACCCGCCAGAGGTGTCCCCGCCGTGGCGGACACCTCTTGCCGACACTGTCGGCAGGTGATTGAAGGCCGGTCAACGCCGCCGCGCTTCCACCCGGCCCGCGACCGGCAACCCGCGCGGGGGCAAACGAACCCCTGAGGCCAACGGATACGTGCGATGAATTCACCCGGCGAGTCGATCGCCCGGTCGAATTGAGAAACCAGTTCCTGGGTCAGGCACATGCGCAAAATTATACAACGCAGGTCGAGCGGCCCACGTGAGACGCATGCCGCCCAAGCTTGGATGGCATCGCCGTTGCTCGGCGAAAGAGTCGAGTCACTTATCCGCCGGCCGAGGTTCACCCTGCACGCAATCGCCTGGTCATGATGCGGTCCAACACTCTTTGTGAATTACCAATCGTGATCGCCAATGACCCTGGCAAGTCCAGCCCATCAGCGGCCGCCGACAGCTTTGTTGGAACAAAGGGGGAGGGTTGCCACTGACGCGGTTGCGCGACATATAGGGGGCTCCGAACTCACCCCGAGCCGCATCGTCAGTCGTGCGGATCCTGATGCGGCTCAGCGATCTTTGACAAGTGAACAGCGATCAGGCTCGGAAAGCTCCGCAGGGCGATAAAGGGGCGTGCTGCGCTCGTCCGCCGATCACATCGCGCAACCTGGGTGCCTCGTTCCGTGCCGGTTCGGCCCACCTTGGGCCGGGCTGGCGTCAGGAGGCGCATTTAACCCAATCTATCAACCCCAACCGAGAGGAGGTCAGATGACTTCAGCGTTACTATGTACCACCCGCAAAGAAGTCGAAGCCTGGGCGGTCGAGCATGATCTGGCGGACACAGTTGATTACACGAGCATTGATCCGCGGCTTGCCGGGGTCATTAACGCGGTTGTGTTCGAGTCGATTCGCGATTTTCCGAAGATCCGTCCGCTGTTGAAATATCTGGGCTGCGTTCGAGGCCACGCTCGAAGGCGGCGTGAACTGGTTGGCAGGAGCCGGGCTGAATTGGCGGCTTCATCCGGACCTCTTCGACGCTCCAGCCCCAAATTCCGGCCGATTCGTTTTGCGATCGCTTGGGTTTCGACTAACGACCCATTTCTCACTGGGCTATGTCTTGCTTCGAACGCTTGGCGCAGTGTCGGTCCGTACTGGGACCGCTCACTATTTTGCCAAGACACCGTTCCTGTTGGATCGCTGACCAAAGCCTGGGAAATCGGCTACCACGAGTGTGCTCACCTGATTGATCAGGTATACGGCATCAGCCGCCAATTACTGCCGATGCGTCTGGCCGCGGAGACCCCGAAGGCATCGATGCGGACCGAAATCTCAGCCTATGCTGGAAAGAATCGGTTGGAGTTCGTCGCCGAGTGTTGGGCTGAGTTCAAGACTCGCGCCTTCCCACGCCGCTATGCGCGAACCGTGGCTGACTTTATTCTGGCCCACGCAGAGAGGCCAGCAGACGCCTCCGATCGATACTCGACCACCACTGATGTGCCGATCGCCACCGTCACGCCAAGCCAAATGGTCCCGCAACCGGCATGAAGCCGCCGGGTGGACATCATTGAATCGTCGCTTGTCGCGCACCAACCCGATTCGGCCAGACTCAGGAGCCACTCAATGAACATTGGACTCGACATCAATGGCACCATCACCGAATGTCCCGAATTCTTCTCGCTCTTGTCTCATGCCCTACGCCAAGCGGGGCATCGCGTATTCATCGTGACATACCGAGACCCGGACATAACCGATTGCACACGCCAAGAACTGGAAGAATATGGTGTCAGTTTCGATGACATCTACTTTCCACGGGATGAAGAGCATCTCCCTGATTTCAAAGCCCGCATCGCCGATGAGCTTGAACTTGATCTTTTCATCGACGACATGCCTGAAACGTTCATGGCCATGCCCGCGAAGGTCAAGCGACTGTGGTTGTGCGATCCGGCGATTTACGATCTCAGACGTATTACAAGTGGGTAGAGCACCTGTTGTGACTCCCGACTGTGGAAGGGAAACATTCCAAGCCAAACCCAACCCGATCCGCCAGCGTCCCGGCATCCCGCCGGGAGTTCTCGTCTGTTCGCAGTGCCATCGCCATGCTAACAATTCGTGACGATGAATGGAGACAATCAACATGTTCGAAATCAAGACACCATCGAGAAAAGGTAGGTCAAGCGTCTGGGTGCTTCGTCCTTGGCCGGATCGCACGCTTGAGCGATACGTACCCGTGAAGGGCAGAGATCCATTGTGCATGAAAACGTGCATCTCGAAAATACACCACCATATGGAGCTGGCAAACACGCTAACTGCCGCGCTGACCGAGGATGAGACTTCGGTTGCCGAACCACCGATTTGGTTTAAGTCGGCCCGAGCGTGGGTTCTTTCCGACGAGGATTTGATCGCCGCGCGGCGATGGGCGCGCACGATTCCACCGGACATCCGGTATCTGGTAAAGAGCTTTCCCAACCACAAGCTGACGCTGATCGAGGCCTTTGTAGAGTTGGGCCAGGCCGCGATCGATTACATCGTGGCCGGAGATCATGCGCTGCTTTACGTGCTGGCATGCGCAAACCATCTGGGGCAGCATCCGCAGTACAAGCAACCTCAAGACCGACGCATCTTTACGTGGGAGGGTCGCCGTGAACTTCTTCGCATGAAACGTGCCGACGTTCTCAAAGCGTTGGGCATGCCTGCGACCCCTGAGGCGAGCGAACTGCTAAGGCGGATGACATTCATGGCGTGTCAAAGTCTTCAGCCAGGCCGCAACCCCCCGCTCTTTGATTCACAGGCCCATCTCATCGCGGCTGAGCTGCCCAAGATCAACTGGGGTGTCGCCGAACTACTGGCCCAGTCGCCGGTTCGGGAACCATTTTGGATTGTCACCGAACGCTTGATCCGGAGCCTTGGCGCTCTGGAGAATGAAGCAACGGCCGCTGCTCTGGTCAAGTCTCTGCACCAAACCGTGCGTGAGGTCATCCGGGCGGGAAGCTTCGGTGAACTGAAACCGATTGATCGAATCGAAGAGCTCTCAGCGAGAACTCACGATCATGATCGCGGCCCCCGACCTTGCGGAGCATTCCAGGATCCACCGGTCCCCGCATTGCCCGGAATCATTGAGCCGCTGACCTGCGAGTCCGAGCTGGTCAATGAAGGTCGGCTCATGCAGCACTGTGTCGCAAGTTCCAGTCCGGCGGTATGGTCCGGCCAGATGTACATTTATCGAGTTCTCAACGATGAGCTGCCCGGTATGGAGCGATGTACCCTTGAAATCCGCCAACGGGATGGCCAGTGGGAGATCAAGAATATTCGTGGGTGGGCCAATGCACGCGTCAATGCCGCCACCAGACGGTTCATTGCCGAGTGGTTGTCGAAAGGTGGGCGCATCACTTCCCGGGCTGAGGCCGGTACCCCTCATGGGGATGACCGTGTCTGAAACGTTGGCGAGACTTCCAACGATGGGGTCACGGCACGATCGCGGCGGTTCCGAGCGCCGCATCCACCGCCAGCAGGGCGCCCGTGGGGCCGGGACACACCAGCAACGTCGTCGTATCGTGACCGATCATCCGACCGCTTTGCCCTAGGCATTCGTGGGCATGCCCGAAAACCACGGCGAGCGGGTTCAGCTCACGAACAAGCTGACCGATGCAGGCGTACGCGCACCGCTCCGCGGCGGTGGGAGTGCCTTCGACCAGGGGTGGATAATGCGATAGCAATACCAGTCTGTCACGATGGCCGAGTAAGCGAAGCGACTGACGTCGGATTGATTCACAAATCGGCTCAAGATCAAGCTCCCTGGGCAGGTCACTGAAGTACTCCCCACACCATCCGATTCCCGCAACGAATAACCGTTCGCCTAATCGGCACACAGCACCCTTGCTCAGGTCGGTCGCGAGGGAGAAGAACCCGCTGGGATCGGCCACATCATGATTGCCCCGGACGGCAAACCACGGCATATCATCGCTGGGCCACCCATCGGGCAACCCAGCCAGACGTATCGCCGCCTTGGCAACGCCGGCCTCGCGAATGAACGGCTCCGTGAATCTCCGCAG
Organism: Phycisphaeraceae bacterium; assembly: GCA_020831765.1. GTDB lineage: Bacteria > Planctomycetota > Phycisphaerae > Phycisphaerales > Phycisphaeraceae > JAFIFY01. Next base: position 6,182 of record JAFIFY010000015.1, on the reverse strand, counting down.
CACCCGTCCATCAATCAGGTCGCCGGCGAACAGCCCGGCATCGGCTACGGAGGGCACCATCGGTGGCCACGGAGCACAGTGGGTGTCGGTGAGGGCGAATAGGTAAAACATCGCTCATCCTTACGGAAGCCGGTCCTGAGTCTCAACGAGAGATGGAATCCCCGCTTGTTGGCGAACGAACAAGTTAACAAAACGTACGCTATCGATGCGATTTGCGTGGGAGGACAATTCGCATAAGAAGCGGCGACCGCATCGTCTTGTAACCGATTCGTAGCATTCGATTCATGGATGATATCCCACGATCCATCCTTCAAACTGGACGGATTCACGATCATCCGGCGATAGAGCGCCCAGATCAAGCAGTGAAGGCAGTGTGCCGGACTGATCCGCGCGCTGGAAAAAGGTGACAGAGGCGATGGCATCATTTTCGTCGGTTTGTGGTGTATCGGGAGAACGCATTCCGGTCGGATAGGGTTCGAACATGACGTGACGTCCGTGGTAGTTGGGATCGTGAATATCAAGGCCGTCGAACGGCCATGCTGCGATTTCCACACCACGCGCCTGGGCGCATTCGTGCCCATTCGGTCAAAACACCATTGAGCCTTAGCGCGACACGTCCCTCTGGAGGAAGAGCTGCCAGGCGATCGACAAGCGATCCCGGCAGATGAGCGAACCAGATGACATGATCACGTTTTAGGACTAGATGCTCAGGCAGAAAGAACCTCGCGGATAACGGGTAGAGAACTCAATCAAGCGGCAGGGTTACGGAACCACGACTCTTCTATCGTGCACGCATAGAGTTCATCCACAGAGACTCCACCGACGATCGTGATCTCCCTGAGTCGAGACGCTTCGCCAATGTCGACGTGAGCCATTGGCCGGTAGGTTCCGAGACCCCGATGCGCATTGCCATTGATGACGCCACCGTTGATGAATGAGCCCTGAAGTCTTGCGAAGACGGTGTCGGGCATCGCGGTGGTCTTCAGAATGAGGAGTGTGGTTGAGTTGGGGTTATTGGCCGCGCGGAACCTTTGGCCAGCCTCACACAGTTGTCTATATCCGTTGGCACAAGGGAAGAAGTAGGCGCGCGAATTGAGAATGCGAAACCAGTCCGCCGGCGCGAGGTCATCGGTTAGAACCCTCGCGATGGCGTTCTCGCCCCCCGCTCCGCCGATCGGGTGCTGGTCTCGGAGCGTGAAGATCTCCTGGCCTGCACGAATCTCCAAATTCTGGTCCCGGCGCATCGAGCAGAGAAGGCGAGCCGTGGACTCAAGCCAAATCGATTCGCCTGCCCAGCGATAGTGGACTGTTTCATTCCCGTTTTCAGCTTGCCCGGTATTGATCAGTTGTTCAGCGGATAGGAGCCCACGGAGTCTGATCGACTCTCGTGCAGCTTGCGGCACGACAGTCAGGAGGAACGGGAGATGCTGGGCTAGCTGATTCCTTGTCATGGCTGAGTCCTTGAACGAGGGTGTTATTTTTCGCACCCTCACTTTCGATTGTCAATGCCCGATCGGCGATTTGTCGTGACCACGCCGCATTCGTGGAGCAAAGGGTCTCCGATAGGTGTGTATCATGATATTATGTAGGCATTTATATGACTCTATGGGAGTAGGGTTTGCCTAACTTCCGGGGGTGGGGGTGTCATTGGTCACCTCCGGTTTTTGCTGGCATCCATGGTCCGATGAAGATGCGATCGAAAAGGGTCTGAGGTCATCAGCTTCGATTCACACTTGCCTCCGTAGCAGATTCCGTTGTGGGTTCCGATTCGCAGCGAAGAGCCCGGTGCATTGCAGAGCAGACAGGTGGATGGATGAAGCTTGGTGCGAACAGTGGTGGTGGTTATGGAGTCGCACGGGTAAATGTTCCCGCGCGACTACAGTGCTGGCCAACTCAGGCGCTTCACCACTCCCCTTATGCGGCAACCAGTAGATCGCGTACGCCTGTGACTGAGTCGGATGCATTATGTTTGGGGGCGCTAAACTACAGGACATAATATACGTGGCAGATGACTGAGGCCCGAGACCAGCTACGTCAGGCGTTTTCCGGGTCGGACCTGGCGCTGATCTGTGTACGCCAGGTCGATGGCGGCCGGTTTGAAGCAACCCGGCTTCTGCCCCATTCAGGTAGCTGGACACGGCGGACCGTACCCGATCGCTTTACGCTCGATGGACTGTTGGTGCCGACCGTGATGCTGGACGATCTGGGAATTGCCGGCCGCCTGCCGTCGGATGTCTGGTTGCTTTCACTGGACCGGATGCTTTGGGCACAGGCTGAAGATGATGCGGCCATGCTGATCAACCAGAAAGTGGACTTGCGTACCACCATCAGCATCGAAGGGGATCGAATCCGAACGTGGATATCCGTCAAGCCCCGGGCGGATGGGACCGACCGATTGGCTGACAAATAAGGAGATTCACCATGGACTTGATCGATGATATGCCAACGCTACGTAGTGAACGCGTAGGACTGACCCACTCGCCATCACCCAAATTGCGCCACCTTCTTGATGTGCATGCGCACTCGAACGCCAGTAACCGAATCAGACACCATTGGATTGGACACACGCCAACGATCCAGGATTGGGATCTGCCGCGCTGCACCAGCCGCCTGGTGAGGGGTGCGATTCGGGGTTTCCTGGAACACTGTGGGCTTCGCATCCATGGGATTCTCGGGGAGGAGGGCAAGCCGCCGAAGTTCGAAACCGTCACCATCCGGGACAAGAGCATCAGTGTTCCCCAGAATGTGGCTTATTTCCTGGAAGACTCCGCGGAGAATGAACGCCTGCTGATCGTCGTGGAGCGAAGTGTGATCGGGGAGCGACAGGTCGGCATCGCCGCACGTGATGCCGGCCGCTGGCTGGAACGGCTTCGGGAATACGCGATGCAGAATAACTTTCTCCGCGGTGAGAGTTTCGACTTGAGTGGTGAGATTGTACCCCTGGAGAGCATCAGCATGAGCGATGTGGTGCTGACTCCGGAGCAAGAGCGTACCGTGCGCCTTCACATCCTGGGTGTTCCCAAACTGCTTGAGAAACTGGCAGCGGAAGGCGTTCGATACCAGCGGGGCGTACTGCTCGAAGGGCCGCCGGGTTGTGGCAAGAGCATGCTCCTACGTGCCATCGCATCTCAAATGCAGGGAGTATCAGTATGCCTGGCCACACCCAATCAGCTTGCAGGGCATAATGTGGTCGAGGAATTGCAGATGTTGCTCAAGATGACGCATCCGTGTGTTGTTGCCATCGAGGAACTGGATGTTTTTGGCCGTGATCGCTCTCTGGCCCAGTCTCCGGCCATGGCTGAGTTGATGCAGGTCATGGACGGCCTAAGGAACATCCCAGGTCTCCTATGGATCGCCACAACCAACCGCCCCGAAGAAGTGGAGCTCGCGCTGGCCGATCGACCGGGACGATTCGATCGCAGGATTGTCTTCGGGCCATTGGTGAGCGAGTATCGGCGGCGGCTGATTGAGCGCTTTATCCAGCCCGGATATCTGGATGCCAGTACGTTGACTATGGTGGTCGAACGTACCGATGGGCTTACCGGCGCACAGATTCGAGAGTTGTGCAACACGATCGCTCTCATCGCATTGGACGATGGCATTGACGGGCAGTCGATCTCAGTGGAACGTGTGAATCGTGCCTTCGATGATTGCGGCTTTCAGCCGGAATCCTTCGGCTTCGTGAATGCTTACCCCTCACATGGTCCGGTATCTGCGATGTGAAGTATTGGAAGTGCATTCGGGTATCAGCTCCCGAGACGGCCGAGTCTCCAGTTTGCGGTTCGCATCGTTGAGGTAGTCAAGTAAGATGCTTGTGCTTACGCCGAGGAGCGTCTCTGCAAAACGTAGCCCCCTTTGGCGATAAAACCATCACCGAGATCGAAGAAGTGTGTCCGCTGAGGAATATGCCATGACAGTACAATCCGATATTCGACATATCGCGGTATTTGGTGACGTCCACGGCCATATCCGTCTGGTGCTGCGCCTTGCAAGCCTATGGCAGCAGGTCCACGGGGCAAATCTGCATGCCATTCTACAGGTGGGTGACCTGGGCTACTGGCCGGATCCCGCCAACGTGGATAGGGCCACGCGTCGATTCGCAAAGGATGATCCTGAAGAAGAGGGCTTCTGGCAATATTTCGCGCAGCCGGTCCCACCACTGCGCGATGTGGTGACCGAGCAGATTCTTGAAGGTGATCCTGATGATCCGACCACTCTGAACTACGATGTGTACTGGTGCCACGGCAACCATGAGGATTTTCGAGCGCTGCGCCGCCTGCCTGGTTCGGGTCAGATTCGACCAGTCGATGCCTTCGAGCGGCTCTGGTACGTACGAAGCGGAGCCGTTGTCGAGGTCGCAGCAGGTCTGCGACTGGCTGCCGTGGGAGGCGGACCGGATGCGGGTGGGACCCGGGAAGGGGGATCGGCAGATGGGCAGTGGCGATTGGTCGACTCAAATGTGACCAACCGCCTGATCGCAGGTGGATTGGCCTTCGATGTCCTTCTTTCTCACTGCGGACCTGTCGGGCTCGGCGGAGAAACCGATCGTTTCGGATCGCCATTGCTGCGCGCGGTCATCGAAAAATGCCGCCCCGCCTACCACTTCTTCGGCCACTACCGTAAGCCCGTGCCACCAAGTAGACTGGGAAGCACCTCATGTTGGTGGCTCAACGATGTCAACTTCAGGCGATCGCAGGATCAGCGCATCGAACCTGGCTGCATGGGTATCCTCGAATGGCAGAGTGACCAGACGAATAACTTCTACATCGTTGACGATCCATGGTTCCATGCCGTGGATAGCCGGAACTGGCAGTCACTCCACCCGTAAGTGCGGGGTTGCTCACGGCACAAGGGCTGGCGGCCCTTGACCGAATCAATCGCCATAGAGGCTCTTTCTGAAGATCATTGCTGTAGAGAAAAGGTTGCCGCGCGCATCCAAAGGCGTCGCCTGAAACTGGCTCGCCGCCGACCGGTGAAGACAAGGAGGCCAATGTGTCTTCAAATCCGTTAATCAAACGATCCGGCACTATCTTCAAGCCCGAGACGGGCAAGCTTTACGAATTTGTTGCTTCAAAGGGGCGGATCTGGGTGCTCAGGGGTTGGCCGCATCTGATGGCCTGGCGGAAGACACGGGAGCAACCATGGTGGCAGCATTTCCGGCCGGAGATTCGAGTCCCGGCCGGTAATGTCATGAGGCGCATCAACCATCAGTTGGCTCGTACAGCCAGGCCAGGCGGCCAGCATCTACTGTCCTCTGCGGCGATCGCGGACAGCGGCCCGCGATCGCGCGTCAAGGTCGCGTGGTCTGACTGGTACGCAATGATCCCCATGGATGTACGGAAGGCCATTGCGCCGTTTTCCGAGCGTCACTGGCACCTCCTTTCACTTACTTCACGTTGCGGTGTGGCAGCTCTGGACTTGGTCGCCTCGAACCCCAGCCTCGCCTTCGCATTGGCATCGAACTGGGTCTTTCATCGTCCTGCCGTACAGCGGCCGCTTCGGGCGGCGCGATCACTGCTGGCACGCGGCCGAAAGCAGCGAGAGATTCTGGCATGGCTGGGGTTCCCCGCAACCGAGTCGACCCGCAAGATCCTGGCGCGAGTGGTTCCGGCATCGGTAAGTGTCAAGGTTCTGATGTTTCTACGGCAGCAGCTTGAATCGACGGATACCGCTAAAGCGCTGGGACATCTTCAGCGAATCAACGCCGGAGTGCTTCGCATCGCCATTGATTCCACACTGTTGCCCGCAGCAATGCCGCAGTTCCTGGCTGAGGTCGCGGACATGCGTGACGAAGACAAGCGCGCCAAGGCGGCCTACTTGCTTCGCGACAGCCTGACCATGTTCAACCTCCTCTATCCGCGGCGCCGATTCTCACTTGTCCGAAGCGTGGAGAAGTTGCGAACAATCCACAACTCTCTCGTCGATGACTTTACGCGAATCAGTCACACCGGATTGAACACGCCGTTCCCTCCACCGCCGATTGCCGGAACACCGCTTATCGAACCCATCACCGGTAGCCATGACCTGGTTGAGGAGGGCCGTACCCAGCACAACTGTGTGGCATCCTTTGCCCGCGATGTCGCTGTAAGGAACCGAACATATATCTATCGCACCCTTCCGCCACTGGAACGCTGCACCCTCGCGTTGCGGCGCAATGGCGGCCGTTGGACAGTCAGCCAGAT
>JAFIFY010000181.1 GCA_020831765.1 Phycisphaeraceae bacterium | reverse complement strand
CCCCGCCCCCGGAAGCGCCCCCGGCCCCGGCCCCGGAAGCGTCATCGGTCTCCAGACGAACTTGCATGCCCTCACGAAGGAACGATGCGCCCGCTGTGGCGATCCACCAGCCGGCGCTCAGGCCGCGCACCTGAACGCCGCGCGAGGTCAGGCCGACGACCTCGACCGGGTGGCGCTGTGTCCGTTGTTGCTCGGCATCGATGATCCAGACTGAATCCTGGCCATCCACATGGCGGAAGACAGCCCCGACCGGAACGACCACGCCCATCTGTTCCGGATCATCCGGCAGCGCCAGTGTGCCCCGGGCGGTTCCGGCCATCCCTGGCAGCACGCGCGGTCCTTCGTCGGGCTGGTCCATGATCAGCGTGATTGGATAGGTGCGTGTGGCCGGGCTGGCCTCGCGGCTGATCTGATGAATCTCAGCGGGCAGGACCAGGCCGGGCAGCGCATCGAACGTGCAGGTGATGTCCCGGACAAAGTCAAGATTGGCCATCAGCCGCTCGGGGGCATCGACCACCAGCTTGATGCGGCTCTCATCGATCAGGCGAAGCACCGGTTCCCTCGGGGCGATGGTTGAAAACAGGTCCGCGAAGACCATTGAAACGGTTCCGCTGAACGGAGCGAACAGCGAGGTATCGCCAAGCTGGTCCCGAGCCCGCTCCAGCCCCGCTTCCATGGACCGGATCTGGCCGCTCAGTTCCTTGACCTTCAGCCGGGCGCGTTCCAGTTCGACCGGTGTCGCCGCGCCCCGCTGCTCGAGCTCGGTCAGCCGCTGCTCTTCCATCTGGGCCAGTTCCAGATTGGCCCCAGCCGCCTCAAGTCGGCCCTCGAGATCGCGGATCTGCACCTGAAAATCGCGGGGATCGATCCGCGCCAGCAGATCGCCGGCTTCGACCCGCTGCCCGGCACGGACATTCAACTCGACCAGTGGGCCGCCGACCTGAAACGCGAGATTGACCTCTTCGCTGGGAATGGCCTGGCCGGGCAGGCCGCGCTGCGTGAGCTCGACGGCGCTTCCGATCTGGATCGCTCGAACCGGGCGCGGGGGAATCTCGGCCTCACCGGCTCGCCCACATCCCCCGAGCATGGAAGCGAAGGCGAGGACGCTAACACCAATCAGCAGGGTCATCCAATGCATGGTTCACTCCCGAAGCCAGTCTGAAATCGGCTTCAGGATAACCGTTTCCACAAGTCGCGGCTGCCGGTTGAGCGGGTGATCCAGCGCGAGCGTGCGATACGTTCATCGAGCGCCCGAAATGCGCCGCTAACGGTCATCCCCCCGGATATCAGGGTCAGCTCTCGCCATCCGCCGCCGCGCTTACCATGCATAAGCCTCCGGGGCCTCTCCGCCCGGACCGGGCCAGATTTCATCCAACTGGCCAATGGTTTCTTCCGAAAGCTTGACTTCCATCGCCTTGAGCGCGGCTTCGAGTTGATCCATCGTTCGCGGGCCGATGATCGGGCCGGTCACACCGGGTTGGGCCAGCACCCATGCCTGGCCAAGCTCGGCGGGGGTCAGTTTCAACTCGACGGCCAGCTTCTCGTAAGCCTCCAGAGACTTGCGGTGCTTCTCGATCCGGTCGGCCATGCCTTCGCGAGCGCGGCGGACGCCCTGCTCCTTGCCCAGCACCCCGCCAAGAAGCCCACCGGCAAGCGGGCTCCAGGCGATGAACCCCAGCCCGTGGTGACGGCAGGCGGGCAGGACTTCCAACTCCACCGTCCGCTGGCTGAGGTTGTAGAGACTCTGCTCGCTCACCAGGCCCAGGAAATGGCGCGCCACAGCGGCACCCTGCGCCGTGGCGATGTGCCAACCGGCGAAATTGCTGCTGCCGACATAGCTGATCTTGCCCTCACGGACCAGTTGTTCCATCGCCTGCCAGATTTCGTCCCAGGGTGTGGTCCGGTCGATGTGGTGCATCTGATACAGGTCGATATGGTCCACACCCATGCGTCGAAGCGAATCATCACACGCGCGGCGGATGTGGTACGCCGACAGTCCCCGGTCGTTGGGGCCCTCGCCCATCCGGTTGTAGCACTTGGTGGCCAGGACGATTTTCTCCCGCCGACCGCCACCCTGGGCAAACCACTGGCCCATGACCTGCTCGGTCCAGCCTTCGAACTTGCGGCCGCCGTAAACATCGGCGGTGTCGAAGAAATTGATCCCCGCATCCAGGGCACGATCCATGATCGGGAAGCTTTCTTCGGGCGTGGCATCGCGGCCGAAGTTCATGGTGCCAAGGCACAGGCGGGAAACGGACAGGCCCGTGCGGCCAAGCTGGGTGTACTGCATGATGAAACTCCTTTTCGGTATGTGACCGAGTCTAATCGGTGGTTGTTTGGATGTGAAACGGGGGCGAGGATTCAGCAAAATGCGGATGCCAAGCGGTGTTCGGGGCCAATCGTCGCCAATTACCTTCGGACCTGTAAGGGTTTGGAGCCGTCGGCCCCGCTTGGCATCCCGGGCGGAATCTTCTAACCTTGGATGAGTCAAGCGTCGGACCCATTCCCAGTGATGATGAGCAGGGACAACCGATGACCGAATCCAGCAAGGCATCCCATCAATCCGATCCCTCGCCGGCGTCGAAAGATACGCCACCACCGCCGCCGTCCGCATCGAATCGCGGCCAAGGCCCCCGGCGTGAGCGGTTTCCACTGCATTGGCAGATTCTCATCGGGCTGATCATCGGTGGCTTGCTCGGGTGGCTATCCGGTTGGCTGGCGCTTCGACGGACGGGCTGGACCACGGAGGCGGCCGATGTTGTTGTGGAACGCCTCGAGTACATCTTCTACCAGCTTGTGGGCGATCTATTTCTAAGCGCTCTGTTCGTTATCGTCATCCCGTTGATCACCACCTCGATCATCCTGGCGGTCAACAACATCGCCAGTCGATCGCGGTTTGGCATCATCGGGCTCAAGACCATCGCTTACTATCTGAGCACCAGCACGATCGCGATCCTTATCGGCCTGGTGCTGGTCAATACGATTCAACCCGGGGTCTCCAGTGGTCCTGAACCCTTGCTGACGGCCGAGCAGGCCGAGCGCTTCGAGGGTGAGCGTCAGGATATGGAGCGCAGGCTGGGTCTGCCCGAGGGGCGCGCGGAAGGCACGGCGTTCCTCAACACGATTCGCGACATGGTGCCACGCAATCTTGTGGTTGCGGCGGCGACCAACAACATTCTGGGATTGATCATCGTTTCCATGGTCGTGGGCTTCTTCCTTTCGCGGCTCAAGGGCCGGCAGGGCGAGGTTCTGACCGACTTTTTCGAGGCCATTTACTCGATCACGCTCTCGATTACCCACGTGATCATCCGGTTGGCGCCCATCGGTGTGGCGGCCCTGATCGCCACGACCATCGCGCTCAACTATGCCCGTCTGGCACCGGATGACCGGTTCATCGACCTATTACGCGGCATCCTGCTGTTCTCGGCGACGGTGGTGGGAGCGTTGCTCCTTCACTTTGGCCTGGTGCTGCCGCTGATTCTCTACTTCGTCGGCGGGATCAATCCGTTCAAGTATTACCACGCGATGGCCCCGGCGCTGATGACCGCCTTCTCGACCGCCAGTTCCGCGGCGACACTGCCGCTGACGATGAAGTGCGTCGAGGAACGCGCCGGTGTTTCCCGCAAGACGAGCAGTTTCGTTTTGCCCCTGGGCGCAACGGTCAATATGGACGGCACAGCGCTGTATGAATGTGTCGCGGCCATCTTCATCGTGCAGGCATTCGGCTACCAGTTGGACTTCATGCAGCAGCTTTTCGTGGTGGTTGTCGCATTGCTGACCAGTATCGGTGTGGCCGGCGTGCCCAGCGCTTCGCTCGTGGCGATCCTGGTCATCCTGCAAAGCGTCGGCCGCCAGCTTGAAGCTCAACACGGCGTCGTCATCCCGCTTGAAACCGGCGTGGCGATTCTGTTCGTCTTCGACCGGTTCCTGGACATGTGCCGCACGGCGGTGAATATCTTCTCCGATTCCTGCGGCGCGGCGGTGATCGCTCGAACCGAGGGGGAGACCGACCTGCTGGTGGCGGTTTCGCCCTCGTCCAAGCTCGCGTCCTAGCATTGACCGCCTGAGCGTCGCCTGACTCAACCTAGAGGAGAACTTCCATGGCCCGACTTGTTCGACACGAAGCCTGCAACCCGATCGAGGTCAAGCCGCAGGAAAAAAGCGTCTGGATCTGCGCCTGCGGTTTGAGCCAGAACCTGCCGTTTTGCGATGGCAATCACAAACTGGCGCGGCAATCCGAGCCGGAAGGCAAGCTCTGCATCTACGACAAGGACCGCAAGACGGTTATCGAGATGCGCGATGATTCGTAATCCGGGTGAGATCTGTTCGCCGTCGCCCGCACAGGGCGTGGCTCTGGAAACCTGACCATGCGGTCGTCCGGCTTGAATCATCAGAAGCATACCGTCGATGTCTGCGTGATTGGTGGGGGCATGGCCGGCTTATGTGCCGCGATCGCCGCGGCGCGGAATGGGGCCAGGACCATCCTGGTGCATGACCGGCCGGTGCTTGGCGGCAATGCCTCTTCGGAAATCCGGATGTGGATCTGCGGCGCGCACGGCCGGCACAACAAGGAGACCGGCATCCTTGAAGAGATTCAGCTTCTGAATCTCCATCGCAACCCGGGGTTGAACTACTCGATCTGGGATGGTGTGCTGTACGAAAAGGCATTCTTCCAGCCCGGCCTGACGACACTGCTCAATGCCTCGTGTGCCGATGCGACGATGGATGCCGGCCGGATCGAGTCCATCCGCGCCTGGCAACTGACCAGCCAGACGTGGCACACCATCGAGGCCTCATACTTCATCGACTGTTCGGGCGACAGCATTCTCGCCGCGCTGACCCCCGCGGCCCACCGCTGGGGCCGTGAGGCTCGCGAAGAGTTCGGCGAGGACATCGAGCCACCGGTCGCCGACCACAAGACGATGGGCAATTCGCTGCTCATCCAGGCGCATCGCGGCGATGAGCCCCAGCCGTTTGTCGCGCCTCCGTGGGCGTATCGGTTTGATGGCCCTGAAGACCTCGAACACCGTGTCGATGGAGTCAGTTGCCACAATTTCTGGTGGCTGGAGATCGGCGGCCTGGACAATACCATCGCCGATGCCGAGGCCATACGGCACGAGCTGATGCGCATCGCCTACGGGGTTTGGGACTATCTGAAGAATCGGTGTCCGGAGCGGGAGAAGACCATCAACTGGGGGCTTCATTGGCTGGGTGCTCTGCCGGGCAAGCGGGAGAACCGCCGCTATGAGGGCGACCACATCATGACCCAGCATGATGTGGAGGGCGGCGGCCGGTTCGATGATGTGGTGGCCTACGGCGGTTGGACGATGGACGATCACCACCCGGCCGGGTTGCTCTATCCCGGCAAGCCGACGGTCTTCCATCCAGCGCCCACGCCCTACGGCATCCCTTACCGCTGCCTCTATTCGCGCAACATCGACAACCTGCTCTTTGCCGGGCGGAATATCTCGGTCACCCATGCGGCTTTGTCATCGACTCGGGTGATGGCGACCTGCGCGGTGATCGGTCAGGCGGCGGGCACGGCGGCGGCGATGTGCTCGGCCCGAGGTTGCACCCCCCGCTCCCTTTGGCGCGATCACATCCGGCAGTTGCAGCAGCTTCTGATGGATCAGGATTGCTTCCTGCCGGGCGTCCATCGCGCGCCCCCGGAATTGACCCGCGTGGCGAAATTGGATGGCCCGGGCCGCGGGCTGGAAAAGCTTCACGATGGGATCGACCGTGATCGTGAGGGGGAGAGTCATGCCTGGGTGGGCGATCGGGGCGCGGTCCTGACGCTCCGGTGGGATCGGCCGGTCTTTGTCGGTGGGCTGCGGCTCATCGCCGACAGCAACCTGAACAACGATAAGCGGATGCCTTATCGGTATCCGGTGACGTGCGATCGGATCGCGATGCCCGGTTCGCTGCTCCGGGCGTTCACGGTCGAGGCCCTTGGCGAGGACGGTACGTGGGAACGGACATGCCAGGAGCTTGAGAACGTTCATCGGCTGATCCACGCTCCGGTCGGCCGCACGACCCGGCAGGTTCGTATCCGGCTGGATGAGACCTGGGGCGATGATGCGGTTCGGCTGTTCGGCCTCGATGCGCTGGAAACCATGGTTCAGTGGTGCCCGGTGATTCCCAGCGGCCCGAGGTTCAGCGAACTGCGCGCCGCCCAGCGGCCCTCCGACCTGGCCCCGCCGGCCAAGGAGCTGGATCCGGGTCCTGGCAAACGAACCAAAGCCGGTGCCTGAGCGAAGAGTTGGTCATGCGGCCATGGTCATAGACAGGCAACGGTGGGGTGGGTATGTTCTGTGATCGGGCGATCGGCCCAACCACGCAATTGCTGGAGTGCCCTATGCGTATCGGCATCATCGGATGCGGCAACATTGTGCCGCAGTATCTCAAACACAGCCGCGCCTATGAGTTTCTGGATATCGAGGCGCTTGCGGACCTGGACATCAAGCGTGCCCAGGCCCGGGTCGAGGAGTTCGGACTGGGTCGGGCCTGTTCGGTGGATGAACTGCTGGACGATCCGGACATCGAGCTGGTGGTGAACCTGACCATTCCCGCCTCGCACTACGAGGTGGCCATGGCCGCGCTTCAGGCCGGCAAACACGTCTACAACGAAAAGCCGCTGGCGGCGACGGTGCAGCAGGCCCGTGCGCTGCTTGAGGAAGCCCGGGGGCGGAACCTTCGCGTGGGCGGTGCGCCGGATACCTTTCTGGGTTCCGGGCATCAGACAGCGCGTAAGGCGGTCGATGATGGGTTGATCGGCCGTCCGGTCGCCGGCACGGCTTTCATGTTGTGTCCGGGTCACGAGTCGTGGCATCCCGCGCCGCAGTTCTACTACCGCGAGGGTGGCGGCCCGATGCTGGATATGGGGCCGTATTACCTGACCGCGTTGATCAACATGCTGGGCCCGGTCCGCCGCGTCATGGGCATGACCGGCATCCAGATTCCCGAACGCACGCTGGGCGCCGGTCCGGATGCCGGATCGAAGCTGACCGTCGAGGTTCCGGATCACGTTGCCGGTCTGCTCGAGTTCGAGCAGGGGGCCATGGTGACCATTGTCACCAGCTTCGCGGTGATTGCTTCCCAGCATCCGCCGATCACGCTTTTTGGAACGACCGCCAGCCTCGGTGTGCCCGATCCCAATGGCTTTGATGGCAAGGTGACGCTTTGCCGCGAGCGACGGGGGACTTGGGAAGAGCTTCCCGTGGCGCATGCCGTCGGCTATGGCCGCATGAGCGGCGTCGCGGACCTTGCCCAGGCGATATTGAATGACCGTCCGGCTCGGGCATCGGGCGAGTTGGCCTTCGAGGCGCTGCGCATCATGCGGGCGTTTTACGAGAGCTGGGAATCCGGCAAGGTTGTCGAGCTTGAGAGCGACCTGCGTCGTCCGCTCCCGATGCCGGAGACCGAACAACTCGGGCGGTTCGACTGAACCCGGCCCTTGGCAAGGTGGGCCGGCGCCCGCCGCCGGGGTTCACTCGGCCACGACCAGCGGCGCATTCTGATGGGCCAGCATCCGGTTCATCGATTCGAGTGCCCAGTGTTTGACCTCCGGAGCGACGCGAATCTGATTGACCACGCGCCCCTGGGCCAGTTCATCGAGCACCCAGGCCAGGTGCGGCATGTTGATCCGGTACATCGTTGTGCAAAGGCACTGGCAATCGGACAGGATGCGCACCTCGACACCTCGCTGGGCGGCTTGGCGAGCCAGCCGGTTGACCATGTGAATCTCGGTACCGATCGCCCAGCGTGAGCCGGCGGGTGCTTCGTTGATCGCCTGGATGATGCCCTCGGTTGACCCGATCCGGTCAGCCTTGAGCACGACATCGTGATCGCACTCGGGGTGGACCATGACGTTCACCCCCGGCCACTGCGAGCGAATCTGATCGATGTGCTCGGGCCGGAACAGCTTGTGGACCGAGCAGTGCCCCTTCCACAGGATGAAGGTCGCCCGGTCGATCGTTTGAGGATCATTGCCGCCGGGTCGCATCGGATCGGGACCTCGGGGATCCCACAAGGCCATGTCGGCCTCGATGTCGTATCCCATCTGTGCCGCGGTATTCCGGCCCAGGTGCTGATCGGGCAGGAATAGAATCTTGATCCGCTCGCCGGGTCGCGGCCCGGTTTCTCCGCCGGCCAGGGCCCATTCAAAGATCGCGCGGCAATTGCTGCTGGTACACGCCGCGCCGCCGTTCTCACCACAGAACGCCTTGATCGCCGCCGAGGAATTCATGTAGCAGATCGGAATGACCCGGGCCGGTTCGCCCTGGTCTTCGAGCATCTCGTGGATCGCTTCCAGCGCGGCCACCGCCTGATCGTGATCGGCCATGTCCGCCATCGAGCAGCCTGCGCCCAGATCGGGAAGAATCACCTGCGTCGAGTCCGGCGTCAGAATGTCGGCCGATTCGGCCATGAAGTGTACGCCCAGGAACACGACGAACCGGGCACCGCTCTGCGTGACCTGCTCGGCCGCGAGTCGGCTGAGCTTGAAACTGTCGCCGGTGAAGTCGGCGAACTGGATCACATCATCCTGCTGGTAGTGATGACCCAGGATGATCAGGTTGTCACCCAACTCGCGTTTGCGCGAATGGATACGGTCGGCCAGACGGTCCGGCTCGAGGGTGTTGTAAAGGGGGGGGATGGGTGGCTGCCAAAGGATCAATCGAATCTCTCCACGGGTGAATCGGTAGAGATAATAGGTCACTTGGGGGTGATTTTCATCTGACGCCAGAAGATGTCGGATTCCGCCGGCCGAAACACCGGTTTTGCGTGCGATGCGCCGCGTCAAGGGCTGAAGATGCAGGTTTGAGCTTATTGGCCCGGCGACTTGGCCGCGTACCCGGTCGTCCGCCGATCGGCCCAGCTCCGTCCTACGATTGGTCATGCGTCACGAGTATTCCAAGTACGACGGCCAACCTTTTCCCACCGTGGACAGCCTGTTTCAGTCGCCCGAGATCATGGAGTTCATCCTGACCTATGGCGAGGATGGGCTTGATGCGCTGGAACGCAGCGAGGATGAGGCGATCGCGGAGTTGGTCATGCAGATGCTGGCTGACGGTTTGCTTGAGCGTGACGATGCCACGGGCAAGCTCAAGCCCACGCCCAAGCTCGTCCGGGGATTCGGCCACCAGGCGTTGATGGAGATGTTCGAGAAGCTCCGCCAGGGCCGAAGCGAAGGGCATGCCGCCGAGCAATCGGGCCGAAGCGATGAGCGGACCGAGGGCACGCATCGGTATGAATTCGGCGATCGCCTGAGCGAGGTGGATATGGCGTCCACCATGCGGAATCTCGTGGCGCGGCTGCGCACCGAGCACCCGGAGCGGAAGCTTCAAATGCCCGCCAGGCTCCAGCCCGCGGATTTCGAAATCTTCCAGACCGAGAGCCGGACGGATGTTGCGCTGTGCCTGTTGCTGGACATGAGCGGCTCGATGTTCCGCTATCGGCGTTTCATCAACGCCAAGCGGGTGGTCCTGGGTTTGATGGAGCTGATGCGCACCCGCTTTCCGAACGATACCGTGGACCTTGTCGGGTTCAGCTCCATGGCCGAGGTCATCAGGCCGATTGATCTGCCCATGCTCATGCCCAAGCCGGTGACGATTTACGATTCGCGCGTCAGGTACCGCGTGCCGCTTGACCAGGCGCGTGAGATGCGGGACCGACTGCCACAGCACTTCACCAACCTGCAGATGGGGCTTCGCCTGGCGCGGCGGATACTGGCGCGTCGGGGCGGCACGAACAAGCAGATTTTCATCATCACCGACGGTCAACCCACCGCGCACATCGAGAGCAGCGAGAAGGGCGGCGAGATGCTCTATCTGCTCTATCCGCCCGATAGGCGCTCGACAGAAGCGACGCTGAATGAAGCCTGGCGCTGCCGCGCCGCCGACATTCGCATCAACACCTTCGCCCTGGTTGAGGAGTACTGGGGCATGGATTGGGTCGGATTCGTCGATCGGCTCAATCGCTTGTGCCGTGGCGCGGCGTTTTACAGCGCTGGTGAGGATATGGGCGCGCTGGTGATCGAAAGCTATCTGTCCGGACGCAAGAAGAAATCATTCAGCGGCTGAGCGGATCGTGCTGTAACGGCCGATTATGCTTTCGCTTTTCCGTCCGATTTGATGCTCTTTTCAGTCAAAAGACTGGCATTTGAGATTTTTTGAGGCATATTCCCTGTAAGCGTTTTGGGATTGCTCCCACCGAACCGTTCAGGTTCATTGCGATGAGCTGCGCCGCCCCGGCGACCAGATGTAAAGCTGGGTGATCGGTGCGTTTTGGCGGGTTTGGGTAAGTGGGATTTCCCGAATGGCACGCGGTATCGGATGGACTCGGAAGACCTTCGTATTCAATGGTTGATGCGCGATTCTGGGTGGGGCATCGGCCGGTTGAGGTGTACGGCGGCGCTGGAATCGAACCAGGACAAGGGGTGAGGCATGAGCATTGCGACCATCGGCCAAGGCGAGCGGATCGTCAGGCATCACGGCAGTGAGTTCTCGTATGAGAGCGCACAGGCGCTGTTCGCCTTGGCGCATCAGCTTGGACGCGGGGAGAAACTGGTGATTGATCTATCCGACTCGGCCAATACCACGATCGCGGCCCTGGCCAAGCTGATCGAACTTCGCCGCGTGCTTCTTGAGCTGGGTAGTGATCTTCGGCTGGTGGGGCTTAGCGGCAGGGTGGGCGCCATCCATTCGCTTCATCGCCTGGGCAACGTGTTGCCGTGTTGAGGTGGGCGATGCGCACGAAGCGGGAATCGGCACGCGAGGGGGCAGGGATGATTCAGGGCCGCGCATCCGCCGGCGGATGATTGCGATCGGGTTCGGCTTCGGCCAGAAGCCCCGGTTCGATGCGCCAGTCCAGGATCAGCCTCGGATAACCAAGCCGATCGTGGACACGCCGGGACAGGCGGCGGAGGGCTTCGGGCATTCCGGCCTCATCGTGCTCGGCCAGCACGCCGCCGGTCAGGACCGAGGGGCCGACGCGATCGGCGAAGCGTTCGCTGCGTTCGACCAACCGGACACTGGCCTGGGTAATCCTTCCTCGGAAACGGGCATCGCCCGGATCGGCCAGGGGGAGCATGAACCCAGCACCCTCGAAGATACCCACCTCATCCTCACCGGCGAACACCACGTAATGCACCGTGATGTTCGTGGCGGTGCGATGGCGCGGCGTCTCAACGGAACGGGGCACCCAGAGCAGGCGGATGACCATGGCTTGTGTCGTTGTTTCCACCGGGCCCTCAGTGAGCACCATCGTCAAGGTCGAAGCGCCGTCATTGGCGTAGATCGCCGTGTCAAATCTCCCGGTGAGGCTGGCCTCGCTCATCAGGCTGCGCAAACTCGTTTCCCCGCCAGGCGTTGAGGTTCCGGTCGTCCTGGCCAGTGTCCGATCGACGCCGACGCAGCCCGGGAGCCAGAGCGCCAGGGCGACCAGGCAAAGGCCACACAGCAGGCCGCCGTGGCCAAGCGATCGGCCGGCGCTGCTGGGTGTTCCGGTGGAAGCTTCATCCCGCATGTTCAGCCTCATGGGTCATGTCCGTTGTCGAATCCTCGTCCGTCGCCTGATCGGTGTCCGGTGAACTAAGGCCCAGCAGGGACAACGCCGGGCGCTCGACCACGCTTCGCAGTTCATCCCGAGGGATCACCGGCAGTTGCGTTCCCAACGCGAAATTGTTGATCCGATACAGGTTACTGATGATCTGGCGCGGCGATGAGAATGGAAAGCCGCTGCCCAGCATCACCCGATCCAATGCGCCCTGTCGCAGCGCGTTGACGATGAACTGGTACAGCAGCCAGGGCTGGGGGGCGATGCCGGAAAGCTCGGTGTAAAGGTTGGTGTGCTTGACCAGCATGACCATGGTCTCATCCACCCATGGGTAACCGGCCTGGCCGATGACGATCTTCAGACCGGGCCAGGTGCGGGCCACCTCATCCAGCAGGCCGGGACGGGCGAACTCCATGCTTGTGCGAGGCGACAGGGTCAGCCGCTGATCGATGAACAGGGGCATGCCCAGGCGATGGATCGATTCATACATCGCCATGGCCTCGGAATGGCAGGGATGAAACCCGCACAGCGCCGGACTGGTGGCGAACCCCGCCATGCCCAGGGCCCGGGCCTGCTCGATCCGCTCGGGCCAGGCCGCGTCCAGCGGATCCACCGACGCGATCCCCAGCGCCTTGCCACCCAGCGAACCCACCACTTCTTCGACCTTACGCGCGGGCAC
The DNA here is from genome assembly GCA_020831765.1 of Phycisphaeraceae bacterium. Lineage (GTDB taxonomy): Bacteria > Planctomycetota > Phycisphaerae > Phycisphaerales > Phycisphaeraceae > JAFIFY01. Next base: position 26,204 of record JAFIFY010000181.1, on the reverse strand, counting down.
CGAAGCGCCCAGCAGCTTGCTGCACAGGCCGTGAACCAGCACGTAATCCACCGATTCGGCCGCGGCGGCCAGCGCCTGGACGGAGGGATCGGGCCGTTCGGCGACCGAATCGGCCATGCGCCGCAGCAACGCCTCACCATCCGCTCCCAACTGCAACGGATTGTCCCAGACGTAAGCCGCGACATCAATAATCATGGTTCTAGTTTCCCATCGGCCGGTTCGACCCGGGAAGGCCGGGCGATGTCATCCATCCACCGAGGCGGTCATTGGCGGGAACGTCCATCAACGAATCATTCGGCCTGACCACACGCCTTGTCGTAGTCGGCGGCGCTGAGCAGCTTCTCGAACTCGGCCGGATCGGCGGGACGAATCTTGATGATCCAGCCCGCGTCATAGCAGTCTTCGTTGAGGGTCTCGGGCTTGTCGATGACTTGCTGGTTGACCGCCACCACCGTACCGCCGATGCCACAGTACAACTCGCTGGTGGCCTTGACCGACTCGACTTCGCCGAAGACCTCGCCAGCCTCGATCGAACCCTCGTCGCGGGTGACTTCAACATAAGTGATGTCGGTCAGTTCCTCGACGGCGAACTGACTGATACCGACGGCGATCAGTCCATCCGGTTCCCGCCGGTGCCATTCGTGACTCTTCAGATATCGCCGATCATCGGGCGCAGCCATAAGCCGATCCTTCCTGTCTGGTGAATGCCATATCCTAACCCAATCATGAGTACCTGTGGGAGGCCGGGCGAGCGTTTGGCCGATCGAGGGTAAGCTGGGGCGATGGACAACATCCGGGCAACCGAAGATCACCGCCGCGCTCCGACGGGTGCCGCCTTTGGATCGCCCTCCCCGCCCCCGCCCCCGGAAGTGCCCCCGCCCCCGGAATTACCCCCCGTCCCGGAAGAACCCCAGGGAGTATCCCCGCCCCTGGCCCCCGCTCCGGCCCCGGAAGGGCTCCGGGAACACACCACCCGCCCGGGACAATCCGATCAGGTCATGCCGATCGAGGACCTGGGCACCGCACGCCCCCCATCATCCGGCGAGTTGGATCGATCACTGGGTGGCCAGGAGCGCCAGCCGATGCTGGATGTCCTGCGGGGTTTTGCGCTGTTGGGCATCCTGGTGATGAACATCCAGAGCTTTTCGATGCCCAGTCCGGCTTATGTCGTGCCCACCGCCTGGGGTGACCTTGAAGGGGGTAACTTCGTTGTCTGGCTGATCGCTTATCTATTCTTTGACCAGAGATTCATCACGATCTTCTCGGTGTTGTTCGGCGCCGGTATCGTGCTGCTGGCCGAGCGAAATCTGCAAGCGGGCCGGCCTCCGGCGTCGATTCACTATCGGCGCATGGCCGCGCTATTTGCCATTGGGCTCCTGCATGCCTACCTGGTCTGGTATGGGGACATTCTGCTGATCTATGCGGTTTGCGGTTCGCTGGCCTATCTGGTGTGGCGACTGTCACCGGCCTCGCTGGCCGTGCTCGGGGGGACGCTGTACGCCCTGCCGTCCGGGTTCCTGATGCTGTTGGGCATCGCGATGGTTTACGCGCCGGCCGATATCGTCGCTGAATTGCAGGAGTACTGGTCCAGCTTTGTCTTTGAAGTGGATGAAGAGGTCGCGGCGTTCCGTGGAAGCTGGCTGGAGCAGATGCCGGCCCGTTTCGAGCTCGCGCTGGAGATGCATACCAAGGGCATGCTGATCGCCATCCCCGGCATCACCGGGTTGATGCTGCTGGGCATGGCCGCGATCAAGTGGGGCTGGCTCACGGGTAAACGTCCGCAAAGCAGCTATGTCGTGCCGGTATGGCTTGCCCTGTGTGTCGGTCTGCCGCTGGCTGTGGTGGGGGCCATCTACAACTTCGCGATCGATTGGGATTACCGATGGCAGTCTTTCGGGTTCCAGTTCGGCTACTGGGCAGCGCCCGTTATGTCGGCGGGCTGGATCGGGCTCGTGGTGCTGCTGGTTCGCGCCGGCGTATTGGGTTGGCTCGAGGAGGCACTGGCGGCGGTGGGTCGCCTGGCGCTATCCAACTATCTGCTGCAATCGCTGATCTGCACGACGATCTTCTATGGCCACGGTTTTGGCCTGTTCGGTGAGGTCAGCCGCGTCGGCCAGGTCGGCTTCGTGCTGCTGGTGTGGCTGATCCAGGTTCCGCTCTCGGTCTGGTGGTTCCGCGGATTCGGACAGGGGCCGGTGGAGCGGCTCTTGCGGAAGATCGCCTATGGCGGGAGTCAGAGTATTGCGCCGGATCGCGCCTGAGTGCCCGCCACAACCGCCGCATCAGCGATCGGCCTGATCGCGGACCTTCGTTGGAGGCGCATCGCATCGGGTTCACGAAGTGCTGATGATGTTGGCGGCTTCAAAGTCGGCCAGATAGATCCCCAGGCGGTTTCGCAACGCAGCCTTGACGGAAATGATCAGGCCCGGGGGGAGGTCGAGGGTTGTGGCAATCTCCAGGTCGGTCAGACCCTCGATCTTCCAAAGCATCAGCACCAGGCGTTCCGTGCGGGTGAGCTTCTGCGCGATGAATTGGTTCTGCGATAAGAGGCGGCGATCATCCATGATCCATTACCCCATGTTGATCCGAACCGGAGCCGGGCGAAGGAACCTTCCATGGTTCGTTCTCTTGACCCGCCGATGGAGTTCTTCGGGGCTCCATCGATGCCCATCGGAATGATCCACCCGAGCTGTGGATCGAGTCGACTAGACCGTCGAAGCGAGACTTCTCGGACCTGCGAGCCGACCCGAGGCCGGCGACTTATCGGTCTATGATAGCAGCACAGTCTTGTTTCGCCAAGCACTTTTTCTTGTTAAGCTTCGATTTCACCAAAGTTTCCACAAAGCCGAAGCCCGCGGAGCGAGTCCGATAACCGGCTTGAGCCATCGGTTTCATGACTGGAGCATCTGACCTTGCACTTCATCAAAATGCATGGAATCGGCAACGACTACATCTACATCAACGGCTTCCGTGAGCCGGTGGGCGATCCCGCCGACCTGGCCCGCCGGGTGTCGGACCGCCATCAGGGGATCGGTGGCGACGGGCTGATCATGCTGCTTCCACCTTCAGATGGGGTCGAGGCCGACCTGCGAATGCGGATGTTCAACGCCGATGGCAGCGAATCGGAGATGTGCGGCAACGGGATTCGCTGTGCCTGCAAGCTGGCTTACGACCATCAGGTGCGATCGGATATCCGCCAACGGAACCCGATGCGGATCGAAACCGGGGCGGGCGTGCTGGCCCTGACCTACCGGGTGGGCGGGGACGGCCGGGTCGTTTCGGTGACGGTGGACATGGGCGCTCCGATTCTGGATGCCTCGCGAATACCGGTCGAGGCGGCCGACGTGCGCGAGGTGATCGATCATCCGTGGGAAGCGTGGCTTGGGCGTGATGCGTTGGGGGTTGATGGAGGCGGCGAGGCGTGGTGGGAGCGTGCCGGGCTTGCCCCGGGCACCACGGCGGTCAGCATGGGCAACCCGCATCTGGTGCTGTATGTCGAGGATGCGGCCTCGGTGCCTCTTTCGCGGGTTGGGCCGAAGCTTGAGACGCACCGGGCTTTCCCTCGGCGGATGAATGTGCATTTTGTCCAGGTCCACGGACCGGACGAGGTGACGATGCGGACGTGGGAGCGAGGCAGCGGCATCACGCTGGCCTGCGGGACCGGCGCATCGGCCGTTTGCGTCGCCGGTGTGCTGACGAATCGAACCGGCTCGAAGATTCTGGCCCATCTGCCGGGCGGAGACCTGGAGTTGTCCTGGGAGGGACGCCAGCGAAGCGTGATGATGACCGGGCCGGCGGTTGAGGTGTTTTCGGGCGTTTTTTCGCCCCATCCGGATTGAGCCGCGCTCTGAAAAAGGATTGCCGCACCAATGATCGGGCCGAACCGTACACTTTTGCGATGCGTGTCCCCATCGGGGACGATCGAAAGCTCATCCGTGTGGCTGATGGCCGAGATTTCCCGCGTCCGCGCTGGAGTTGTCGCCATGAACCTGAATCGTCTCCTGTTCCCGTTGACCTTGCTGATGGTGGGCCTGGCCATGCAGGCTTGTGCCGGTGTGCATCGACACTCGCCGACGTCGGTCGATTTCGGCCCCGTTCCGGAAAGCGCGGCCGAGGTCAAGCCGCTGGGCGTCGGTGATCGAGCACCGCTGCTGCCTGTTCGTGATGGGGAAGACCGCGAGGTTGATCTGGGCGCGCTCTATCGCGAGGGTCCGGTCGTTCTGATCTTTTACCGTGGAGGATGGTGCCCGTACTGCACCGAGCATCTTGCGGCGATGGCTGATATCGACGAGGCATTGGAGGAGCTGGGCGTGACGGTTCTGGCCGTCAGCCCGGATTCACCGGCAACGATCCGGGCCGGGAAGGGCGAACACGCTTTTGCCTATCGGATCGTCTCGGATCAGGACATGTGGCTTTCGCAGGGCTTCGGGGTGGCCTTCCGCGTTGATGATCCGACGATGACGATGCTCCAGGATTACGGCATCGACATCCAGGCCGCCTCTGAGCGCCGGCATCGCATGCTGCCGGTTCCGGCGGTCTATGTGATTGATCGGTCCGGCGAGGTTCGCTTTGCGCATTGGGAAGCGGACTACCGCAAGCGATTGGAGCCCAACGCCGTGCTCGAGGCCGTCAGGATCGTGGTGGGTTCGGACGATGGATGAGACGGGCCACGGCCATCCATCCCGCCGCGCCGGGGCATTGGCTAAGGTCTACCCACCGGCCGCGTGTAGATCAGCATCGAAAACCCGGTAAGCCCGCCTGCATTTTCCAGCTTGAACAGAACGCGATTGATGCCCCGGTGGAGATTGACGCTGGCAAACGCATCGGGGCCGAACGGCGTCCAGGCTCGGACGGCGACATTGCTTTTCCAGACCACCTGATCGTTGACCCAGCAGATGCCATAGTCATCGCTGCCGAAGGCCATGAGGACGGTCTGATCGGTGGGTGAATAAATCTCGGTATAGGCGTACCAGACCGCCCAGGATTCAATCCGGCCGGGCGGGGTGACCATCATCTGGGGCCGCTGGTTGTGCCGCCCGAGTTGGGTGAAGCGCCAGCGAACGGTCTGCCCGTCCTTGCCGATGAATTCCTGATCCAGATCGATGATCGATTCGGGCGCATATGGCCGGTCCAGGTCCTGTCGTGACCGTCCGGGGTGCTCAAAAGGCCCGACCACATACCATGCATCCACGATCATCCACTCCACGGATTCGGCATCATCGGGGTGGCCCAGCCGTGTACCTTGTCGAACCAGTCCACTGGGCACATAGGCATCGCCCGGGCTGTCGCGAATCCAGTCCAGGTCGATATCGCCGCCGGCCTGAACTTCTTCGGTGGCCAGGGCGCGGCCGACCGGCGTCAGGCCGGACTCTTCCGGATGCCAGCCGAAAAGCTCGAAATCATCGTCCCGCGTCGCCAGCTCGCGCGCCAGCCGCGTCAAATTCGACATCCGCTCGCCGACGGTCAGAATCTGGCGGCGCAATCGTGCGGTCTCATCGCGGAAACGATCGAATCGACCATCATCAAGCCGGTCGATGGGCATCGTCATCGTTTCGTAGTCCAGCTTCTCGCGTTCCGGGAAGATCAGTCGATTGCTTTCCCAGATCGTCGAGAGATTGACCCCGCGCCGAGCCGCCAGGGCGCTGATCTTCAGCCTTTCGTAAGCCTGGTTGATCTTCCGTTCGTGATCGAGCAGTTCCTCGTAGAGCTGAACCAGCCGCTGCTCCGTCGAGCCGGGCTCGAGGCGCGGCGCTTCTCTTTGTGGATCGTCTTCTTCGATTCCGTTTTCCACCGCGCCGCTCCCGACCGCCGGGGGGCGATCCTGAATTTCACGAAGCGAAGCGATGCTCAAGTCCAGCACCTCCGGCTGCCGCGCCGCCACGCGGCCTCGGTGCTGCTCTTCGGTTTCTTCCATCCACGCCAGGCCCATCCGCATCGAACCGAGGCTCTGATCCAGCCGTTGAACCATCCGCTGCCGGGTGAGTTCGATCATCGCCTCGACGCGTTCGGGCGCGGGGTCGATCTGCGGCGTGGACCGTTCGAACGGATTGAGCCAGGCCTGGAGCTTTGGCGATCCGGCGATCGCTCCGACCACGGCGGCATGCAGCGCCAGGGACACCACCCACCAGGTCAGCGAATACTTCTTCAGACGGGCGAACATGACAGGGTGCTCCAGGCTCTACTTTCCGCCGAACGAAACCTGCCGAAGGCCATGGATCGTCAGCATATTGGTGACCTCCAGGAAGTAGCGGGAGGGCGCCTGCTGATCGATGTTCAATCGAATTCTTGGCGCGGGGTCATCTCGAGACAACACTTCGAGGAATTGGCGAAGCTGCTGCCGGTTGACCGGGCCCGAATCGAGATGGAACTGGCCCTGGCTGTCGATGGAAATATGAACCTGTCCCGGAATCCGGGGTGCGGGCTCGGCCAGTTCGATCACCGGCAGGTCGAGGTCCAGTTGTGGCGACGGCGGCTCGATGCTCGCGGTCACAATGAAGAAAATCAACAGCAGAAAGACGCAGTCGATCATCGGCGTCATCTGCACGGCCGGAGAATCATCTTCGCTTTCACGGTGAAAACGCATCGCCGCGCTCCGGGCTGTTTCGAGGGTTCTCAGCCTCCTCGGCCATGACGTCGGTCTCGATCGCCGGGCGCGTCGTGGCCCGGCTGGCTCGTTCATCGGGGATCAGCAGGAAGTACGTCTCGAACAGCCTGCCGACCTCGCTTTCAAGGCGGTCACCGTATTTCTGGGCCAGGCTCTTGAAGAACTGATGGAACGCCAGGGCGGGCAGGGCGATCGCCAGGCCGAAGGCGGTGGTGATCAGGGCCTTGGAGATCGCGCCGGCGAAGTCCGCCGGGTTGCCGGTCTCGCCGTAGACTCGGAACTGCTCGAAGGCCTCGATCATGCCGACGACCGTGCCAAACAGGCCCAGCAGGGGGGCGACGGTCGCGACCAGGGCCAGGGGATGCAGGCGGCGCAGATGGGGCCGCATCTCCCGCCAACCCATGTCCGAGAGCGCCTGGGAAAGTCGCTCGGCCGGGGCCATGCGGTGGCGGAGCATGAATCGCACCATGCGGCTGAGCGAACACGGCCGTGCCAGGCAGAGCTCATCCAGTGTCTTCCACTGGCCGCGCTGCCAAAGTTCCATGTACTGTTCGATAAGCCCTTCAGGAACGATGAATGCCTGGCGCAGGTGAAAGAGCCGTTCGAGGGTGAAAGCCAGTCCCACCACCGAAAGCATCAGGAGCAGATACATGGTGAATCCGCCCTGATCGAACCGGGCGCGCATCCGGCCCAGACCTTCGAGCGAGGATTCAGCCCATGCGGGGCCGCCGGCGGTCAACACCACCGCCGCGCCAATGCCGATCGCCAGGCCCACACCATTCCAACTCATGCGCATCGTCGAGATTCCATCGATCGGTCCCCTGGATCAGTCGCTGGACCGATCGGGGACCAGGTTCACACGGACTTACGGCTCCGGCTCGTCCTGGATTGCTTCGTCCTCGACCTCGCCGACGGCGGGGAAGAGCCGGTCGAGGAAATCGACCGTTTCGCCGCGAAACATCATGATACTCCAGTGGATCATAATCGCGATGCCGGCCAGCATCATCAGGAGGACCAGCGCGGCCAGGAGGCGGGCGACCGGACCTCTGGCCGGTTGCCATGTCACGGGCGCCTCGCCGGTGGGCCAGATTCGATCCGAGGTCGGGCGCGGATAGCCGAACGCATCGGACTTCTCAACGCCTGGCGGGTCGACCGAAGCTTTGGGGGGTTGATCGCCCTGGTCTTGGGATTCGTTGGGTTCGGAGTCGGTGTGATCGCGATCGGTCATGCCATCAAGCTTTGTGAACACGCCGACCGGGGCCGGCGGGGGTCTGGAACTGCCACAGGGGCCGAGCCAGTTGAAAGAGTCCATGAATGAGCATAGCGGCCAGCATGGTGTAAACGGCATCGAGGAAGCCCACAGCCAGCGCATCGGAGGGCATCCAGCCCTGGCGCGGCTCCCCGGGGGTGAAGGGCAGGCCGCGCATCGCCCAGAGGGCGATGGAGATAAGACTCATCGCGATGCAGGCTGAGAACGTCGCCGCGCCGGTCGCCAGGGGCGACATTCGGTAGACCACGCCGCGCAATTGCAGGACAAAGTAAACCGCGCCGACGTAGCCGAGCGTGCGCGGTCCGGGCAGGTAGGTCAGCAGCGTCATATCGTCGCCAAGGTCCACCGTGACCGGGGCGATCAGGTCCGCGATCAGGCCCAGGGCCAGGCCCGCCCACAGCGCCGTTCGGAACGGGGCATTGAGGCCGATGAACACCAGCAGAATGATCAGGAACTGTGGCGAGGTTTCGCGGAGCCAGTCGACACGGGGACTGATCAGGGTTTCCAGCCCGACTTCGAGGACGGTGAACACGTAGGCGAACAGAATGAAGATGAACCAGTTCACGGCCCACCCCCTTCCCGGGGCACTTCCGGGGCCGGGGCCGGGGCCGGGGCCGGGGGGCCATCCAGCCGCTCTTCGGTGATGACCACCACGCGGGTGAGTCGAGTCAGATCGATCACGGGCCGAATGATGACCCGCTGTTCCATGGTCGGGTTGGGTTCATGGGGTTCGACCTCGACCACCACGCCGACGATCAGCCCGCGAGCGTGCTCGGGCCAGATGCCTCGTGTGACCCGAAGGTCGCCTAAGTGCAGCGTGGCTGCATCCTGGACCCGCACCGGCCGGTCATAGGGCACGATGACCTCGAAGCGGCCGGTGCGGCCGATCGAACGGATCGCGGCGATGGTCTGGCGTGGGGGCGGTCCCATCGTCAGGGGCGCGATGCTGACTTCCAGCAGCGTATCCGGGGCGTTGATCAGGCGGACCCGGCTGGTCGAAGGGCCGGCTTCGGCGATCCGGCCGACCAGATAGCTGGAGCTGATCACCACATCATCCTTTGAAATACCGTGAAGGGTGCCGCGATTGATCACCAGTTGCGGATCGCTTCGTTGGCCGGAGTAACCCGTGATCGAAGCGCTCAGAAGGTTTCGCGCGGCGAACTGGCCGCCGAATCTCTGGCGCAATCCTTCAAATTCAGCCAGTCGCCGCCGCAGCTCATCACGCTCCTGCCGAAGCCGGCGATTCTCCAGCAGGACATCATCCAGATGTTCGATCGCATCCCGCGCCACCGGCAGGTCCGGATGCCGTGTGACGCGGCTGGATGCGTGGGTGAGGAACGCGGTCAGCGGGCTGTAAGCCAGATCAAGCAATCGGCCGAACGGCCGCGAGACCGGAGCGATCCATCGCGCGGGCAACTGGCTGACAACCAGCAGAATGGCGAGCACGATCGCCAGGGCATGGGAACTGGATGGCTTGGAGCGGGCCATCAAGTCATTGTAAGTCGATCCGGGTGCTGTGTCGGATGGCCTGGACCGGGGTTTATCGGTTCAAGTGCGGTGCCGAAGCGATTTGATGGGGTGGACCGCTCGATGCGATTGCCGCTTTGTGGTCGGTGGTCCATTTGTCTTCTGATTCATTTGCGCGCATCATTGGGCAACACCTGGTCGCGCGGGTCCGGTTGACGAGGTGAGGTTGGATCGACGTTGAATGCCGGACCGTCGCGAGTTCGAACGACCAGACAATGGAGTGCCTGAATGCCGGATCAATACCAGGACGGGCTCGACATGAGCATGATCGAAGTCCGTCGAAGTGACATTCATGGGCGGGGACTTTTCGCCCGACGCAGGATTCGCAAGGGGCAGATCATCGGAGATTATGACGGGCCCGTGACCCATCGTATCGGGGCCTATACGCTCTGGATCGAGGAGGAGGACGGTCGCATCTTCGGGATCAGCGGCAGGAACGCCCTGCGATTCGTGAACCACTCGACCCGTCCGAACGCCGCTTTTTACGGACGAACCCTCGAAGCGATCCGCACGATCCAGCCCGGCGAGGAGATCACCCACCACTATGGGGATGATTGGACCGAGGATGCGCCCCAGGCTCGCGAGATGGCCGAGCATGCGCCGGCCGCCGCGGTGGCATAGCCTGTCCACACTCGAGCCGCGCTTGCCCGGTATGGGCACGGGCGATCGGGTGATTCCCGGCTTCCCCGACGATTTCCGACCGGGAAGCGGCTATCGGTCGGCTGGCACGGAGGTGAACTGATGTCGTTTCTGGCCCGAAGTGGCGTGAACATCTCGCACTGGCTCAGCCAAAGCAAGCGGCGCGGCGAAGAACGCCGAAGTTACTTCACGCGCGATGATGTCCGGCGGATCGCCGAATGGGGCATGGATCACATCCGGCTGCCCATCGATGAGGTTCAGATGTTCGATGAATCGGGCCGGCCGGAGCCCGAGGCGTTCGATCTGCTGGATCAGGCCCTGGACTGGTCGGCCGAGTCGGGACTGCGGGTTCTGGTTGATCTGCACATTCTGCGTGCGCACTACTTCAACCAGCCGACCGAGCCGGCGCTGTACACCGATGAATCGGAATCGGATCGCTTCGCACGGCTCTGGGATGTTCTGTCAGCTCATCTGAAGCATCATCCGTTGGACCGACTGGCCTATGAACTACTCAATGAGCCGGTCGCCCGGAATGCCGCGGACTGGAACCGGGTCCTGCGAAAGCCGCTGGCCGCCGTCCGTCATCACGAGCCCGAACGCGTGGTCTACCTGGGCTCGAATCGATTCCAGTCGGCAACCACCTTCGATGAGCTGGATATCCCCGACGATCGCCATCTGATCCTGAGCTTTCATTTCTATGAACCGATGCTCATCACGCATTATCGGGCCGGTTGGACGGCGATCGGCGATTACGATGGACCGATCCATTATCCCGGCCAGCCTGTCGCATCGGAAGATATAGCTCGGCTTCAAGCCGCCGTGCCGGAAGGGCGGGTCGATCTGAAGCGATGGAACGCGCCTTTCGATGCCGACGCCATCCGGCACGCCCTGATTAAACCGTTGGCGCGGCGGGAAGAAACCGGCCTGAGCCTTTACTGCGGCGAGTTCGGTGTTCGGGATTCGGTTCAGGATGACATCAGGATCGCGTGGCTGAGCGACCTCATCGCCGTGTTCCATTCCCTGGACATCGGCTGGGCGGTTTGGGATTACCGTGGCGGGTTTGGCATGCTGGATCTCGATCGCCGGCCGACCGCGGTTTATCGGGCTATCCAGCCGTTCCTTGAGCGGCGGTGATCCGAGCCTTCGAGCATCGCGAATCCCAATGCGGCCGGTTGGCCCAGGCGTTACGCTCAGCAGACCGGCCCGGCTGGCGATATACCCTTGGCTATACTCGCTAACTCAAGTTGAGTTCGGTGGTTAACTTCCGATCTTCTCCGGCCGATAGACGATACGGGGGAGGTGGCCAGTATCGGGGCGCTTGTGCAGCGCTCCGGGTTCGGGCTCCCGGAGGATTTGGTATTGACCAGGGTTGTGGCGAGGCCGGAAAGTGAACTGGTGCGTTCGACGCCCATCGTCGAAACGGATCGCGCATCGGATTCCAGTGAGCCGCGATCGCATGCGCATCTCATCAGCGCGATTGATTCCAGTCGCATGAAGCGCGGCAATCGGGCTTGGGACGATGCGCCGATCGGTCTGAAGGTCAACCTGCTGATACTGATTTCACTGATCGGCGGACTGGTGATCGGAATGCTTGAAGCGATCAGCGAGTTTTCGCGGCTGCCCATGATCACCGGTTCGCTGATGCTGCTCATCGTGCTGTTCGGCTTGGCGCGGGTCTACATCAAGCGTCCGATCCTGATGTTGGTTCGCAGCCTCGAACGGCAGGCGCTCTTGGAGAATCCCGCGCGTGGTCTGGAGCTTCCCCTGACCCGTCGTGATGAGCTTGGCCGGTTGGCCCGGGTGATGCATCGTGTCCATGTGTCGGCCGCGCGTGACTGGCAGGAAGCGCGAAGGCTTCGACGCGATCTGGACCACCGTGTCCGCAAGGCGACCCAGCAGGCGACGCGCCAGCTTGAGAAGATGGCCATGCGCGATCCGCTCACCGAAGTGGGTAATCGCCGCTTCCTGGAGCAGACCCTACCGTCACTGGTCGAATCGGCGCTGGCGTCGAATACCGATCTGATCTGTCTCCTGATGGATTTGGACAATTTCAAGCAGGTCAACGACATTTTTGGGCACGCGGCGGGTGATGAACTGTTGATCTTCACCACCAGTCTGCTCACGGCGGGCGTGCGCCACGAGGATTACGTGGTCCGGCTCGGCGGCGATGAGTTTGTGGTGCTGATGCCGGGCGCCGGTGTCGAACGGGCCATCGAGCTTGCGCGGCAATTGATCACGCTCTTCCGGCAGCACACGGCCACCGCGCACGCTGGAAAAACCAAGGCGAATCTTTCGGTGGGTGTGGCTTCGCTCAAGTGGGATCGGCTCAAGGACGGCCGCCAGTTGCTGGACCTGGCCGACCAGAGGCTCTACGAGGCCAAGAACAGCGGCAAAGGTCGCATCGTCGGCCCGAAAGCCGACTGAACGTGCCCGCGGCCCGAAGCTCCGCATCCTTTCCCAGCAAGCCGCATCGCCCCGGCGGCCGACAGGCATCCAGACGCAATCGTTGAAGGTCCACGATCAGCGGAGCTGAATCAGGATGAACGAACCGAGGCCTTGTGCCTGGCGGTCAAGGTCTTGACCTGTTCAATCAGTACCTGTGGGGGGACGGGCTTGGCCAGGCATGGGTGTTGGCGAAGCCGCTGGGGCAGTTCATCCAGGTCGCTGTAACCGGTCAGGAAAATGAAGGGAATGCCCCGCTCATCGAGGGCATCGGCGATCGGCGCTGCCGTCCGTTCGCCAAGCCGAACATCCAGAATCGCGGCATCGAAGTGATGCTTCGACATAAGCCTTAGCGCTGTTTCCGGGTTGCCCGCGATCAAGGCCACAAACCTCTCCAGTTCCAGAAGTGTCTTGAGCATTCCGGCGAAGGCGAATTCATCATCAACAATCAGGACAGCGGCATCGCTGGAGCCGTTCACGGGCGCATCGGAGCCTTCGCGCGGCGTGAGCCTCGCTGACTTGCGGGAGGATTCGGAATGGGGTTGGTTCATAAAGCACGCCTTGGGACGTTGCCTTGATTTCCGCCGCGTCGGGCCGGGCGGTGTTCGCTTGAGGCCATATCGGCCGCGTGCGATCCTGCCAATAATACGATTCACAACGCGCCAGACAAAAGCATTAAGGTATTTCTTGCATCCTTTGTCGTGCCGCAGTCGGAGAACCCCGACTGGGGAATCCAGGCCGACCCGCGCCGGCCATGCGGGCAACCCGGCGATTTTCCGACAGGCGGGAGGAGCGGAGAACGCAAAGTGCCCGAGTCTAGGAGCCTACGCGTCGTCGTTTTCAGCGGATCGGGCGGTCGGTTCGGTAACGCCGCACAGGCGAGGTGATTCCACAAGGCCGTATCGCGCGCCTACCATTGGGCTCGATGACCCTGATGAATTTACTCATACTGCTGATCGCGACCATGCTGGTTGTCGCCTGTGGCCCGGTCGGATCGGGCGCGATGGGCAGGCAGGGAGGTGATTTGGTGTCGAGTAACCCAGATTCAAACGGACAGAAGCGGACGTCACCTTCCGGGGGTTCTGAGACTTCCGGGGGGTCGACCGAGGTGGTCATGTTTGGTGCCGGCTGCTTCTGGGGGATCGAGGTGGCTTTTCGCCGGATCGAGGGTGTCATCGATGCCCAGGTCGGCTACAGCGGGGGGCATGTGGACAACCCCACCTATGAGCTGGTGCGTACCGGCACAACCGGTCACGCCGAGGTTGTCCAGGTTGAGTTTGATCCCGGTCGCATCACGTTTGATGCATTACTTGAGCATTTCTGGGCCATGCATGATCCCACCCAGGTCAATCGCCAGGGTCCGGATGTCGGCACGCAGTATCGCTCAGCGATCTTCGCGACGACTCCAGAACAGTTGGCCCAGGCCCATCGGAGCAAGGCGGCGTTGGAAGTATCCGGAAAGTTCCGGCGTCCGATCGCAACCCAGATCGAGCGGGCGGGCACGTTTCACCGCGCTGAGGAGTATCACCAGCGCTATCTCGAAAAGCGAGGTCTGGGCTCATGCGGCATCAGCAACGCGCACTGATCGAATCAAGCCGGGGTTCACGAGTGGATGCGGCCCCTCTGCATGCGGATGCGGTTCGGCACGGCCTGAACGAGATCGGCCTGCCGAACTTGTGGTGGGTGGTACTTTTGTCTGCCTTGGCGATGGTTCTGGCGGGCTGCAATTCGGAAAGGTCATCGCATTCGGGCGGCGTGATGACGGGCGCGGAATCGAACGCGGATGAATCGGCCCTGGTGGCCCATCAGTCAAACTCGCAGGATCGCACTTTGGAGATGATGGTGATGGATGATCGGAACACCAACGCGGGTGGCTCGGAAAGCTGTGATGTTCAGGCCAGCGACAAGGGGTGCAGCGCTGAACATTGGGCATCGAAGACGGATGCGGAATGGCGTGCTGTGCTCACACCGGAGCAATACCGGATCATGCGCGAGGCCGGCACGGAGCGTGCATTCACCGGCAAATACTGGAACACCAAGGAGCCGGGCGTCTATCACTGCGCGGCGTGTGACCAGCCGCTGTACGATTCCCAGACCAAGTTCGATTCGGGCACCGGTTGGCCCAGTTTTTACGCCGCCATCACGCCGGAGGCCGTCACCGAGCACGAGGATCGGTCTCACGGCATGGTTCGCACCGAAATTCGCTGCTCCCGTTGCGAAGCACACCTTGGGCACGTATTTCGCGATGGCCCGCCACCGACCGGCAAGCGGCATTGCCTCAACTCAGCCGCGCTCAACCATCGGCCCGCCAGTCAGTGATTCCGGCCGGCTTGTTCTCGCTCCACAATCGTGATATCGATGGCGGCCGCTTGATGTTGCTCGCCGTGCGCGCTCCGGGGTCATGGCGATGGTGTGCGTTTGCTGATGATCTCGACCGTGCTTCGCCGGATCAGCAATCTCACGCCACCGGAAAAACTGAACGACCGTTCATGGCCGAGCGTGTCATTGACCGCGTGCGCGATCTGGCTCATCCGGTGAAAGCCAAGCGTATCCGGACGGGCGCCGGCCTGGATCAACCGCCTTCGGAGCATGTCGGAGATCAGCACTTCCGGCGTGCCTCGAAAGACCAGGCGCTGGTAGACCTCGCGTGGGCTGTACTTCTCCAGAAGGGCCTGGCCCAGGAGGATGTTGCCATAGTCGTAAATCCAGCGATGGACCTGCGCCATGCACTCGGCGACCGAGCTGACCCGGCCGGCCAATCCCGGGCGAAGCGAATCGAGCACGGGGATGACCTCATGGCGCAACCGGTTACGCCAGGTGATCGGCTGCCGATTGGAAGCGTCTTCACGCCAGGGCTGCTTGAGATCGCGCAGGTAGCGCTCGATTTCGCTTCGCGGTGTGGCGAGCAACGGCCGAACCAGCGTGAGCCGCTCGGACTTGTCCTTGCCCCGCGTCCGCTTCGGTGAGTGCTCCGGTGCCAGCATCCTTCGCCACCGCATCCCCGCGAGGCCGCCGATGCCAGCGCCACGAACCAGGCGCATCAGAATGGTTTCGAGTTGATCGTCCGCATGGTGCCCGGTGGCGATCCACCGGCATTGCTCACGCGCTGCCATACTCGCCAGCGCCCGGTAGCGCGCTGCCCGCGCCTGCGTTTCCACATCGCCCCGGGTGACATCCAGATGGACATCCTCCCGCAATGCCTCCAAGCCCAGGTCATCGGCCAGTCGATCGACAAACTCCGCATCGCCCTCACTCTCGGACCCGCGCAGGTGGTGCTGTACGTGTCCAACGACAATGCCCAACTCCCACCCGCGTTTACCCCGAAGCTCGGCCAGTGCCCGAATCAGCGCGACCGAATCCGCGCCGCCACTGACCGCCACGAGAATGCGTGCCCCCGGGGGCACACCGCATCGCTGGCGAAGCGCCCGCTGACAGGCGCGGGGCAGAAGTTGTTCGGCGTTCGCTTTCATTTTGCCGATCATAACCAACCCGGGCCGGCCGACGACCAGTCTCCTCGCCCGATAACCTTGCCGCTCCGGGCGCCATCCAACTCAGCGGACCGAACCCGGTCGATGACCTTTGAGGTCTCATGCTCACGCCCTACTCCACACTCCTACTCGATGCCGGGAACGGTGATTCGAGTTTCTGGATCGACATGCTCCTGCCCCTGGGACTGGTGCTGTTGATCGCATCGCTGTTCTCAAGCATCCGCAAGCGCCGGCGTCAGGAAGCGATTCGGGATGAGGAAGAGGATCGGCGCGAGCAAGCGGCCGCCGCGCCGCCGCCCGCCCAGCCCCGTCAGCGTCCCGAGCCGCAGTTCCGCTTGAACCAGGCCACTCCGTCCTCGGGCGAGGATTCGACGGTCCGAGTTGAAGGATTCGTCCGAAGATACGCCGTCCAGCTCGATGCCAAAGCCAGAACCCTCGAGCAATTGCTCGATCTGGCTGAGCACCGCATCAAACAACTCGAGGCCGCGCTCGATGTAAAGGGCTCTGACCCCCGATCCTCCACGCCTGACCCCGCCCCGGGTGAGGAAATCTCATCGCCGCCACCGGCCCGGCCCGGACGCTGAATTACCCCGCGGCACTTGCCGATCAGGTGTTGCGCGGCCGCAACGGGCAACCCGAGCGGCTGGTCATGGGTATCGGCAGGGAGCGGTAGCTCCTAAGATACGTTCGGTCCTTTGGTCATGGAGCATCTTGATGGTCGCGCTTCGAACTCTGCCCCTGATGTTGCTGATTGCATCGTTCTTCGTGCCGGCGGTTCGTGCCGATGACCAAGCCCCCGAGCTTACCCGGGCCGAACTGAACAACCTTCGCCGGCAGGCGATGGGTCCGGATTCCGATGCAGCGCTCAAGGCCATGGATGCCCTGGCCAAGGCCGGGCCCGATGGACAGGATGCCCTGCGCAGCGCGGCACGATCGTGGGTCAACCGGACCGAGCAGTCGATACAGCGCGAGCTTGCCCGGGCGGGCGAGCCCAAGTGGTTTCTGGACCGGCAGGCCGCTTTTGATCAAGTGCGATCCGAGGCCCTGGCCAATATCCGTGTGTTGGAACGCGACGACAACGTCCGCAAGGCCCGCGAGTTTCAGGAATCGCTCAAGACGCACTTCGAGGCCCTCCAACCCTTCTACCATCGCCGGGCCTTGATCATCGAAGCCTTTGCCCTGCGTGCCCGCTTCCTCGAGTACTGGGAGGAGGTCCGCCCCGAGAACGAACCGATCTTCACGCCCGAGCGCATCGAACGACTGACGCAACGCGTCGAGCAGGTTCTGGGCATGGATGCCGAAAAGGCCGCGATCGCCCGCGACTGGGTCGGTGGTCGGACACCTGAGGAGCCGATGGTCAAGACCATGGCCTTTTACTTCGCCGCGCGGCGGATTCATGAGTTCAACCAGCACCAACGCACTTTGGTTGACGATGCTGAGTGGGAGAACATCCAGAAGGTCAATGAATACCGCATCCATCTGGGACTGCTGCCCTTTGAAGTCGATCCGCGATTGGTTCAGGCCGCGCGGCGACACAGCAAGGAAATGGCCGAGATGGGTTACTTCTCCCACACATCCCCGACACCGGAGAACCGATCCCACGTCCAACGCATGCGGAATGCCGGATACCCGCGGGGAACCTCGGAGAACATCGCCATGGGCACGATATCGGGCGAAAGGGCGTTCCGGATGTGGTTCGACAGCCCCGGCCATCACAAGATCATGGCATCAACCGGTAACTCCGGTTTCGGCGTCGGTCGCTGGGGTCGCCACTGGACGCAGAAATTCGGCCGCGGACCCCGCATCATGCTCATGAGCGAATCCGAACAGGCCCAAGTCACGATCGAAGGCGACATCCTGCCGCCGATGCGAGGCCGATGAACCCGATTCCCGCCGCGCTCCAACACCACCGCCTTACGGCAGGATCACCGCCGAGGGCATCAGCAGCAGGGCGGGTTCATTTCGCAGCAGCAGCAATCCTTCAAGGTGCGGACGCGCTGACTGCCAGGTACGCTCACCCACCACCGCGCGGATCGCCGTCAGCCCTTCAAGCGCCTGCGGCCCGAAGCCCGCGGCACCCGATGCCTGCCGGGGCCCGGGGGCGCTCACGCCAAAAACCTTATCCAGGTATTCAGCCAATGGCATCGGCCGGGGATACTCCACCACGTCATACGCATTGGCGGCCAGTTCAAGCTTCGTCGCCAGCCCCGTGATCGCCGCCTGCAGGCCGCCGACCTCATCCGCCAGACCGTTGGCAACCGCCTGCTGACCGGTGAATACCCGTCCGCCCACCACCGCATCCATATCCTGGATCTTCTCGCCTCGGCCCTGCCGGATTCGATCGAGGAACTGCTCATAAATGCCGGCGAACGCACGCCGCACCACGCGACGCTGCTCATCCGTAAACGGCTCGACACTGTTAAAGGGGTCACCCAGAGGACCGCGTGCCCGGCGGTGAATGCTCACGCCCAGCTTCTCATACAACTCGCCCAGGACGAACTTGCCGCCCACCACACCGATGGAACCCACCAGGCTCGAGGGCGTGACATAGATGCGCTCGCCCGCCGCGGCGATGTAATAACCGCCGCTGGCCGCCATGTTGCCGATGCTCACATACACCGGCTTCTCCTCGGCCAACTCCCGGATCGCCTGCCAGATCACCTCACTGGCCTGCGCCGAGCCGCCGGGCGACTCGATCCGCACGACCACGCCGGCGATCCGCGCCTCATCCCGAAGGTCCGCCGCCGCGCGAAGAATCGTCCTCGATCCCGCCGCCGAGCCGCCAAGCAGACCCTGCCCGCCATCACCGCTCTGAATCGCACCATTGACATGCAAGACGCCGATCGTCGTGCGTCGCAGAGGACGTTCGCGGCTCTGCATCAGCATGGAGAGCGCGGCAAAGGGATTGTCCATCCGCGAAGAACGCCGGCTCAGACCCATCTGCCGGTCCCAGCCAAACCCCACGCCAAACAGCTCGCCCGTCACCTCGCGAAGATCGCGATCCACCACCGCATCGACCAGCCCAGACTCGACCATCTTCGCCGCCGACATCGTAAAGCCCTCAGCCATCACTTTCTCAAGCGCTTCACGCGTGATCTTCCGGCCCTCGGCGATCTGCCCGACAATCTGCCCGTAAAGGTCATCCAGCAGGGCGTCGAACATCCGGTCCCATTCCTCGGAGGGTGCGCGGCGGGTAAAGGGCTCGGCGGCACCTTTGAAATCGCCCAACTGCATCAGATCGGCCTTGATCCCGACCTTCTCAAACAGCCCGGCCAGGTACATCTCCTCGACGGCCAGGCCGCTAAGCTCCACCATACCGCCGCGCTGGATCAGAACCTTGTCCGCCGCGCTGGCCAGCAGAAAATCCCGCAGGTTGTAGCTCTCGGCGAAGACGATCACGGTCTTGTCCGCCTCGCGCACCTCGCCGATCGCCTCGCGAAGCTCCCAGACCTGACTAAGCGAAAGCGGAGCGCCATCGAGAAAGAGCACCAGGCCCTTGTGGTTCGGGCTGGTCGCGACGTGACGCAACTGGCCCAATACGCCGCGCATCGAAAATCGCGATGGCCCGGTCTCCGTGCCCATCGAAAAGGGCGGGGGCGTCTCGATCAGCGTCTGCTCGAGTGAGAGCCAGCCCACCTGAGGCCGTCCGCCCGCCGCCGGGCGCTGGCCATCGGCGTTCTCGGCCGCCTCGCGTGTCTGGGCCTCAAATTCCTCCCAGGTCGCCGGCCCCGAGCCATTCTCGTTCGCCCAAGCCGAGCCGCCGCTGAACACCCCGGCCCAAACCAAAGCCGCCAGCATCACCGCCGCGCCCGCCCCAAGCAGCACAAACCACCGGTTAATCAACTGCTTACGCAAATCCATGCGGGCAACCACGACACGGTTTCTCGATCGATTCATTGTCAGCATCCAGAACAAAGGGAAGGAAGGGTCGAAGAACCAAGTATTGTTGCCCCCCGACAGCCTCAAGGTCAAATCCCAGGCGATAATGTTCGCACCTTAACACCGAACACGCCCCGGCAAAGCCTCCCATGCCGCAAGGCCCGCCCCGCAAGCGGTGAATAACCCCGGCCAACGACTGAGCCTCCACCCAGGCCCCAACACAATCGACAACCGGTCCGCCTCCGACACGTCCGCGACGCGGCCACCCTGATTTGCCACCACCCAAAAAGCCGATATCCTTACCAACCCGGCCAAAATCCGGGCCGATCACAGTTTTTCCCCGATAGCTCAATTGGTAGAGCGAGCGACTGTTAATCGCTAGGTTGCAGGTTCGAGCCCTGCTCGGGGAGCTTTTTGGGTTTTGTCAGGGTCGGAAATATCCCGAAATTTCGCGATAAGTGCGGCAATCTTTGAGCTTTGCGAGTTTCGGGTCTCCGCCGGCGGCCCATTACGTTGCTTTTCATTTCCGACCGTTGCACGAGGTTGCCGCGTTGCTTTTTGCGTTCGTTCTTCGGCCGCTTTTGACACCGCCTCATTGATGTCCTCGTCCCGGACCTGAAGGTAATGGTTCATCGCCACCGCCTTCGAGTTGCCGATCCATGCGCACACCTGGTGAATCGGGTGCGTCATCGAAAGCTCGGTCTGGCGGCTGCTGCGGAGGTTGTGGAAAATCTTCGGCCAGGGCACAAGGCCCGCCCGTCGAATGATCCGGTGAGCCTGCGTCCGTAGATTGGTCCGCGTGTCTCGATACCGGGTGATCACGTGCTCCACACCTTCCTCGACCTGCTCAAACAACTCCAGCAGCGCCTCACGAAGCTCCGGCCACAGAGGAATCATCCGCTCGCCGCCTCCCTCGTGATGCTCGGTTTTGGGCGAGGTGATCCGTACCCGGTTGCGGTCCCAGTAGATGTCCGACCACTTCAGCGGCATGATCTCCGATGGACAACGCACACCGCCGAATCGGGTCAAAGCGAAGATCACCCGCCACTCCGCATCCGGGCAGGCTTCCAGGACGGCTTGGATTTCCTCGCGACTGACAAAATAATCCCGCGATGCAACACGACGCATGGCCGCCGTCACCGACTTGAAGGGATTGAACCCCTCGTACAGCCCTCGTCGAATGGCTGCCTCAAAATACTGCCGCGCGGTTCCGATGTAGCGGCGAAGCGTGTTGTTGGCCCGCCCCTCCTTGATCATCCACGCCTCAAACTTACGGCCATCTTCCTCGGAAAAGGAGCGAATGTTTCTGCGGCCCCCGAAGCACCCGATCAACTCCCTCTGAGTCCGCAGCAATCGATCCCGCGTCGAAGGCTTGATGTCATTACGCCCGTTGATGTACGCCGTGATGAACTCCTCCAACGTGGCATTCTCGCGTTTGGGGATCAGATCGACCCCCTCCAGTTTCTTGCGCCACTTACCCTCCAGCCTTGAACACCAACGGGCCACCTCATCATTGGGCCGATCTTCCATGAGTCGAGCGCGAATCAACTCCTCGACGCGCCACTTGATCATCTCCGCATCACGCTTGGCGAGATGTCCCAGATAGATCGTCTTGCGCTTCCGGTTCTCATCGGCAAACTGGATTCGGTATTTGCCGCTCTTGTCCTGGTTCAAGCTCGCCATGCTTCACCCCCGTTCACCGTCTGGGCTTCAAAAGCATTATCGAGCCTGGATGCGTTGTTTTCCAGTGCCCATTTGCCGTATCCACCATTTTGCCCCGGATTCATCTGACGCGATGTATTCTCAGATGATCGGGCAGCGACATTCAGGCCACACGTGCTTGTAAATCCCTTTGATCCTGTGCTTTGCAGGACGTTGAGATTTTCCGCCTGATCCTGGTCCTGGCTGAATATGAAAAAATCGGATGAACAGAAATTTTCGCCACTTTCTTCATTCTCCTGCTGATTCCGGGCTGCCAGAAACGCCAGGACATCGTTTTCGCGAAATCGGACATTGCCTCTTGGGCCGGCCTGGAAACACCTCAGGCCTCGTTGTCGCCAGTTCCAGATCGTTCGTGTGCTGACGCCGATCCACTGGGCCAATTCGTGTGCGGTCAAAAACTGCGCTTCGTACTGTTTGGTTTCCATCTTGCGTGTTCTCCATCTGCCTTTCGAACCGTCCTCACCGCGAATCAGGCATGAACGACATAGCCTGGTGACAGAGATCGCAGTCCCGTCAGAGCCGTGGTGTATGTGATGACCTTGGTTAAATGGGATCGCGCTGAAGCAGGGTTGAAGGGTGAGGATGCGAAATCAGAAAGCAGGACTGACTTCGACTTGGGGTTGGAACACGAACAAGGAGGTGTTCCGAAGGCAAGATAGACTGCATGAACCCTGAAGCACTGAAATATTAGCACGGCAGTTTTCAGAAGGCAAGAGGTAAAGCGAGAAAATTTTCGTTTTCGATGATGAGCGAGATGCGGATGGCGATGTGGTTGTGGTCGAGAAGAATGGACGTCGAAAAAAAACACACTCTGGCGATTCACTGGGGCTTGTTGTGCTGACGATTGAGTTGGGCTTTGTTGACTGGGGGCAGGGTGATGTTCGCTTCGCCTCATGAACTGGCTTGACCTTGTGCAGTGGGGAGATTTTGGGTTCACAGGGATGGAGCGTTTGGCCGTCTGATTCCAGGATGCCGTGAAACTGGGGCGTTCACTGCGGGCTGATGGACTGGCCTGTGCAGAATGGGGATGACAGCAAGATGGTCCTTTGGTTGATGTCGCGTTGGGGTCTCAGGCTGCGGTGGAATAAGGAACGCAACACAGGCGAAGCGCAAGCAGACAGGGATTTTGAACGCTGGATAAGGGCACAGGATTTTGAAGCACGCAGAAAATCGAAACGGTGATGGGGCACGCACGATCACACGGCAAGACGGCAAGTACGACGACGACAAAGAAGCTGGCGGTGCGATCTGTGATAAGGCAGTGGTTGTTTTCGCGGTCTGATGGATGTTGACGTTGACCTGAGGACGATTGAGCAAGGCAGGATGTGAAAGCAGCCGGACGATGCTTGAATGACGGGGCGTGGATCATCGAGTAGGCAGTGACATCCCCCACAGTCGGAAGTCTTCGGAACAGGCCGCGTCGATGGTCATGGTGATGGAGATCCGGATAGCCCACATCGACCAGCCTTCATTCGTCACCCAAGCCACCGCACACCGACCAAACACCCGCCAGCTCCTTCGCCAGACCTCTCCCCAACCCCCAATGACAGCCCCGAAAACAGGACCCACGTATCCGGAGTGGTGAAGATAAATCGGAATGGTGAAGCATGGTGAAGATGCCATTTTGGCATCTTCACCACCATAAGTGTTGTTTTTTGATGTGGTTATGATGATGTGGTGAAGATGGTGAAGATAAATCCCAAACCTACGCGCGCATAGGACTCCCTCTCCTTCCCCGTATAGAGAGTCCCTCGCACATACACACGCGTATAGGGGCCGCTGAGTAGGCACTTTTGCTTCACCATCTTCACCACAGTGCTGTAAGTGCTGTCTTATAAATTACTTAAAGTGGTGAAGATGTCAAAATGGCATCTTCACCATGCTTCACCACTGCTTCACCATCTTCACTATTTCCCGGATTCTGTCGCGTTTTGGTTGCCATCGGTCCATTTGCGCCATTCAGCCTTCGGTTCGGTGGTCTGGTCTGGTTTGTGGGTTCTCGCTGGCACTGACGCTTGATCCCCCAACCTCGCCCATCATCCATTCGCCTCTGTTCGCTCTTTCGTTGGGCAGAGGAAGCGGCGATGGGGGGGTGGTTGCCCTGGCCCGCTGCTTTGAATTCACGCTCCCAGGTTCTTCCCGCTGCTCACTATCCACGATCTGGGCTGTGTCGATGTTCAGCCGGGTCAGGTGTGATTGACTGACTGACTGGTTGGCTCCCTGGTGACGTGTCTTCTTATCTTCACCGTGGGTCATCAAGACGCTGGCTGGTCACTGAAGCGCCTACAAGCCATTCTGCGCGCTCTTGACCTTACTCCGCTCCATTGGCCTGCTTGACTCACCGAAGCGCTCAGAGGCCATTCTCCGGGCCTTATCGCGCTTTCCTGAGTTCATTGGGCCGTGTTGAGCGAATGGAAGGTCTGGTGCGCATGGGTGTTGGCTGTTCATGCCCCTGGCTTCGTCGTCCAGTGGGAATCGATGATGCTGATCCACGTGTGTTGATCCACGTGTCATCTTCGTGCTCACATCCATCTTCTCATTGTCGATCGATGAAGCGCAGTGAGAAGGGAACAGCAACCACGCGCGATATGGCCAGTGCATTCGTCAGTCAGATCGTGGCCATCGCTTCATTCATGCTCATCGTCGCTCTGTTTTGTCCGGTCATCGCTCAACTCGTGGTCATCGCTTTTCAATGCTCATCTGTCCTTCCGCTGATTTCCACTTTGCTTCTGAGCCACCACAAGCCATTCTGCGCGCTCTTGACCTTACTCCGCTCCATTGGCCTGCTTGACTCACCGAAGCGCTCAGAGGCCATTCTCCGGGCCTTATCGCGCATTCCTGAGTTCGTGTGGCCGTGTTGAGCGAATGGAGGATCTGTTTCGCGCGTGTTGGCTGTTGAATGAATCGTCGACCTGGCCCAATCATCATCGCTATCCCCTTCCCGTTGATGAGCGATGGATGTCAACACAGCTCATTCATGATTGACACTTCGCTCTGCTCACTTCATGGACAAAACATCCTCGTGAACTACATCCATGGTCCAGTGAATTGTCTCCGGTCAATGTGCGCAGTGTGATTCTCCGATGGTTCAATAGCAATGCCGATGGTGCGTGAAGCCAGTTGAAGAGCACCCAGATGCCATGTTCCGCTCATCTTTACCGCATTGATCTCTTCTTCACGCTGCGGCTCATCATTTCCGTTCCCGTGCTTGCCGAATAGGCCTTGGAGTAGCGCATAGTGATCACTGGCGGACAACAACGCTTGAGACCATCATCGCTGCGGAGTGGGCGGGGGCATATCGCTTCGTCCCCAGAATGCAGCAACGTCGTGCAATCTTCGGAATCCATGGGCAATCTTCATGGTGGTTCGCACGGGTTTGTTTTTTGTGCGTTTCGATGACTTGCACTTTTTAGAGTATATGGTAGTATGGTGATTGTGTTGGTATGTATTTTTTCTTGTACTATGTACTTGACATAATCTGCGCTGTCTGGTAAAATCGATACGACCTGGTCACTATCCCGCAACACAATCCCGTACTTGGGGTTTTGGAAAGGTCCTGGATGCGGGAAGGGATCAGATCATGCATAAGGAGAATCGCCATGAGTTACCTTGGAACCAAACGTCGTCAACTGGTCACGGCTCAATGTGCCCGTGAATATCTGGGACTGACCAAGCACATGTGGAAGGAGGTCATTCGTCACGGCCGCCTTCCCTATGTCCTGGTCGGTCGCGCCAAATTATTCGAAGTGAAGGACCTGGATGCCTTCGTTGACCGGAAAGAGATCGCCGCCAGACCCGGAATCGCTGAACGAAGTATGGAGTCACTCGCTTCCGGATGAAGAATAAGACCGTAAGCCGGATGTCAGTGCGTTCCGGGGGTGTTTCCGGGGATACTTCCGGGGGTGCTATCCGGATGATTTGAGAGTTTCTTTGGCCCATCGCTCCATGATGACCTTGCGTAAGCGGATCATCGTGGCGTGAACATGGAAAGGAATGAATGAACCCATAAAAAAGCCGGCTGGAATCAAGACATACCCCAGCCGGCAGAAAGTCAACTATGAACAATTTTACCGTATTTCGCTCCAAAGCGCAAGGAGGTATTGCCAATTGCGCAACGTCGAAAACTGATTTTGAACGGACTGATCAACCGCCCTGTGAGTCTTCCGCTGATTCCCGTGTGGTTGAAGCTGACCTGGGATTGGGTGAACCGCCATCCTGTGTGTTCCACGCCGACCATCAGCATCTCATCGATCTGGCCGAGCACAATGTCAACCAGTGCGCCATCGGCAAACGAAGCCAGGTCTCGCTCAAAGAAGAGCTGATCACCTCCATCTCCCGCCTGATGATCGATGTGGACCCTTCGGACTGGCGGGGTGTTCTCTCAGACCAAGAACTCGCCGATCCATCTGTCATCAACCCCAAAACATTCTGGACCCATCATCTGGAACCGATGCTGGGCCGTCACTCGCTACTTCGACACAGTGAGGTGCGGTTTTCCGGTCGAGGCTTTCACGTGCTGGTATGCCTGGATGAGCCGGTGGTGCTGCCTGATGATGACACGCGAACACACTGGAAAAGCCGGTTGCAGATTCTCCAGTGCATGATTCCCTCTGATTCGCGTTCGCCCAGCCTG
>JAFIFY010000178.1 GCA_020831765.1 Phycisphaeraceae bacterium | reverse complement strand
GTGGAAGTACCAGCAGCGAAAGAAAGAGCAGAAAGCACGGAGCAACAGCAAGACCAGCGAGCTTCGTGAGGTCCGCCTGCGCCCCAAGATCGATACCCACGATCTGAACATCAAGCTCGGCAAGGCCCGGGAATTTCTCGGTGATAACGACAAGGTCCAGTTCACGCTGCTTTTCCGCGGTCGTGAAATGGCCCACCGCGACCTGGGCTACAAGCTGATGATGGACGTCAAGGAGCAATTGGCCGAGATCAGCAAAGTGGAAACCGAACCACGCCAGCAGGGCCGACGCATGACCATGGTGCTTTCACCCAGCAAGAAGCAGGGGGCGGCCAAGCCCAAGCCGACCGAGTCCACCGAGGAGCCCGAGGGATCCACCGCCGGGGAGCCTGCCAACCCCGGCCTGGGCGCGGGCCAGGGTCTGAACATTCCCGCTTCGGTCGTCCCATCAACCGAAAACTCGGATTGATCCGGTCGCCCCGGGAGACCGACGGTCAGTTGTCGGGCGCCGATGGGTGGCGATGGCTCGATCCCGCCCTACCGCTTATCATCCACCCAAGCTTCCCCCGTATCGTTCACCGCCGGATGCTCCTGACCCGGGCATCCGCATCACACGACTGACCGGGTATCGCCCAGGAGTTGATTCACGATGGCCATCCGAATCGAAATGCCGCGCCTTTCCGACACCATGGAGGAAGGTACCCTTCTCAATTTCAAGGTCAAGGTCGGCGATACCGTGAAGGCCGGCGACGTGCTGGCCGAAGTCGAAACCGACAAGGCGACCATGGAGGTTCAATCGTTCGACGATGGAACGGTCGCCGAGCTTACGGTCAAGGAGGGTGACGTCGTGCCGGTGGGCTCGGCGATGATGGTGCTCGCGGCCGACGGCGAATCCGTCGAAGATGCGCGTTCGGACTCCGGCAAGGACAAATCCAGCGGCGGCAAGAAGAAATCCAAGAAGGAAGACGACGACGACGAACCCGAGAAGGACGACGAATCCGAGGAAGACGACAAGCCCCAGCGGAGCGAGTCGGCCGATTCCGGGGATTCTGAAGACGATGCCCCCAAGGAAAAGAAACCGGAGGATGATGACGGGAATGGACGAAATGGCGACTCGGAGCGGCCGTCTTCCGATGGCCGCATCCGCATCAGCCCCGTGGCCCGCAAGATCGCCGAGGAAATGGGCGTCGATATCGAGTCGATCAAGGGCACCGGCCCGGACGGCCGCATCATCAAGCGCGATGTGCTCAACGCCGGCGAAGCCGCGGACAAGCCATCGAAGCAGAAGGCATCAACCGGTAAGGGCGTCGGTGCGATCAGCGCACCGGAAACCCGCAAGACGCCCGCGAAACTCGAATCACGCCGCATCAGCCTCAACAACATGCGCAAGACCATCGCCAAGCGGTTGGTTGAATCCAAGACGACCATTCCGCACTTCCAGGTTTGCGTGGATGTCGATGCCGACCGCCTGCTCGAACTGCGCAAGACCATCAACGAGCAGCTCGAAAACCAGAGCATCCGCCTCTCGGTCAACGATTTCATCGTTCGAGCCTGCGCTTCGGCCCTCGAACAGCATCCGATCGTCAACAGCAGTTGGGACCGCGACGGCATTGTCCAGCACGGAACGGTGAATATCGGCGTCGCCGTCGCCCTGCCCGAGGAAAAAGGCGGCGGCCTGGTGGTGCCGGTGCTCAAGCAGGTCGAGGCGATGAGCGTACGCCGGATTCATGAAAGGACAAAGGAACTGGCCGAGAAGGCCCGCGGCTCGGGGCTGTCACTGGATGAGATGGCGGATTCAACCTTCACCGTCTCGAACCTGGGCATGTACGGCGTGACCCAGTTCAACGCGATCATCAACCCTCCCAATGTCGCCATCCTGGCCATCGGCGCGGCGATCAAGCAACCGGTCGTCCGCAATGATGAACTGGCCATCGGTCATCGCATGAACCTCACACTCAGTTGCGATCACCGCGTTGTCGATGGCGCGACCGGAGCCGAATTCCTCGTAACCCTCAAGGGAATGCTCGAACACCCGGCCGTCATGCTCATCTGACCACCCCCGGAAGCTGATCCCCGGAAGTCGGCCCCCGGAAGTCGGCCCCGGAAGTTGCCCCCGGAAATTGGCCCCGATTAGCCGCCCGGATGTTCGCGCCCCCAAAAGCCGGCCCCGGACGCTGAGCCCGAAAAGCCGGCCACCGCTGGTCGTCGAGCTGCCCGAAGACAAGCACCGCGCCGGTAATATCGATCCTCCATCCGGCGCTGTGGATTCAGCGATGCGGCGATGATGAGGGTTGCTGAATTATTGATGAGTAAATACCGATTGCCCACCGCATCCCCGATCAGCGGTTCGATCCCGCCCCTGCTGTTGCCCGATGGACAGCTCCTGGATTTCACATGCCCGAGGATCATGGGCATCCTCAACATCACACCCGACAGCTTCTCGGACGGCGGATGCTTTGAGGATGTTGATCGCGCCGTCGAGCATGCCCTGATCATGGCTTCAGACGGCGCGGATGTGATCGACATCGGCGGCGAATCCACACGACCGGGCGCGGCGGCGGTCCCGGCCGATGAGCAGATTCGCCGGATCGAGCCGGTGCTGACGATCCTTCGCCCAAGGCTGGCCCAAGCACATCCCCGGGTGCGGATCAGCATCGACACCAGCAGCGCCGAAGTGGTCCATGCCCTGATCCGGATCGGCATCGACATGGTCAACGATGTCACCGCCGGACACGGTGACCCGGCGATGCTTTCCGTGGTTGCCCAACACGGTCTGCCGATTGTGCTCATGCACATGCGCGGACGGCCTCGCGATATGCAGCAAGACCCCCGCTATGACGATGTGGTCACCCAGGTCCGTGACTTTCTGGCCCAGAGCATGGAACGCGCGGCCAAGGCGGGGATCGATCCCCGGCGGATCATGATCGATCCGGGCATCGGCTTCGGCAAGACACTCGAGCACAACTGGCGGCTGCTGGGCGGACTGGACCAATTGGTTTCGCTACGCGCGCCACTGCTGCTGGGCGTCAGCCGCAAGCGTTTTCTGGCATCGCTGTGCGGCGCCGCCGGAGCGGAACTGGACGGACCGACAGCCCATATCACCGCGCTGGGCGTGATGCGCGGCGTGGCGATGTTCCGCGTCCATGATGTTAAA